>JBGSMZ010000073.1:0-12785 GCA_041739845.1 Myxococcaceae bacterium
TCCGATGGCTCGGATTGCTCGCCTCGACAGAGACGCAGCCAGGAACGCTTCCGACATCACCGACGTACTCACCCGCTTCGCCAATCGTGAACTCGATCTCCTTGTGGGAACTCAAATGGTCGCCAAAGGGCACGACTTCCCTGGTGTAACGCTGGTTTGCGTGGTCCTCGCCGACGGGACTCTTGCCCTTCCAGACTTTCGCGCAGCCGAGCGAACCTTCCAGCTCCTCACCCAGGTGGCAGGGCGCGCTGGGCGCGGAGAAGATTTGGGGCGGGTCTTGGTACAAAGCTACAATCCGGAGGCGGCTCCCATCGCTGCCATGGTGCGCGGCGATTTTGCGGGCTTCTCGGAGCTTGAACTGTCACGGCGCCGCGCGCTCCGCTGGCCCCCCTTCGCGCGCCTGGTAGCGGTGCGGATTGAAGGCCCAGTGGCTTCAGAGGTCGCGCGCCTTTCTAAGGACCTTGCCAAGGCCGCCCTCAAGATTCTTCGCGACGATTCGACGATGAGAAATGTAGCGCTGCTGGGGCCAACCCCCGCTCCCCTTCGACGCATCAAGGGAAATTCGCGGTGGCAATTCGTCTTGAAGGGCCCCACGCATGCGGCACTCACTCCGTTGGTAGCTGCCGTTGAGGCCGCCGCAGCGGGCGCCATCGGGTCCACCAAAGTGACCATCGACGTCGATCCCGTGGCGATGCTCTAGGGCGGATGCGCGATCGTCGCGCGGTGGAGCACTTCCTTGCAATCTCTCCCTTGGAGCTAGCCCAGGTCGAAGGTATGGGAGAGGGGTGCCCGACCTCATTGGAATCCCAAGGGAAGTATTGCCTGGTGAAAAGCGCGTCGCCGCCACTCCGGAGACCGTAGGCAAACTTCGAGTTCGTAATCTTCTCGTTCAGATCGAACGCGGCGCGGGAGCGGGTTCCGGTATCAGCGACGCGGAGTACACGGAGGCTGGTGCGAACCTCGTCGACGACGCCTACCTCGGGGCAAACGCTGTGTTCAAGATCCGCCCCCCCACGCTTGCCGAAGCCGCGCGCCTTCACGAGGGAGCGCTCCTCGTTTCGCTCATCCAACCAGAGCGCAACCCCGGACTCCTCGAAGCCCTCAAGGGGCGACGAGCGACGCCTTTGGCGCTGGAGAGGATTCCCAGGATCACCCGCGCCCAGAAAATGGATGTGCTTAGCTCGATGGGCAACTTGGCGGGCTATCGCGCCGTCATCGAAGCCCTCGGACTTTTCCAGGGCTTCGCGGGAGGTCAGGTGACCGCAGCTGGCTCGAGCCGTCCCGCTCGCTTCTTAATCATCGGGGCGGGCGTCGCCGGGTTGGCCGCTATTGGGGCCGCCAGGTCGATGGGGGCTGAAGTTCGCGCCTTTGACACCCGCGCAGCGGCGCGCGAGCAGGTCGAATCGCTGGGAGCTTCCTTCCTTGAGGTCGCCGCCAAAGAGAGTGGCGAGGGTCAGGGTGGCTACGCGAAAGTCATGAGCCCAGAATATATTGCAGCCGAGATGGCGCTCTTTCGGGCGCAAGCGAGCGAAGTCGACGTCATCATCACAACCGCGCTGGTGCCAGGGGCGACTGCACCGAAGTTGGTACAGCGGGATGCGGTCGAAGCCATGGCGCCCGGTTCGGTGATCGTCGACATGGCCGCCGAGCAAGGCGGCAATTGCGAGCTAACGACGCCCGGCGCCGTCGTCCTCCACCATGGCGTGCAGATCATCGGCTACACGGACCTTCCAAGCAGAATGGCAGTCACCGCATCGCGGCTCTTTTCGAACAACATCGCCAACCTCGCGCAAGAGCTTGGAAAAGCCGATACCCTCGTGGTGGATCCGGCGAACGAGGTCCTTCGTCCAGCGCTGCTGTTGGTGCATGGAAAGGAGCTTCCCCCTCTCCCCGCCTCTCCCCCGGTCACAGAAAAGCGCGTCCTTCCCTTGCCAAGCGCAAGACCAGCGCAAAACCATCTCACCTCTCCGACCCGCGTTGCTTGGGGCTCGACCGTTGGGGGGATTGTGGCTTTGGTGGTGCTCTTCCTTCTGGGGCGATTTGCTCCCCCGGATTTCCTTCAACACTCGACGGTTTTTGTGCTCGCATGCTTCATCGGTTGGCAGGTCATCTGGTCTGTGAAACCCGCATTGCACACACCCCTGATGAGCGTCACCAATGCCATTTCGGGAATCATTGTTGTCGGAGGAATTCTCCAAATTGGTGTCAGCGCCAACTTGGGAACGCTCCTCGCCGGGGCCGCGATTCTTTTTGCTTCGATCAACATCTCTGGCGGTTTTTCGGTAACGCAGCGGATGCTTCGAATGTTTCAGACCGGAGCGCGATCACTCCCTCCAACCATCGGAGGTGCGCCATGACTGGGGGAGCTACCATCGCCCTCTATCTCGCGGCCGGCGTGCTGTTCATCCGCGCTCTTGGAGGCCTCTCTAAGCAGGAAACGGCGATCAACGGGAACATCTCGGGAAGCCTCGGAATGTTGTTGGCAGTCGCAGTGGCGGTCGTTGGATGGGTGATTCAAAATCCTGGGGAAGGCCGGTCGACAGGGTTGGCGATCATGTTGAGTGCGGCGACTATCGGAGCGGTCATAGGACAAGTACTTGCGCGCCGCGTTGAGATGACGGGAGTGCCCGAATTGGTCGCCCTCCTCCATAGTTTCGTCGGCTTAGCGGCGGTGCTGGTTGGAGTCTCAACCTACCTTTCTCCCCCAGAAGTGGTGCAGACCACGGCTGGACGCACCGTGCATTTGGTCGAAATTTGGGTGGGCGTAGCCGTCGGAGCGCTCACGCTCACCGGAAGCATCATCGCTTGGGGGAAACTTCGGGGCGCGATCACGGGAAAGCCTCTGCTCCTGCCCGGACGGCACTTGCTCAATATTGCGATCGTGGCAGGCATCGCCGGGCTCGCCTACCCGTTCTTGGCGGCTGCCCAGCCGCTCGCCCTCTCCTACCTCCTCGGAATGTCCGCCTTGGCTGGCGCAGCGGGAGTGCTGATGGTGATGGCGATAGGTGGTGCGGACATGCCCGTCGTCGTGTCCCTGCTCAACAGTTTTTCAGGCTGGGCTGCAGCGGCTGCGGGCTTCATGCTGGGCAACGACCTCTTGATCGTGACCGGCGCTCTGGTCGGCTCGTCGGGTACGATTTTGTCGATCATCATGTGCCGCGCCATGAACCGGTCGATGTTGAACGTTGTCTTTGGGGGATTCGGAACGGGAGATTCCAAACCGAGCCTCTCTTCCGGCGATTCCGCGGACAGCGGAACCATTCATGAAATCACGCCTCCGGAGCTGGGCCGCAGACTTGCTCAGTCAAAACAAGTCATCATTGTTCCTGGCTATGGCATGGCCGTATCTCGCGCCCAAGCGGCGGTGAAGCAGCTCTCGACGACCCTGCGTGAACGGGGAATCACGGTGCGCTTTGCGATTCACCCGGTAGCGGGGCGCCTTCCGGGGCATATGAACGTTTTGCTCGCCGAGGCGGGAGTCCCCTACAAAATCGTTCTCGAAATGGAACAAATCAACCAAGACTTTTCGAGCACCGACGTGGTGCTCGTCATCGGTGCAAACGACATCGTGAACCCTTCTGCGCTGACTGATCCCTCCTCGAGCATCTACGGCATGCCCGTCCTTGAAGTCTGGAAGGCGCGCATGGTCGTCATCCTAAAGCGTGGTATGGCAGCAGGATACGCTGGCATCGACAACCCGCTCTTTGGCTTGGAGAACTCCCGAATGCTATTCGGTGACGCGCGACAATCCGTCGAAGCCCTCGTGGCCGCGATCCACTGATCATGGCGAAGGCTTCTCCCTTTGAGCGACAACTTCGGAGCGCCGAACGCTTCCTTCAGAGGTCGGATCCAAAACTCAAAGAGCTGATCTCCAAATCGGGCCGTTGCCGCATCGAAAAATCGACCCGCTTCAAACCCTTCGAGGCGCTCCTCTCAGCGATTACGCACCAGCAGCTTCACGGAAAAGCCGCCAAGACGATTCTGGGGAGAGTGATCGGCACGTTTGGTGAGAATGGGTTTCCGAAGCCGGAAGTGATGGCAAAAGCGCGAATGCCGGCGCTGCGAGCGTGCGGCCTCTCTCGCGCAAAGGCTCTCGCAATCGTTGACCTGGCGAAGCGCACGCTAGACGGCACCGTTCCCCCTGCGCGCACCTTGCACACCTTGGGAGACGACGACATTCTTGAGCGGCTCACGACCGTTCGCGGCGTTGGTCCGTGGACTGTGCAAATGATGCTGCTTTTCGATTTAGGCCGGCTGGATGTGCTCCCGGTTGAGGATTTTGGTGTGCGGAAGGGCTTTAGCCTCGTCTATGGCCACGACCCGATGGCAACGAAGAAACAGCTCGCGGCCCATGCGGAGGCTTGGAAACCTTTTCGCGGCGTCGCAAGTTGGTACATGTGGCGCGCGCTCGAGTGACCACTGCTTAGGCGCGCAGGTCGAAGCGGCGAGGTCTTCGCTGCGGAGCGTGGTCGATGAACTGAAGCGTGGGATGCTTTTCGTTGGCGTGCGCAAGCGCCCAATCGTCGCGAAAGAGTACCAGGGGAGCGCCGTCCCGATCTTCGACGGTGAGACGATTGCCCTCCCAGTCAAATGTCTTGGCATCAAAGCCATCTCCCCTGACCCATCGCGCCTGGGTAAACGGCAATCGGTCCAGCACGATATCGGCCCCGTATTCGTGCTGCATTCGGTAGGCGAGAACTTCGAATTGAAGGGCTCCCACGACGCCGGCGATCGGGTCCTTCATCCCCATTTGGAGCTGCTGGAAAATCTGAATCGTCCCCTCTTCTGCGAGCTGTTCAAGGCCCTTTTCCATTTGCTTTCGCTTGAGCGGATCGCGCGTCCGAACGACTGCGAAGTGTTCAGGACTAAATCGGGGGACGCAATCAAATGCGACCTCCGGGCGCTCGCTGAGCGTGTCGCCGATGCGGAAGATACCGGGATCGAAAAGTCCAATGACGTCGCCGGGCCAGGCGTCTTCTATTTGGGTGCGCTCCGCAGCCATGAACTGCGTCGGCTTCGCGAGGCGAACCTGCTTGCCGAGGCGGTGGTGAAAGGCATTCATCCCCTTGACGTAGTGACCACTTACCACCCGCAGGAATGCAATCCTGTCGCGATGCGCAGGATCCATGTTTGCTTGAATCTTAAAGACAAACCCCGAGAGTCCAGGAGAGTTCGGCTCCACGAATTCCTTCTCTCCCGGTCTCCCCATCGGCGCAGGGGCGAGGCGAAGGAAGGAATCAAGAAATGCGCGGACACCAAAATTGGTCATCGCCGAGCCAAAGAACATCGGAGAGAGCTTCCCTTCCCGAATCCTCTCTTCGGAGAACGCATCTCCGCCCCCGTCTAGGAGTGCCAGTTCTTCATGGAGCTTCTCCAATTCAGCGGCACCGATGAGCGCGAGTGCCTCCTCGCCATCGAGAGGCAATGCGCGCTCGATTGCCTCCGCTTGCCCGTGTGATGCACTTGCAAATACCAAGAGTCTCTTGGTCGATCGTTCAACGACGCCGCGAAACTCGGGTCCAGAGCCCACCGGCCAATTCATCGGATACGCGCGAATTCCCAGGACTTTCTCAATTTCATCCATCAAGTCCAGCGGCGCGCGCCCGTACCTGTCGAGCTTGTTGGCGAACGTGAAAATGGGGATTCCGCGCAACCTGCATACTTGGAAAAGCTTGATCGTCTGCGGCTCAACTCCCTTTGCTGCGTCGATCAGCATCACCGCTGCGTCTGCGGCGGCGAGCGTACGGTAGGTGTCCTCGCTAAAATCTTGATGGCCAGGAGTGTCCAGCAGGTTGATAGAAAACCCCTGGTATTCGAACTGCAGCACCGAGCTCGTCACCGAGATTCCGCGCTCCTTCTCGATGGCCATCCAGTCGCTGGTCGCGTACCGCTTGGCGCGCCGAGCCTTCACGCTCCCGGCCAGATGGATTGCTCCACCGTAGAGGAGAAGCTTTTCCGTGAGCGTCGTCTTTCCAGCATCCGGATGGGAAATAATTGCGAAGGTGCGTCGCCGCGCGGTCTCTCGTGCAATCTCGAGGGTCATGACGCGCAGCCCCATAGCCTACCGGCGCCGGCGGCGTCGAGCTGTTCGCCGCTTGTCAAGCGCCGGGTTCGCGCGTGTCGACGTCGCCCCTCGTCGGCCCCAGCCAAAGGGACAGCAAGATGGTCGTCGTCAGCGTGAGCACGACAAATCCTAAGGAGCCGACGAGGATTTGCGTGTGAAACGGGCCAAGAACCGCAGGAAATGCCGTTTCTGCAATAATCTTGAACCCCACGAAGGAGAGGACAATCGCAAGGCCAACTTTGAGATAGGTAAGCCGGCCCAATAATTCGCTCACCAAAAAATACAGCGAGCGCAACCCCAAGACAGCACATGCGTTTGAAGCAAATACGATGAATGTGTCTTGGCTGATGCCTAGCACCGCCGGAATCGAATCGACGGCGAACATGATGTCCGTCGTCTCGATCACGAGAAGCACGAGAAAGAGCTTTGTGGCGACCAGGCGACCATCTTCGCGCGCAAAGAACTTTAGCGCATGGTCTTGCCTTGCCATGCGCAAGTACCGCTGCGCAAATCTCACCACCGCTCCGTCGACGGGGCGGTCCGCTTCTGCTTCCTTCGAAAACGCGAGCCGCACTCCGGTGAAGAGGAGGACGCCGCCAAGGACATACAGAACCCACGCGAACTGCTTCACCAACCCAACGCCGGCGGCAATCAGCGCGAAGCGGAAGACGAGCGCGCCGGCGATTCCCCAATACAAGAGTTTGTGTTGAGCTTCCGGGATGACGCGGAAGCCGCGGAAGATCAGAACAAAGACAAAGAGATTGTCTATCGAAAGTGCGTATTCGACGACAAAAGCGGTGAAGAATGGAATCGACGATGCTGCCCCTTCTCTCCAGTGGATGACGCCGCCGAGCCCCAAAGACAGCGCGAGCCACACGCAGGTCCAAGCGAGGGACCGCTTGAACGTCATCTTCTTGCCTCGATTTGAGAGCAGGTCGAGGGCGACAAGGACGACCACGCCAACCATGAATGCAAGCCAATGCACGGTTCCTCCTAGGCGCCTTGAGCTTCACGCGGCAAATCGAGGCGAAGCACTTGGATCGCCCGGGGGGGGATGGTGAGCGCATCGGCCGTAATCCAGCGGTCAGAGGGAGACGCACCGCTGGAATCGAGATGAAGCTCCCAGCGGCTGCCCACTTGTTTGCTCGGGAGGATCGCCTCGACGGCCGCATCGTGGGCGTTGAGGTAAATGAGCAGCGTGTCGCCACTGATTGGGGCGCCATCCGGTGAGCGTTCGCTCAACGCGCCGCCATCTAAGAGCATCGCCAGACAATTGCGCTTCTCGTCGTACCAATCTTGCCCGACCATTTCCCTTCCGCTTGGGTGGAACCATACGAGATCGCGAGAGCGCGAATCGGCGAGTGCAACACCGCGAAAGAAATGTCGCCGCTGAAGCACAGCTTGGGACTTGCGCAATGCAATGCATTGGCGAACGAAGGCAAATTGCGCCAGGGAGCGTTTGGAGTGCACCCAGGGCATCCAGGACGTCTCATTGTCCTGACAGTACGCGTTGTTGTTGCCACGTTGCGTTCGCAGAAACTCATCGCCCATGAGGAGCATGGGAGTCCCTATTGACAAGAAGAGTGTCGCCAGCAGATTGCGCGCGATGCGATCGCGAAGATTTAAAATCTCCGCATCTTCTGTTTCCCCTTCGAACCCCCAATTTGCCGATTGGTTGTCGTCGGCGCCGTCATGGCCGCCCTCTCGGTTCGCATCATTGTGTTTGCTTTGGTAGCTGACCAGGTCGTTCAACGTGAACCCATCATGGCAGGTCACGAAATTCACCGAAGCACTCGGAGCACGTCCTGAACTCTTAAAGAAATCCGAACTCCCAGTGAGACGGTAGCCAAGGTCCGGCAATTGCTCGCCGTCGCCGCGCCAGAACCGTCGAACAGTTGAGCGAAAGCGATCATTCCACTCAGCCATGGGGGACGGAAATCCGCCGAGGCGATAGCCATGAGGGCCAACGTCCCAAGGCTCGGCTATCAATTTGACGCGCGAGAGCACCGGGTCCTGTTGCAGCGACATCAGCCAGGCAGATCGCGAATCAAATTCTTCTTTGCTATTGCGGGCGAGCGTGGGGGCGAGGTCGAATCGAAAGCCATCGACGTGCATTTCGTTGACCCAATACCGAAGTGAATCGTTGACGAGTCTCAGCGTCTGCGGGTTGGTCAGATTCATTGAATTGCCGCAACCGGTGAAGTCGACGTAGCGCGAGCGGTCGCTCTCATCGAGCCAATAGTAGGTGCTATTGTCGATGCCGCGAAGAGAGAGCGTCGGCCCCAACTGCGTACCCTCGCAGCTGTGATTGTAGACGACATCGAGGATGACCTCGATACCTGCATGGTGGAGCGCCTTCACCATACGCTTGAATTCTTCGACCTGACCGCCGCGTCCTCCAGAGGACGAAAAGCGCTGGTCCGGGGCGAAAAAACCCAGGGTGCTGTACCCCCAATAGTTGGTGAGGCCCCGATCGAGAAGGAAACCCTCAGAAACCGACTCCTGCACGGGCATCAGCTCGACGGAAGTGACGCCGAGCTCCTGCAGGTGGGCGATAGCGCGAGGATGGGCGAGGCCCGCGAACGTTCCTCGATCCTCTGGCGGGATGTCCGGATGAAGGGCCGTGAAACCTTTGACGTGAAGTTCGTAGACAATCGCCTGATGCCACGGAATCTGGGGGCGAATTTCTCCGCTCCAATCAAAAGCGTCGGCGACGACGACGCCTCGCGGTGCTCCTGGAGCCGAATCTCCCGGATGGATCCGTTCGCTCGTGTGATCAGTGACATGGCCGACGAGCGGCGCGGACCAATCGGGCTTCCCGAAAATTGCTCGCGCATACGGATCCACGAGCAAGCGGTTGGCGTTGAATCGGTGGCCGCGCTCCGGGGCCCATGGTCCGTGAACGCGGTAGCCATACAAGGCTCCCGGAGCAATTTCGGGCACGTAGCCGTGGAACACCCGCTGCGTGCAATCCCGAAGCTCGAGGGACACCATTTCTTGAGACGGGTCTTCAGGCGAAAAAAAGCTCAGCCAAACCGCCGTCGCATTTTCCGAGTAGAGGGCAAAATTGGTTCCTCGACCATCAAAAGTCGCACCCAAGGGATATGGAACTCCCGGAAGAATTCTGCGCATCACGTGCCATACCTGATCGCCGAGCGGGCGCGGGAATCCTTGATTGCTCTAGGAACCACGACCGCCGTCTACCACGGTCCAGAAGAAGGGTCGGATACGATTGGACGGGTTGACTCAAAGAGCTACTTTCTCTAGCCAACCAGCCCCGATGGAAAATTCGTCTCCTCGCACTGTCGCCGAGCACCTGGCGCGCGGATGCCGACTCGTTCGGACCACCGGGCTTGGGGGTGCGGCAGCCGCATGGCACCTCATGCACCTTGCGCAACGGTTTGGCACCGGACTCCTTTGCATTACCGCCGATGAGGACAAAGCCGAATCCCTGGCCCAGGATCTGGCGTTTTTTCTCGGCGCTAATGGAAATGCACCCCGCGCGCTCTACATCCCGGCGGACGAAGTCCTGGCGTGGGATGATCTCACTCCCGCTGCAGACATCGCCATGGATCGCATGGCCGGGCTTCGAAGGCTCCTTTCCCCCAATCCTCCGGATGCTGTCGTCGTCTCGGTGAGAACGCTCGCTCGCAAAGTCGTCCCGTTACGCGCAATGCGCGCCCTTTTTACTCTCGTGACTCCCGGCGACGAAGTGGGGCGAGATACGATTGCCGCTCGCCTGGCAGAACTCGGCTTTCGCAATGTCCCGTTGGTGGAGGACCGCGGTTCTTTTAGCGTTCGCGGAGATCGGGTCGATGTCTTTTCTCCCGCCCTCGATACTCCCGTGCGCCTTGAATTTTTTGGAGATACGCTCGAATCGATCCGCGCTTTCGATCCCCGGAGTCAGCGCACCGAGGGTGAAGTTGCCAACCTCGAACTCTTTCCCGCGCGCGAACTTTTCATTTCGCCAGCGACCAAAGCGCATGCATTGCAGGCCATTCGCGACGCCGCTGAAGCTGCGACGATTCCCTCAGTGCGCGTGCGCGCGCTCAGCGAGCAGGTGCAGGAGCAACTTTCGGTGACCGGGCTTGAGGGCTTGTTGCCTGGGTTCTTCGAGGGCGGCCTCGATAGCGTCTTTGAATACCTGGGCGCTTGGTGCGCGAATCCACTCGCCTGGGTCGATGAACCGACCGCACAAGCGCGCGCTCTTGAAGCACTCGACGCCGAAGCCAAGGAAAGCTACCGGCATTCGGTCGCACGCGAAGAACTTTCACTCCCCCCGGCCGCGCACTTGCTCACCGAAGAGCAAGTGCGCGAGCAGCTCGCAGCGCTTCGCCGGATCGAAGGCGGCGGCCTCGTTCTCGACGACGGAACGGCACCTACCGTTCGCTTTGAAATCGAGGCAACCGGAGCCTTGCGACACGCAATTCGCGATCACCACGGAGAGCGAGGAGCCCTTACCCCTCTGGTGAGCGCAATCAACCGCTGGCGCGACCAAGGGCTCGTTTGCGTTGCCGCCTGCGGTTCGCGCGGCGGCGTCGACAGACTGCGCTCGCTCCTCGACGTCCGCGCCGTGCCGCAAGTTTCACATCCGGGAGACTTGCCTTCGTTGGCTGCGCTGGTGCCGACGACCGCCCTCCATTTGGTTCCCGCGCACCTTTCGAGCGGGTTTGTAGATCCACACTCGGGCTTGGCAGTGATTTCGGCTGCTGACATTTTTGGACCGAAGGGGCGGCCTCCCTTGCGCGGACGGAGGGTCACCCAGCGTGACGCCGCGGCAAGCTTCAAGGACCTCAAGGTCGGTGACCTCTGCGTCCATTCAGATTTCGGGGTCTGTCGCTTTGACGGACTTGCAACACTGGAGTTGGGTGGAATTTTGGGCGAGTTTTTGCTGCTCGCTTTCGGTGCTGCGGATCGCATGTACCTCCCAGTCGGCCGCCTGCAACGCATTTCCAAGTTTGTCGGTGGCGACCCCGACAAGATCGCGCTCGATCGACTGGGCGGGCGGAACTTTGAGAAGCGCAAGAGCCACGTCAAGGACCAGCTGCTCAAGATGGCCGCCGAACTCGTTCGGCTCTACGCCGAGCGGAAAGCGCACCCAGGCTTCCCATTTCCAAAGCCCGATGCCTATTTTGCCCAGTTCTGCGCGGACTTCCCTTTTGAAGAAACGCCGGACCAACAGCGCGCCATCGACGAAGTGGTCAACGACATGCAGCGGCCCACCGCGATGGATCGGCTGGTATGTGGCGATGTTGGCTACGGCAAGACCGAAGTTGCCATGCGCGCGGCCTTCCTTGCCGTTCAAGGCAAGAAGCAAGTGGCCGTACTGGTTCCAACAACACTCCTGGCGCATCAACATCTCGCTTCGTTCAAGAGCCGCTATGCCGGATACCCAATCCTCGTTGATGTCGTGAGTTCCCTTCGCAGCTCCAAGGAGGTCGAAGCGACGCTGGCGCGTGCGCGCCACGGAACGCTAGACGTCTTGATCGGCACCCACGCGATGCTGAACCCGGAGGTCGGCTTCAAAGACTTAGGACTCTTGGTACTCGATGAGGAGCAAAAGTTTGGGGTGAAGCAGAAAGAGGCGATCAAGCGACTGAAGACGACCGTCGACGTCTTGACGATGAGCGCGACGCCGATTCCACGAACGCTCAATATGGCCTTGAGCGGTCTGCGCGATCTCTCGCTCATTGCGACCCCACCGGTGGATCGCAAGGCGATTCGAACTTTCGTCGCCAAGTTCGATGAGAGCCAAATCAAGGAGGCCATTGCACGCGAGCTCTCGAGGGGCGGCCAAGTATTCTTCGTCCACAACAGAGTCCAGTCCTTGGGAGCAATGGAGAAAATGCTCCATCGCCTACTCCCCAACGTTTCGATTGTCGTTGCCCACGGGCAGATGGCCGATGGAAAGCTCGAGAAGGTGATGCGCGAGTTCGTCGAGAAGCGTGCGCAAGTTCTCCTCGCGACGAGCATCATCGAAAGCGGCCTTGATATTTCCAATGCCAATACGCTCATCGTCAATCGCGCCGATGAATTTGGGCTCGCCCAGCTCTACCAATTGCGCGGGCGCGTGGGCCGCTCGCACGAGCGCGCTTACGCGTATCTCCTCGCTCCCCTGGAGCGAACGATGACGCGCGATGCGGAGAAGCGCCTCGACGTTCTTCAGGCGTTCTCGGAACTGGGCGCGGGCTTCAGCATCGCCTCCCACGACCTTGAGATTCGCGGTGCTGGCTCCCTCCTCGGCCGGGAGCAATCCGGGAGCATCGAGGCCGTTGGCTTCGAGCTGTACGCCGAACTCCTGGAAGAGGCGGTCGCCCAGGTGCAGGGTGCGCCATTGCGAAAGGAAATCGAGCCGGAGGTCCGCATTCCACTGGCTGCCTTGTTCCCCGAGGCGTTCATTCCCGACGTCCGTCAACGCCTGCTCCTCTACAAGCGCTTGGCGAGTCTCGCGAGGGCGCCAGAAATCGCAGACCTCCGCATCGAGGTTATCGACCGCTATGGCGAGCTTCCTCAAGAGGCAGAATTTCTCTTTGCCCTGGCGATCCTCAAGCGCCAGCTCGTTCGCATGGGCGCCGTGTCCCTCGATGCGGGAGACGGTCGGCTGGCCTTTGCGTTTGATGCGCGCGCACTGCCAAAGCGCGACGCGCTCTTGGCAGCGCTCCCAAACCGGCGCTTTCACCTCCCTTCAGAAGCAAAACTTGTGGTTCGCATAGCCTCGGGC
>JBGSMZ010000106.1:0-42837 GCA_041739845.1 Myxococcaceae bacterium
TACGTGCCAAGTATGGCTTGCTACTGCAGTCACTCCGTTGGCGACTTCGACCTTTCGCTCTCGCGTTAGCGTTTTGTGCTGTCGCCTGCAGCAGCGGGACATGGACCCTCTTCGATTCTGGGACATCGGTGACCCTTGAGAGCGTATGGGGGAGCAGTGCTACAGATGTGTGGGCGGTCGGCAGGGGCGTAGTCCTCCACTGGGATGGAGGCGCGTGGACTCCGGTGGACTCCGGGATGAACGAAGGCTTCGGATTCCAATCGGGGAGATGGGGGAGCGGGCCGAACGACGTCTGGGGGGGTGGCAGCACAATCCACCACTGGGACGGCGGCCAATGGGCTCGCTTTGATTCAGGGACGTCCGGTTCACTTGCTGCGGCATGGGGAACCAGCGAATCGAACGCATGGGCAGTCGGTCCACCCGCGGATATTGTGCATTGGGATGGAGGGCAATGGACTGCTGTAGACTACGACAAGGATGCAGTCTGCCGAAGTTCACTAAATAGCATTTGGGGAAGTAGCGCCAATGACATCTGGGCAGTCGGTCTATACCGCATATGCCATTGGGATGGCACGACCTGGAACGTTGTGGACCCACCGGGATACGTCGAGTTTCACGGAGTCTGGGGAAGTGGATCAAACGATGTGTGGATGGTCGGTGTAGGTCGCATCTGGAAGGATTTGAGCGGCATAATTCTGCATTGGAATGGAGCTGTTTGGACTACATACGGCATGGGGAAAGGGCAATTCATTTATGACATCTGGGGAAGTGGACCAAACGATATATGGGCGGCGGTCGGCTTTGGCTCCATCCCGGCCTTCCACTGGGATGGAACCAGTTGGAAGGCCACCAACGCGATACAGGACATGCCTGACTTCAAAGGCGTGTGGGGAAGCAGCTCCACCGATGTATGGGCCGTAGGCGACCAAGGAGTCATCGCTCATTGGGACGGCGGCAATTGAAGCGACGCGACGCACAGCGGCGCGAGCGGAGCAGCGCCAATGCTTCGATGGGACAACGCAGGAATCACCCCGATTCAGCGATTGGTCGCCGGGCACATTTTGACGAGCTGCAAACCCGCGCCGACGACGCATCATCGCAATCGGAACGCCTCGCGGCCTTCGCGCCATCGGCCTTCACCTTACAGGCCGTCGGCTTCTCCTGCATAAGCCAGCTCCTTTGTCATGTAGGAGCTGGTCCGACTCCCAACGGCACTACGCCAGTTGGCCTCTCCGATGCGTAGCCACAAAGACGCACATCGGAGGTCCCTGTTCGGACCCAATTCATTTTCTGCTACCTCCAATTTATTCCCTGTTCAGTAGCCGGACTTCCCTCCAGCGTGACGGCGATCTCAGCTGGCTCGTACTATACTTGTGCGATTGCGGACGGCGGTGCGTACTGCTGGGGTGACAACGCAAACGGGCAGCTTGGAAACGGTGGCGACGCTGGCGTAGCCAGTCGTCCGGTCGCCGTCGCCTTTCCTCTTCGCTAGACAGATGGGATTTCTTCTCGGTGCCAATGGACGCCGAGAGGAAGTTCAACCACAATGCCAAACCTCAAAATGCGCTTCCATGAGTCTTCAAGGAATTGTTAGCCAGATTGGCCTCCTACAAACACTGCCGCAACGTCGAGAAACCGCGCTCCGTCGAGCGCTTCTAATACCACCGCTTTCTCTGAATTCGACAAGGCCCGTTTGCCGGTGGGCGAGCATGAGACTGCATAGAACGGTTAAACGCCGAACGCGGAATGGCCAACGCCTTACACAGCGGCGCTCTTGCCATTCTCAACCCCATTTCGGCCACCGCCTGCATCAATTCTCTTCGTCGCTCTCGGCCTGCTTGGGCCCAAACAGCTCCGCCATCTTATGCTGCAGAAGAGGCCGCGCCCCATGATGCGAGCATAGAGGCGTTGAAAGAATGAATACAAACGACTTCTAAGAAACAGACAACATGGAGTCATTGCATTCTTCTGGGACTTGCCTGAGCTCAGGTGCGTGGCAACGACTCGCACCTCAAATGATCCAACCTCTCACAGGAGCAACCGCGCATGAAAAGTCACCTGCAAACTGAAATCAGCATTCGAAGCACCCCTGAGCAGATCTGGTCAGTTTTGACGGCATTTGCAGAGTACCCCAAATGGAACCCCTTCATTCAAGAAGCGAGCGGTGCGTTGACGATTGGGCTCGACTGATAGTGCGAATTCACCCTCCTGGGGGCAGCGCCATGGTCTTTCGACCGACGCTCAAAGAACGTGTTGAGAGCCTGTGACAAGCGGGCAGCATTCTCGCCCTCGAAAGCATTCTTTTTAAGGCCCGTATTGATGGACGAGCGGCTGAACTTCTGAGCTGGGTCTGCAGATGGCGTTTGGGGTGCCGGTATTTCTGCGTGTTCGACCGGCAACGGCCTTGAACACGGGCCCGCTTTCGCGTTCATCGCAGGCGAGACAGGCGTTTAAACTATGATCGTTATCGTGGTAGGAGCTCCAAATGTTGAGCAAACAAGAAAAGAGACAGTGTCGGCGGGTGTTGCGAGAATTGTAGGCCCAGATTTCGGCGCAGGGCCTCGTAAATCCAAGCATGAGCAAACATTGAACATTGTCTTCGTGCGAAGTGGCGTTGTGAAGAGCGCAGCTACGAACAGGGGCGACCAGATCATTTTGAGACAAGTAGACAGAAAGATCTTTCAGCGATGAGCAGGCGCCACAAGCCCCAAAGTGGGTGGTGATGGCCGCAACCGCCCCCGCTTCAGCCCTCGACGCGAATGTTTTGAGGCGATAGCGCTTTGAATTGGGAGATTCGCGAACTACTGCACAGACGTTTTGTTCTCTTGAGCCATCGGATGGGGCCTGATCGGTCAGCATCGTTTCATAAGGGTCGCCAGCAAGAGCGCTCGGCGGGTTCACAAGCACAAAGCTGCCCAGCTTGGCAATGTCTGAATCACTGTATTCTGGGGCTTGCCAGCCGGTCTTACCGTCGCGACAAGATTGAGAGCAACGTGGCTGACACGCTTCCTTCGTCAAGCCTGTCTTTGCGTTCGGTCTTCCGAACAAGACTTCATTTGAGCGGGGCAGTGATCGACACCCAAAGACGCCCAGCGCCACCATGGCGGCAGGCAGCCACCGCCAACCCTTAGAAATGCTCAACATGAGGCTCTTGGAGTGCACTTATGAATGGCCCTGTAGCAACAGCTTTGCGCACCCACAAGTCGAATCAAGAAGCCAACAGGAGGCAAAGCACTGCGCTGTCTTCAGGCGTCTGTTTTGGTGCCAACCCGAAGGAGTTTGGCCGGCAGTGTCGCGCTCGAAGAGTCGAGACAGAGCGTTTAGAGCTGCGCCAGGAAATCACGACGGAGCGACTGAAGACGTCTAAAATGACGTAGAGGCAGAAGTAGGTCCATGTAGCTGGCCCCATGAGTTTGATAATGTCCCAACTCCAGAGCTGATTTGGGCCTTCTGCAGAAGCTCTGGGCAGGATAGTTTCGGCGACGCAACTGATTTCTTCTTTCTCTGAATTCGACGAGGCCCGTTTTGCCGGTGGGCGAGCATGAGGCTCTTGAGACTGGAGAGAACGGTAAAACGTCGAACGCGGACGGGCCAACGCCTTACACAGCGGCGCTCTTGCCATTCTCAACCCCATTTCGGCCAGCGCCTGCATCAATTCTCCTCGTCGCTCTCGGCCTGCTTGGGCCCAAACAGCCCCGCCATTTAGGGAATTGCTAGCCGGATTGGCCTCCTATAGACACTGCCGCAATGAACCGCTGATGCGACGCACTCAGGGCGTAGGGAATGCGACGGCGACTGGAGTTCTGCGCTCAGTGGTTGTCCCGTCCCCGAGCTGCCCGTAGCCATTGCTCCCCCAGCAGCGCGCCCCTCCGTTCACAATTGCGCAGGTGTCGTAATGGCCAGCGGTAATTGACGTCACTCCGGCGGCGAGGCCGACTACCTGCACCGGAGTGCTCCGGTTCGTCACGGTCCCGTCCCCGAGTTCTCCCAAGTTGTTGTTTCCCCAGCAACGTGCCCCGCCGTTCACTATTGCACAGGTGTGCATAGCGCCAACGGCAATCCCCGTCACTCCCGAGGTGAGGCCCACTACCTGTACAGGAGTGTTGCGACTTGCGCTGGTCCCGTCGCCGAGTTCCCCGTCCTCGTTGTTCCCCCAGCAGCGCGCCCCGCCGTCGACGATCGCGCAGGCGTGGTAGGAGCCAGCGGAGATTGATGTCACGCCAGAGGTGAGGCCCACTACCTGTACAGGAGTGTTGCGATTTGCGCTGGTCCCGTCGCCAAGTTTCCCGAAACTATTGCTTCCCCAGCAGCGCGCCCCACCAGCGACAATTGCGCAGGCGTGAGCACCGCCAGCGGAGATTGATGTCACGCCAGAGGTGAGGCCCACTACCTGCACCGGCGCACCGCGGTCCGTATTCGTGATGCTCCCGTCTCCGAGCTGTCCGTAGTCATTGACTGCCCAGCAGCGCGCCCCTCCGTTCACTATGGCGCAAGTATGGGTACCGCCTGAGGAGATTGACGTCACGCGCGACGTGAGGCCAGCTACCTGCACCGGAGTCCCTCGCTCAGTGGTGGTCCCATCTCCCAGCTGCCCGAAATCGTTGACTCCCCAACAGCGCGCCGCACCGTTCACTATCGCGCAAGTGCGGGCGTCGTCACGACCATCGCTTTGGGCAATGCCAGCGGAAATGGAAGTCACTCCGGAGGTGAGGCCGACCACCTGTACCGGAGTTGGCTGGAAAGGAGTGCTGCCGCTCCTGCCAGCCCCGCCTCCGAGTCTCCCTTGCCTGTTCCAACCCCAGCACCGAGCCCCACCGCTCACTACTGCGCAGGTGTGGTGATGGCCTGCGGAAATTGCCTGAACAATCATCGCGCCATCGCCTCCTGAGTCGCGGCCGCCATCGGCCTCAAAACCACCGGTGCACGCCCGCCCACATGCGGCAAATGCGAGCATGCAGAGCGTAACTTTTGAATCGATGACAGCTCTTTTCATTCACAGCTTCCCATGCACACCGGTCGATCGGCCTACCCTGCCCAACAAAGACCGAGCACTAACCCCAAGGTCAAGCCGAGTTGACCTGATCCCCGGGATTCCTCACGCCGTGCGAACCAGGGACGCCCCAGCGCAACAGAAGTGAACCCTGGGGTTAGACCATCATGCGCCCGCGCAACTCCCTCTTTCCAGCAGGCTGCGCAGGAGGCTTGGGCGCTGGCCTGGAGTGGAACAGCCCTCCCTCCAGGCATCCAACGCACCATTCTCTGGAAGGTAGTCGCCTCGTTAGGCCATCTAGCGGGCACGGCTCCAGCGCACTTTGGGCTATGTCCTATGCAGCCGTAGTCCCTGGGTAGACTTCGCGTCAACAAATCGCTTGATCCCCAGGGTGACCGCTTGCTAGAGACACCTATGGTTAATCCACCTCTTTCAACCCTCTTGGCAATAGCAACGATGGCGCTTTTCACATCGCAACGCGCTATCGCCCAAGAACCTTCGCCCAAGAGAGAGAGCTCAGACAAGCAGCCTGCAACCACAGAATCTGCGGACCAAGCTCCCACAGCCGCCCTCGCCCCCATTGTCTTGACTCCTTTTGAGGCCACAGAGGGATTCTCGGTTCTGATGCCCAAAGACCCGAAGGTGAAGCGGGACAAGAAGTGGCTTCCTTTTGTAGGCACTTTTTTCGCAATCTCCGTGAAGGCAAAGGCCTCGGACGTTGCTTTTATTGTTGCGCGCATCCTCTTCCCGCCCAAGGCACTCGATGCTGACGGGGAACGAGAGATTCTAAGCACCGCTGCGGCAACCCAAGCCAAATCCAACGATGGCAAGGTCGTCAAGGAGTCCGCTGTCTCAATCCCAGGCGGAAAGGCAATCGATTTCACGATTGCGTCGGCAAAAGGAATGACGACCTGCCGCGTGGCGGTACTTGGCAATTCGCAATACTCGCTGTGCGTTGCATACACCGGTTCAGTGCCGGCGGAAGCAAGTCTATTTTTTGACTCGCTTAAAATAACCGGCTCCAAATAGGTAGATTGCTTGCCATTGCAGGCTCTAGGGCACCATTGAGGCAATCGCTCCTTGGTACCTTGCGGCAGCAGCACACCTTGTCACCTTACCTCCGCACAACCAATGAGAGCCCCTCGCCGAAGTCGACAGCCTTGAATTCAGAATAGAGGCTGGCTCCAAACACCTTTTGCGCCGACGGACCACGGAGCAGATACGTGTCGTAGTACCACATCGTCTCGCGCCAATCTCTCGTATCGGGCGGAAGTGGAACCTTGTACATTACCGGTGACTGCGGAGTGGCCGCGAAGGAGGAGTTGCCGATTCCACCTTGCGCTCGACTGACGACGGCGCCGGCGTTGTTAAAGACGGGGTGAGTGAACGCTCGCGGCTCTTTCTCGAAAATGAGACTCCTCATCTTAGCCTTTGGCGGTGCGTGCGCAGCAAGGATCAGTAGCGGTTCCGATTCCAAATGAAAGGCGTGGAAGGCAAGCGTCAAGGGTATGGCGAGGGCGACGGAGACAGTAGCCCCAGCTGCAATACCCCAGCGATGCCAGCGCTCGGTGAGTACGGGCACAGCACAAACGAGCAACGCGACGCCGAGCTGGAGGAAGCGGCGATTGAGATGCTCGATAAATCCGTTGATTGTGAAGGGAAGCGCGAAATAGAGAACCAGTGTTAGAAGGGCAAGCCCAAGCATTCGGTAATCCTCCAAGGAATGCGCGCGAATGCGCTCTCCGCGGCGCTCCCACCAACCGATGGCTATCGATAGGAAGGCAACGAGCAATACCAGTCGCATGGCGATTTCGTCTCCGCCGTTGCGCAACATTCCAGCCAACGCGGGGAAGCGTAGCTCTCCAGACGCAAAGGAGGCAATTTGCGATAGATTTTCCTGCAATGGCAGAAACCACATATTGCGGAGAGAGATTGCCTCACCTAATCCTTTTGGAGGCGCGCCGAGCCAGCCAGGAGCACTCTGGTTGAACCGAAACAGCAACCACGCTCCAAACTGGACGACGCTCGGGACCACGCCGACGAGCGCAGCCACGCGAGGCTTGAGCCAGCTTTGTGCTCCAGCGCGCGAGCGCGTCGTAAGCAGCACAAACGGCAGCGCAAACGCCAAGTAGATATACATTTGAATGTGAAAGAGGAGCACTCCGACCAGGGCAAGCGCAAGGCACAATGACCAGCGCCAACGCCGCTCGGCGTCTGTGATTGTACGCACAAACGCACCTGCAGCGACAAATGCTAGTGGAATAGCAGCGATAAAGCTGACGAAGCCCCAGGCGAAATTGTCGCCGTAGGCGAATGGAATCATCAGAGCAGCCGGCCAGGAGGGGCGGCGCAGACTTCGCAACAGAAATGCCGCCGAAAGCGGGACACTCATCACGTAGACGCTGAGAAAGAGGCGATTGGCGAGGTCAAGCGGGAGTATCTGACTGAGCGCGGCAACGCTGTAGTAGTAGCCAACGTACGTCACGAGGTGCGGCCGGAGCGCAAAGTACTCGGGAAACAGTGTGGTATTGTCGTGCAGCCGATGAAGCACCGAAATGAGATACAAATGTTCCGCCATGTCGACTGACGGAATGAGTAGGGTGACCCACAGCGGCAGCACGCCAGCAATAACGATAATCACCCAAAGGGCCGCCTGGACGCGCTTGTTTCCGACGAATCTGTTCATGCCTTCCCACGTGCCGCTGTTCAAAGCCGCTCCTTGAATTTGCGTAAGGCTCCTCGGGTGAGGAAGTATATCCCCGCGCTCATTGACGTACCAGCGGGGCGTATGCGAGCGAAACGCGCTATTGGCGCGGCCAGCCCGTTGTTTGCAGGGATTGCCCATGGGTGGCAAGCGGGCCTGAAAGTTGGGATCCTCGTTGTCGTGGCCGTCAGGAAAAAGCGCTTTCGGAATCATCTCGTACTTCGCCTCGACCGCGCTAGGTCCCGCATGGGCTACTCCCGCACAATTCGCTTGGCTGTGCGTCTTTGACACCGCAGTGTCTGCGAAGCGCCTGGGGGTTGTTCAGTCGCGAAGAAGAGTCGCCTTGAACCGAATTTGGGCATCAAGCAAGGCCGCGTTCCTTCGACATGCTCGCAGTTAGGAACTCCGGACCAGGGGTCACCGACAAGAGACACCTTGAAATTGCGACGGCCTCTGCGTCATTACCTTGGCTTTGCAGCCCTCGCACTCATGCGCGCCAGGGCGCGGTCATGGCCGTAGCTAAGCAAGATGAGCGAGGCAGTGGCCCCGACGAGCGCCATGGCCATGTCTCCCTGGGAGTCCCAGGGGTCACCCTGCATTCCCAGAAACCCTTCTGCGGATTGCCCAAGGGCAATCGCCGCTCGCCATTCGACCAATTCGTACACGGCGCTCCCTGCAAGGCAGATGCTCAGAATGATGAAGGTGAGCCAGCCTCCGCGGCGAAGAGGCGTCCTCCGTAAGAGGAGTTCACGCGCCACCAGCGCGGGCACGAAGCCCTGAAAAAAGTGGCCCAGGCGATCGTAGTTGTTGCGCGCCCAGCCAAATGCATTTTCGGCCCAAAACCCCAACGGGACTTCCGCGTAGGTGTAGTGGGCGCCGACGAAGAGCACACAGGCGTGGAGCGCGATGAATGCATAGACGAAGTTCGTCAGAGGCATTCGCCGATAGCCCCATAGAAGCAGCGGCGCGGCGATGAGAAATGGCGCCACCTCGAGCCACCACGTCAGTCGATCCCTCGGGTGAATCCCCGATACGACCAGCATCACCAGCGCAAAACCGAGGAGACTCAGCGGGATAGTATTGCGGTTGGACATGGCGGTGCTCCTTCGAACTGGCAGATGCGCTCGTTGTGCCGAAGCCATGCTTTACTCGAATAGAGCTAGCCATGAAATCGCGGTCTTTGTAGCCTAGGAGCGTTGGCAGGATGACTGATGAAGGAAGTTCGCTGCGTTGCGCCGGAGTTGACGCTATGAACGAGTGCCAAATAATTTGCGTTGGCACCACACCGCCGCAGATACTGGCGTCCTTGGTTGGACCGTTGCGAACGGCACTCCGTGTCAGCAGCGAAGTCGGCAGCCTCGCTCTCCCTGAAGAAGACTATGCATTCAACAAAGAGCGGAACCAGTATCACGCGTCGGCGATTCTCCGACGTATCCAAACGACGCGTGACCTCCAGGCCCAGTTTGCGCTCGCTGTCACGTCGGTAGACCTCTTCGAACCCGATACGCCGCATGTTTTTGGAGAGGCGGATCGCACGGCGCGCGTCGCTCTGATGTCGATTGCTCGCTTTGGAACCGAGTTCAATTCTCTCTCACATCGAAATGCGAGCGAAGCCGTTCACCTCGTGGGGCATCTCATTGGCCTCGCCTATTGTGAGGATCCGCGTTGCGCGATGTTCGTAGCAACGACCGTCGCTGAACTCGATAAACGCTCCGCCAGCCTCTGCACCAGTTGTCGCTCGGAACTTCAGAAACTACGCCCCCAAGCGACCTAGCGGAAACCATCGGTAAATCGCTGGCCGTTGCGCCCTATGGCCAAGAGCCGCTGCTGATAGGCTCGCGACCTTTGGACGCCGCGCTTCGCGCATAGCGCGTCGCTTGCTGCCCAATGTCTTGCTCGGTGATGAGCCCCAAGAATGTCTCGCCGTCTGCGACAGCCACAAAGGCGATGGCTTCTTTGACCATCGTGGCGCGCACCTCGGCGAGCGTCGCCGACGCTGCGATGCTTGGAACATCTCGGCGCATCAAAGCAGTAACGTACTCGTCTGGGTCGTTGCGCTGCTCCGCAGCGATGAGCTGACCGCGCGTCACCACGCCGAGCAACCGGCCAAAGTGTTCGACAGCAAACACCGGAAACGGCGTGTAGAGAACCGCGCGCAGCGCCTCGCTGCGCGCGGTATTTGGCAAAAATCGGGGCGCAAAGGCATCGATTGCTTCTCGCGCGGTGATTCGCTTGAGCACCGTCTCGGTGACGTTCGCCGAGAGTTCGGCGCCCCCGGCCATAAAGATGAAGAAGCCAATCACCGAAAGCATCAGCGTGCCGTTGATGAAGCCAAACACCATAAAGCCCACGGCGAACACACGACCAACAGTGACCGCCCAACGGGTTGCGCGCTCCGAATCGGTCGCTGCTGAAAGCAGCGCTCGCAGAATTCGCCCCCCGTCCATGGGAAACGCAGGCAAAAGATTAAAAAGGCCCATCATCAGGTTGGCTGCGATGAGGAGCACCCATAGCGTCATCGCAGAAGGTTCCTCCACGCGCACTTTGAGAAGTGCCTCGCGGAGCGCCTCAGTGCCGTAGTGCGTAACCGAAAGCACGGCGATTCCGAATGCGAGCACGAAATTCACCGTCGGACCTGCGATTGCAATGAGCCCCTCCTGCATCGGTGGAGCCACCGTGATTTGCATTTGCGCGATTCCACCCAACGGCGTGAGGGTGATGTTTTTCACGGGGATTCGAAACGCCTTTGCCATGAAGGCATGGCCGAGTTCATGAAGCGTCACAGACGCGAAGACGCAGAGCATGAACACGGCTCCAAAAATGGCGCCCTTCAATCCGAGCGCCCCCCATTCCCACGCTCCGTAGAGGACGATCAGGATGAACGTCGGATGCAACCTGATGTCGATGCCCGCAATCCGGGCGATACGAAGGGACCTCATGACTCCACATTAACCACTTTTGCGCTCCAACATGCCGAGGTCGCCAAATTTTTTTGAAAGAGGTCAGCGCAAAATCGGAATCCGCCGACGCTGCACGAGCGTCACTTGGGCCTGCAAGAACTCTTGAAAACCAATTCCTGCTGCCTTGAGCTGTTGAGGAAAAAGTGAAACCTTGGTCAATCCAGGAAGACTGTTGAGCTCGAGGAACACGCAGCCCTCCGCGGTGAGGAAGAGGTCGGAGCGCGAGTATCCAGCGCAGCCGAGGGCGCGGTGCGCCAATACGGCAAGGGTCTGGGCGGCTTCAATCTCGCTTGCATCGAGTGCTGCGGGAGTCGCTTCTCGAATCCCGCGCCCCAAATACTTTCCCTCGTAGTCAAAGGATGCTCCGGGCTCGACGATGACTTCTGATGGAGGGAGTGGCCGCGGACCATCACCCAAGTCGACGATGCCAACGGTGAGCTCTCGCCCTTCGAGCTGGCGTTCCGCAAGGTATGGCGCCGCGGCATCTGCAATCAAGCGCGCGGCGTTGGGAATCTGTGAAGCATCGCAAAAATGGAACAGACCCCGACTGCTTCCCTCCGACACGGGCTTGAGAACCCACCGGGGAAACTCGCTGAGGAGCGCACGAAATTCCTGGGCGCCAGCATTCAAAGCAATGGGATGGCCCCTTGCAACGACGCCACCATGCGCCGCGACGAGCGCTTTGGCAGTTGCTTTGTCGAAAGCCTTGGCGCTCGCACGCGAATCTGAGCCCGTGAACGCCAATCCGAGCGCTTCGAACAAGCCCTGGACGGTACCGTCTTCGCCGCGCCCTCCGTGGAGAGCGAGAATCGTCGTCGCCTCCGGTGGAATGGCGCGCAGCGCGGCATCCAGCGACGACCAGGTGTGGAGTGGAGTCGGAGTAAATTCGCTACGAAATGGATCGCTGTGGCGCGCGAGTTCCGTGGAAGCGACTTGCATGACCCTGCCGTCCTTCGTTTCGAAGAACAGCGCAGCCCCGGGCAAGGCAGCCGCGACATTTTGCGCCGAGGCGACCGAGACCAACCGTTCTGCGGAGGTTCCGCCGAACAGTACGCAGCACGGATTGCTTTCCCCCATCTGCAAACGGGCTCCCGATTGGCTTGGGCGTTCAAGGCGCTGCACCGCTTACGCTTGTACCGCGTCTGAAAGGGCTTGGAAGGCTGCATCGGAAATGAACACTTTGCTGCGAAGACTCGCAAGCTTTGTTTTGAGGCCTGCTCCTAGCGGAAGGGGAATTCCCGCATGGGCAACGAAAGCAAGCGTGAGACAAATCGCGAGCGCATCCGGGTCCGCTGGAGCGAAATCGGGCCATCGAAGCCAGGCGTCGATTGTTGACTCGAGTTCCTCCCACGTACTTTCTCCCAAGGCAGTCCGAAATTCAGCGTCCATCGGTAGCGCGGAGAGGGAACGCCCGGCGGCAAGGTTCACGGTGGCAATCGTCGCCATGCACACACCTGCCCGGCCCACTGCGGCTGGATCTCCGCCCAGTGTTTGCGCAATCTGCTCCGCGATCTGGACGAATCTTGAAATCGCAGCACCCTCTGCACCAGCGCCTTGCCACAGATAGCGAAGGAGCCGCTCCCAGAGCCCGCTCGCCTTCGCCGCAGGTTGCGCATCCACCAGAGCAGGCGTCGCTGGCCACCGCGCGTCGCTGCCGCGCATGGTTTGACCAATGCTCGGCCTTGGTCCGGGGGAAGCTTTTTCAACAGATGCGACTCTTCCGGGACTCACTGCGCGATCCTGAGCGATGAGCCAATTGGAAGGGTTGGCACCGTAGAATCGCCCGCGCGTCGCTTGAATCGCACCAGTTCCAGCACGAACTGCTCTCACTCCGGTGACTTGCGCAAGCTGCGCAAGCTCGCCCAGCGCTGGAGCGTCAAAGGGATCCCGCATCGCCACCGTCAGCTCAGCACCTGGGCGCAGCTGCAGCGGAACCGCGTTCAGTCTCGCCGAAACTTCGTCTGAGATGAGGCTGAGCGCATCGGTCGGGGGTTGCACCCGCTCCAGCTTCGCCAGCGTTGTCGAAGGGATCTGGGCGTGCTTTCCAAAACCTTCAATCAGAGCGTCTTCAGACACCGCATGGGTTGCGACGAGTGCGTCATCGAGGGTCCCTCCAAAGTCCTCTCGGTATTCTTCGGCTTGGAGAATCTGGTCGGCGGTTGCCGTTCCCGATTGCAGGAGCCACTCCTTGATACGCTCGACGAGAGGTCGGGCAGCTTCTGCCGCGAGCGCTTGCTGAGCCTCTGTGGCGCGCTGCGCTTCGAGCGCATCGCGCGCTATCCGGGTGGTAGCGATGCGCCCAAGGACAACGCCGCCCTGAGGCAGTGGTTCCAGCGTTAGCAGGCGCGATGCTTCTGCCTGTGGCCCCTCCGCTGCTTGCGAACGCGCTCCAAGCGCGGCGATTTCCACTTCCGGCGCACCCCACTTGGCCTGCTTTGCCGCATTTGCGAGCGCACCGTCGAGTTGGGATGCGGTGGGTCGCTGCTTTGGGTCAGGAGCCAGCAACCTTCCCAGGATGGACGCCCACCAACGTCCTACCGCCGCATTGGCTTCTTCCGGGAGCCCTGAGAATTTTCTGCAGGAATCGAGGACCGCCGAGGCGCTCACTTCTTCGAACAGAGGCCTTCCCGTCGTGAGCTCGAATACCAGAAGGCCCAGGTGGAACACATCGGTTGCAGGAAGAATGCGACCATCGATTTGTTCCGGAGCGAGCGTATACGGCTCCGACCGGGGCCCTCCGGCGGCTCCTCCGCTTGCGAGCAGCGAAGCGATCCCAAAGTCATCAAAGAGCATGCTGCCACTTGCGCCCAGCCAAATGGTGCTCGCGCAAATATCGCCATGAACCCTTGGGCTTGCGCCGCTATGGAGTCTCGCCAAGGCCGCAGCCGCAGCGCGAGCTATCGCCACGACTTCACCGGAAGTCAGGCCTTCTCCTAGGCGACCCAGTCTGACGAGAGACTGTCGAAGCGATTGACCCTTCCCCATCGCATTGACGATCCAAACGGTGCCGGCTTCGGTACCAACTTCCAACGGCGACGAAAGGTCTTGAATGCCCTTGATGGAGGATTGGTGGGCAGAAATCTTCGCGACGTTGGTCTTCCCAGCGGCGCCCCATGAGTCTCCGAAGCGCTTTGCGACGACGAGGCGGTCGCTTCCTTGCTCAAGGCCAGGGAAACGTTCGAGGAAACCTCCCTGAGGGCGAGGCTGGCTCGCAATCCGATAAGTACCCATCCGGCCTTGTCATTTCGTACTCAGAAAGTGCACGTGGCGCGAGTCGATTTTCATGAATCGTTTCCGAAACCATGCGCGCCGGGAGCGAACATCCCTCCTGTTGCGAGGCCCGTCGGGGAATGCAATGGGAGCAGAATGCGCACCTTCAGATGGCTCAAGTTCTGGCTGGCGCTCGTTTTGGTGGCGCTCCTTGGCGGCTGCGGAATCAAGGCAGCCCCTCGGCCACCGCTCGCCTATGGGATGCATGACGATGTCCCCGCGCGAGAAGATGATGACGCAGGGTGTTGCAAGGTATTGCGATGAACTTTTTTCACCTTCGGCAAGGGCTCGCAGAAGAAGTCCCGCTGGCGGTGATCGCACGAAAAGTCGGGACCCCCACGTACGTCTATTCGCAAGCGACCTTGAACCACCACCTGCAGCAAGTCGCAAAGCAGTTTCAAAGGATTCCCCACCTCCTTTGCTACGCGGTGAAGGCGAACTCCAACTTGGCAATTCTCAAGTTAATAGCCGGCGCTGGCTTTGGTTTTGACATCGTCTCCGGAGGCGAGCTGGCTCGGGTGGTCGCCGCCGGCGGCGACCCGAAAGATGTCGTCTTTTCGGGTGTCGGAAAGCGCGAAGACGAATTGCGCCTTGCGCTGCGTCTACGCATCGCCATGGTGAATGTCGAGAGTGCCGAGGAGCTCGTGCTTCTCGACCGGGTCGCGCAGCGCATGCGACGAAAAGCGCCGTTTGCGCTGCGCGTGAATCCGGAGGTGGACGCCCGAACCCATCCCCATATTGCAACGGGTCTAGCGACTTCAAAATTTGGGATAGCCGTGGACGAAGCTGCCGCATTGTACCGCGCAAGCCGGCGCATGCAGGGTCTTCGCGCGGTCGGTGTTGATTGTCACATCGGTTCTCAACTCACCGACATGCGACCCCTTCGGGCCGCGGTTGGGAAGGTCGCGGGACTTTTTCGGACCCTCCGCGCGGAAGGCTTCCCGCTCACCCATCTCGACGTCGGCGGTGGCTTGGGCGTGCCCTATCGAGGTGAGCGGCCACCTTCCGTTGCAGCGTATGCCAAGGCTGTATGCGAGCCGCTGCGTGGCCTGGATGCAATCCTGGTCATCGAGCCGGGGCGCCTGCTGGTGGCGAATGCGGGAATCCTGCTCACCCAAGTCCTCTTTCGCAAGCGCTCCCCTGCGAAGCATTTTGTGGTCGTCGACGCTGGCATGAACGACCTGTTGCGCCCTGCGCTCTACGACGCCGCCCATGAGATTGTTCCCCTCGTGCGTCGACGCGGCAACGGACACTCGGTAGATGTGGTGGGACCGGTCTGTGAATCTAGCGATGTGCTCGGCACGCAGCGGCGCTTGGGGATTGTTCAAGGGGGAGACCTCCTTGCGATTACCGGAGCCGGCGCGTACGGCATGTCGATGGCAAGCAACTACAACTCGCGGCCACGACCGGCGGAAGTATTGGTAAATGGGAGTCGGTTCCGGGTCATTCGGAAGCGGGAATCCATTCAAGATCTCTATCGAGGCGAAGTGCCATGAAGCAACTCACTGGCTCAATGACAGCGCTGGCGACGCCCTTTCGAAACGGCGTCCTCGATGAGGGCGCCTGGATTGCACACATCAACCAACAAATCGCCGACGGCACCTCGGTGCTCATTCCCATGGGGACAACCGGCGAAGCGGCCACCATGTCTTCAGAAGAACGCCTGCGGGCAATCGCGCTCTGCGTAGAGGCGACTCGCGCGCGGGTTCCAGTCATCGCTGGCGCTGGAAGCAGCGCCACGCGGGAGACCATCGCCACCGTACGCGCGGTCCGCGAACTGGGAGTTGACGGTGCGCTCATCGTCACCCCCTTCTACAACAAGCCCCCGCAAGCCGGATTGCTGGAGCACTACCGCCTCATCGCCCAAGCGCATCCAGGTTTTCCAATCATTGTGTACAACGTCCCCAGTCGCACCGGAGTCGACCTCCTGCCAGAGACGGTGCTTCGCCTTGTGGACATTCCCGAAATCGTCGCGCTCAAGGAGGCCACGGGGAGCATCCTCCGCGCCCTCGACATCTATGAGCTCGTCGGCGACCGCATCGCCTTGATCTCCGGCGACGACTTTATCGTCGCGCCCTTTATCTTCTCGGGCGGACGCGGGGTCATCAGCGTCTCCTCGAACGTCGCTCCGCGGTTGATGGCGGACCTCTGCGCCGCAGCACTCGCGGGCGACATCGGCAAAGCGCGTGCACTGCAGCTCAAGCTCCAACCGCTGCATCGCCTGCTCTTCTGCGAAACGAGCCCGATTCCGGTGAAGCGCGCGCTCCATTGGATCCGCGGTTTCTCCGACGAAGTTCGCGCGCCGTTGGTGCCCATGACGGAAGCCAATTCCACCAAGCTCTCCGCTGAACTAAAGCACCTCGGTTTGTTGGCGTAGCAGCCCCGGCGAGGGCACTTAGGCGGCAACTCCGAGACTGGAAGTATCTTGGAGGCAGGGCGCAAGCCAACGCTCTGCGATAGCGACTTCAAGACCTTTGCGACGCGCGTAATCTTCGAGTTGGTCGCGGGCAATTTTCCCAAGTCCAAAGTATTCCGCTTCCGGGTGGTTGAAGTAGTAGCCGCAAACGCTGCTGGGTGGCGTCATCGCAAACGACTCCGTCAGTGAGATGCCCACGGATTCGGAAGCTCCTAGCAGCTTTGCAATGGTGGCCTTTTCGCTATGCTCCGGACAAGCCGGGTACCCCGGCGCGGGTCGAATGCCGCGGTACTTCTCCTTAAGGATTTCGGCGACCGTGAGGTTCTCGCGGATGCCGCACCAGCCGCGCGCGACGCGATGGACATACTCCGCGAGTGCTTCGGCAATTCTGTCGCCAAGCGCTTGCACCATGATTGCGCGGTAGTCATCTCCGCGCTCCCTGTAGGAGCGCGCGAGGACTTCAACTTCCGCGCCTGCAGTGACGGCAAAGAATCCGAGGTAGTCTTTTCGAGCTGCGCTCTTTGGAGCGATGAAATCTGCGAGACACAAATTCGGTTTGCCTGCAGGCTTTTCCGCCTGTTGTCGTAAGAAGTGGAGCCGGTCGACGACGCGCCCTTCGGTGTTGCCGTCGTAGAGCACCACGTCGTCGCCTTCACTCGTCGCAAGCCAGAAGCCGGCGGCGGCGCGTGCAGTGAACCAGCGCTCTGAGATGATTTGTTGGAGCATGCGCTGCGCGTCTTCGTAGAGACTTTGTGCGGTCGCGCCGACGCGCGGGTCTTGCAGCAAGGCCGGAAACGCCCCGGGAAGGTCCCAGGCAAGAAAAAATGGTCCCCAGTCGATATAGGGCGCTACCTGCGAGACGGTAAGGTCGGGAACAATTTGCGCTCCAAGCTTGGCCGGGGTGGCGATGTCGACGGCTTCCCAATCGAAGCGCGGAGAGCGCGCTCTGGCCTCGGGCAAAGGGAGCATGCGGCGAAGACGCGCGCGCACCTCGTGATCCTCCCGAGCGCGTTGGTGGCGTGCGGCGACTTCCTCAAGAAAGACGGTGCGCTCCTCGGAGAGCAGCCGTGAGACCACCTGCACGGCGCGGGACGCATCGGAAACGTGAACGACTGGGCCGCGCGTGTAGGCCGGGGCAATCTTGATCGCGGTATGCGCGGCACTCGTCGTTGCGCCTCCGATGAGCAGCGGGACCTGAAACTCCTGGCGCTGCATTTCGCGCGCAACGGTGACCATTTCCTCAAGCGAGGGCGTAATCAGTCCTGACAGACCAATGACGTCGACACGCTGTGCCCGCGCTTCACCCACCAGTCTCTCGGGAGGGACCATGACGCCCAAATCAATGATTTCGTAGTCATTGCAGCCCAGAACAACACCGACAATGTTCTTGCCGATGTCGTGCACATCACCTTTTACCGTGGCCAGCAGTACCTTCCCGCGGGCCCCGGTTCCCCGCTCCTGGGCCTCGGCTTGGAGAAAAGGCTGCAAGTAGGCGACCGCGCGCTTCATCACCCGCGCGGACTTCACGACCTGGGGCAGGAACATCTTTCCCTCCCCAAAGAGATCGCCGACGATTTTCATGCCGTCCATCAGCGGTCCTTCGATGACGGCAATCGGGCGTTTGAGGAGTTCGAGGGCCTCCGCCGCATCCTCGTCGACGAAGCTATCGATCCCATTCAAGAGGGCGTGGGCGAGCCGCGCAGCGACAGGTGCCTTGCGCCAAGCGAGCGTTTCCGGTCTGGGACCGACGCTTGTAGCTTTGCTCGCCTTCGCAGCCGCGTAGGCGAGCAATCGATCGGTGGAATCTGCGCGCCGATTCAGGAGCAAGTCTTCGACGAGAGTGAGCAGGTCAGGCGGAATCTGCTCGTAGACGCCCAACATTCCCGCGTTGACGATCGCCATGTCCAGGCCCGCCGCGATCGCATGAAAGAGAAAGGCCGTATGGATTGCTTCTCGCACCGGCCGATTGCCGCGAAAGGCGAAGGAGACATTGGACACACCGCCTGAGACTTTGGCAAAAGGCAGGGTCTTTTTGATGATGCGGGTCGCCTCAAAGAAATCCCGGGCGTAGTTGGCGTGCGCGTCGATGCCAGTACCCACAGTGAGTACGTTGGGATCGAAAATGATGTCTTCCGCTGGGAACTTTGCATCTTCGGTCAGCAATTTGAAAGCGCGCGTGCAGATTCGCACTTTGGCTTCGCAATCCGCAGCTTGCCCGTGCTCGTCAAATGCCATCACGACGGCAGCGGCACCATAGCGGCGAATTCGCCGGGCGCGCTCGAGGAAGAGCTCGGGGCCGTCTTTGAGGGAAATGGAATTCACGACCCCCTTGCCTTGAAGCACTTGCAGTCCGGCTTCAATCACCGTCCATCGAGACGAATCGAGCATCACCGGTACGCGGGACACATCGGGCTCGGATGCTAGGTGTTTGAGGAGGGTCACCATGGTGGTTTCCCCATCGAGGAGCGCCTCGTCGACGTTGATATCGATGAGGTTGGCGCCGGCCTCCACTTGTTGGCGGGCAATCGCGATGCACGCGCGCCAATCACCTTCTTTGAGCGCCTTAGAAAACTTTGGTGACCCGGTGACGTTGGTGCGCTCACCAACAATTTGAAACGTCGCCGCCCGATTAGGCAAGATGGGTTGCTCCTTCACACCAGGACCAGGGGTTCCAGGCCCGAGAGGCGCATCGCCTTGTGTTGCGGCTGAGGAACTCGCGGTGCATAGCCCCGCATCGCCGTAGCGATAGCGCGAATGTGCTCGGGAGTCGAACCGCAGCAGCCACCAACCACGTTGACCAATCCAGCGCGCGCGGCATTCTCCATGATGCTCGCTAGTTCCTCCGGGCCCTGTTCGTAGGCACCAAGGGCGTTGGGCAATCCTGCGTTGGGATAGAAAAGCACTGGGCACTCCGCGACCATGGCCAATTCTTCGAGCGACGGCATCAACTGCGCTCCACCCTGTCCGCAGTTGAGCCCGACGGCGAAAGGATTGGCGTGTCGAATCGCAAAGTAGAACGCTCGCACTGTTTGCCCTGAGAGGACGCGTCCGGACGCATCCGACACCGTTGCCGAGAACGCCACCGGCACTTCGCGACCGGTCGCATCGAAGCAATCCTGAATAGCAAATGCTGCTGCCTTGGCGTTGAGCGTGTCGAAAATGGTCTCCACGAAAAGTGCGTCGACACCCGCATGCAGGAGCGCCAGCGCTTGCTCTCGGTAAGCGTCTACAACTTGGCTCCAATCGACTGCGCGATACTCCGGTCGACTGACATCGGGAGAAAGGGAAAGGGTTCGGTTGAGTGGCCCCAGGGACCCAGCGACAAAGCAGCTGCGCCCTGGAGTTGCCGCTTCCGCCGCTGCTGCTGCCCGACGCGCACACGCTACTGCCGCCGTATTGAGTTCGCCGACGATTTGGCTCAAGCCAAACTCGGCTTGAGAAATCGAAGTCGCGTTAAAGGTGTTCGTCTCGACGATATCCGCGCCGGCTGCAAAATAGGCCGCATGAATCGCCTCGATTGCTTTGGGCATTGTAATGCAGCGAACATCGCAATTGTTCTTGAGATCCACCGCATGGTTGCGAAACCGCTCGCCTCGAATTTCCTCGTCACTCGGCGATAGCGCTTGCAGCAGCGAGCCCATCGCACCGTCGAGAACGACGATGCGCTCTTGAACGAGTCTGCGCAGTGCGCTGCCCCCTTGGGTTCGCGGACCATGCGCAGGAGCTGCCAGAGGTTCGAACTCTCCGAGCCTTTGGGACGCTTCGGTGAGCGCGATCACGCTCGCATGTGTACATGCGTAGCTCTCGGCCTTCAAGGGGCATGGGGGCAGCGTCGGTGCATCAGAGATTTGACACATGTCTTGGAATTGCCTGGAGCTAGGCAGCGGCGGCAGCGGACTGGATCGCGCCCACGAGATCGTAATCGTGTGCCGCGCTCATCTGAACATTGACCAAATCGCCTGGGAGAGCGCTTCCATCGTTGATGTACACTTGACCATCGATTTCCGGCGCTTGCCCTTGATGGCGACCGACGAGCAGGTGCTCACTTTCGTCGCTTACCCCTTCGACAAGGACTGGGAGTGTTGCACCGATGAGGCTTCGATTGGTCTCGCGGCTGATGCGGCGCTGAAGTGCCATGAGTTCACGCCAGCGGCGGTTGATCACGTTTTGCGGAACCTTCTCCTCCATCTCAAAGGATGCTGTTCCTGCTTCATCCGAATAGCGAAACACTCCCAACCTTTCAAACCGCATACGGGCGACGAATTGGAGGAGAAGCTTGAAGTCATCGTCTGTCTCTCCTGGGAGGCCGACGATGAGAGAAGTCCGCATCACGATTCCAGGTACCTTCGCGCGCAACTTGTCGATGAGTCCGGTAATGAACGCCGCGTCTCGACCGCGACGCATGCGCCGGAGCAGACGATCCGACGCGTGTTGTACTGGCATGTCGAGGTACTTGGCGACGCGCGGTTCCTCGGCCATTGCGGAGATCAAGGCATCAGGAAAGTCGCGCGGGTAGGCATAGTGCAGGCGGATCCAGGCGACTTCCACCTTGGCAAGCGCGCGCAACAACTCGTGCAGCTTGGGGCGCCCGGGAAGGTCATGGCCATAAGCAGTGAGGTCTTGCGCGACGAGGTTGAGTTCTTTCACCCCGCTTGCAGCGAGGCGCGTAGCCTCCGTAACGATGTCTGCGATGGGGCGGCTGCGCTGTGCGCCGCGAAGCTTGGGGATGATGCAAAACGCGCACTTGTTGTCGCAGCCCTCTGAAATCTTCACGTACGCCGTGTAGGCCGGCATCGAATTGATACGCGGGGTGCCAGCGCTAAGAATATACTCTGGATCTGGAATGACCTGGCGCGGTGCGTTTTCGGTGGCGAGGAGGTCGCCGATGGACGCAAAGGAACCTGTTCCCAGAAAATGGTCGACCTCAGGGAGCTGAGAGGAAATCTCGACGCCGTGTCGCTGCGGGAGGCATCCGGTGACGACCAACGTCTCGCAGCGCCCGTGCTTCTTAAACTCTCCCAACTCTACGATCGTGTCGATCGATTCTTCGACCGCGGACGAGAGAAAGGCACAGGTGTTGACCACGATGACATCGGCGTCGGCAGGATTCGGAACCAGCGTGAATCCCTTCCCCGCGAGCGTCCCGAGCATGACCTCCGAATCAACCCGGTTCTTCGGGCAACCGAGAGTCCGCATGTAGAGCTGCTTTGGGGTCGCGCTGGGCATTCCTGGGCCCCCTAGCACGGAGCGCTCCTCCAATGGAATGGTCAGGGTTCGGCAGGAAATCGGCGAAGGACGACGACCTGTCGTAAGCCGCCGTTCCCATGAATCATGGGTGTCTTGGGGTGCACTTGCGAATTCCAATGCACCGTGCCGGCATTACCAATCGTTCCGTGCGACCAAACGACGCCTCCCTTTCCATCGGGATGGCCAATCGTAATCTTGAAGTTGCGAACCCCATTCTCCCCGCGACCTTCATTCCCGTTGCGCAAGTCGATCTGGAAATTCCGGACTTGCTCCACACTGTCTTCATCTGATTCTTCGGCCTCGTCGCTAAACTCTGCGCCGTCATCCTCTTCTGCGTCATTCTGGTCACCGCAGTCGCAATGACAGCGCTGGCCCTCGTGGTGCGACCGACCCAGACTCGCAAAACCAGCCCCGAAGCCAACCAAGGCTCCCAAGGCTGTCAATGCGATGGCCGCGGGGCGACGAAGAGGTCGGAAGCGTTGTGCAAATGCGCTCATAAGTCGAACACTCCTCCCTCTCGATCAGACTCTTGATGGTGTCGCTTTTCTCGTCGCGATCCGCGGCGAGCGCGTCGTGATCGTCGGGTGCCGAATTCGAGGAGGTCGGCAAGTTGTCGTCGCTGTTCGGGATCGAGCGCCTCGTGAACCTTCTGGGCGTTCTCCCGCAATGACGTCTTGAGCGCCTCAAGCTCGCTTTGCTTCGCATCGAACGCAGCACTGAGTGCGTCGCCGTCGAAGGTATCGCCCCGAAGCGCCTGTGCGACGCCTTCTCGCAGCGTTCCCATGCTCCCGCGAAGTGCGCTGGCCTTTTCGGTGAGGTCTCTTGCAGCGACGTCGATGACGCGCTCCTGCCCGGGCGTCGTGTCCAGGCGCTCGAAAAGCCATCGAAGCACCCATCGGCGCTTACGCAGCCAAGTATCTCCTCTGTCCGCCCAATTTCGCCAACGCGGAAGCTCTTCGCCCTTCACCAACTTTACGAAGACCACCAGGCAGGCGATGCCAACAAGAAAACCGAACATAGTCAGCTCCTCCTTCTTTGTTATCTACGCTCGACGCGAACAATTCATGCTTTCGTTCGTCCGAATTCTTGCGCGGTGCGACGACGCTCGCGGCGATGCGTCCTGAAAGGTAACATGCGAGTACTCCTTCAGCGGGTCCGCAGTGCTGAAGTCACCGTCGAAAAGACGGTGGTTGGAACAATCGGATTAGGACTCGTCGCCTTCGTGGGATTTGGTGAAGGGGATTCCGCGGTACTTTTGGACCCCATGGCGGAGAAGATCGCGTCGCTCAGGGTCTTTTCTGATGAAAATGGAAAAATGAACCGCTCACTTTTGCAAGCGTCGCGCGCGATTCTGGCCGTGAGCCAATTCACGCTCTATGCGGACACTACCCAAGGACGCCGCCCTGGATTCTCCAGCGCGCTCCCCGCGAAGGAAGCAGCCGTACTTTTCGACGGTTTTTGCGAAGCCCTTTCCGTCCAAGGGCTCGACCTGGCGCGCGGCAGGTTCGGAGCCGACATGGACGTCGCGCTCGTCAATTGGGGACCGGTGACCATTTGGTTGGAGGCACCTAGCTCACAAACACACGCAGTTCGCGGTAAGTAGCTTCATCCACAATGCCTTGGTTGCTTCTTTCGCTGCTCGTGTCGGTATCGCCCCCGTGGGAGACCGGCGAAAGCCAATCCCAAGACCTCACCATCTCGCTGGTAACCTTTGGCCCCGGAGATTCGCTTACACAATGGTGGGGACATAGCGGTTTACTGGTAGCCGACCGACGTCTGGGGAAAAGCCGCCTCTACAACTATGGGATGTTCGGGTTCGAAGCTGGCTTCGTCAATCAGTTCGTGATGGGACGCCTCGATTTTTGGGTGGACGACAGTATTCCCGTCGACCGCACGTTCCTGCTCTACGCAAACGAACTCCGGCGTGACATCCGAATTCAGGAACTCAATCTGACCCCCGCGCAGGCAGCGACAGCTGCCGCCAAACTCGCCTGGAATGTTCGCCCGGAAAACAGGCGCTACCTGTATCAACACTACACGGACAACTGCTCGACCCGCCCCCGCGACATCATCGACGAGGCCATCGGCGGTCAGCTCAAGGCGGCGACGAGCGGCCCAGCGCGGATGACGCTTCGGGAACACACGTTGCGGTATTCGTGCGTGGATCCACCGATGGCGCTGGTGCTCGATTACCTTCAAAATGGGAGCCTCGACGGACCGCTGACCCAAAGGGGCGAAGCCTATCTCCCCGATGAATTGGAGCGCCAGGTAGCAAGACTCAACGTCATCGAAAAAGATGGAAGCGTTCGACCCTTGGTGCGCAGACAATGGGTCGAGTTCGCGTCGGGTCGCAAGCCGCCGCCGGAGTTTCCTCCCAACTGGACTTGGGAACTCCTCGCCATCGGAATGGCATTCCTGGGCATTCTGGCGGGGCTATTGAACCCTCGCGCGCTCCGTTTTAGGGGGACGCGAGTCATCGCCGGTACTGGAGTGGCATTGTTTGGGCTCGCGTCCGGAATTCTGGGCTGTACGCTCTTTTTTATCGGGACCTTCACCGACCATTTGGTGGCTCATCACAACGAGAACATCCTCTTGATCAGCCCCTTCAATTTGGTGTTGCTACCGGTAGGCATCCAACTTGCCATGGGGAAGGCGCGATCGCTTGCACGCCTCGGGAGCGCGTGGTTCTGGCTCGCATTCCTGACGATCATCGAGCTGCTGCTCAAGGTGGCAAACCTCTTGCAACCTGGGCTCTTTCGACAGGCCAACTGGAATTTGCTGACGCTACTGATTCCAATCAACCTGGGAGGATTCCTTGTCATTTGGTGGTTTCAACGCCGCCAGCGACGCGTGTCGGTTGATCAACTGGGCCGTGATCAACGATTGGATTGACCACAAACTGGTGGTCACAGTACGCCGAGGAAATGGCGGAATTGGTATTTTATCGGAGGGGTGAGGAGGTCATGCGCGTCAATGTTTCGGCGCCTCGGATCCTCCTTGGGCGGGGAAACCAATGCGATGTTGTCATTCCGGATCCAGAGGTATCCAGACAGCATCTTGAGCTTGTTTCGTCACCGGAAGGGTGGAGGTTTCGCGACCTCACTGGAAACGGTGTCCGCGTCGCTGGAGAACGATGCACCGAGGGCCAGGTTCGCGATGGCGCGGACATCGCTATCGGGCGATGGAGCGCACTTTTTCGACATCGGCCAAGCAGCGATTCGCCGGGAACGACAGCGGCCGGATCCACGGCCCTTGCGCTTCGAAGTACGAGCGATTCTCCGAGTCGAGAAGAGCACTTGCCGACCCAGGTGCGTGTGCGCACCGCCGGCCAGGAAACCATTGAACGCCTCCACAAAGACGCGTTCACTATTGGAAAGTCACCAACGAACGACGTGGTGATCGACCAGCCATACATCTCAGGTCAGCACCTCAAGCTCGCGCGTCATACCGACAAATTTCTGGTCTGCGACCAGAGTTCCTCCAATGGAACCTGGATTGGAAGCGTTCGCATCTACGAAGCGGAGGTTCCCTTCTACGCAGCGCTCACGCTGGGGGAGACTCAAGTTGTCTTGGAGCCCGTGGCGCCACCCGAGCAAGTCCAGGAATCGTATTGTGGGCTTATCGGCTCGGATCCGTCCATGCGGGCACTGGCCGAGGTGATCGAACGCGTGGCATCCTCGTCAGCGGCGATCAGCATCTTTGGGGAATCTGGGACTGGAAAGGAACTGGTCGCGCGAGCCATTCATGAGCGCTCACGGCAAGCTCAGGGACCGTTCGTTCCGGTGAACTGCGCGGCGATCTCTAAGGATCTCATCGAAAGCGAGCTCTTCGGTCATGAGAAAGGGGCCTTCACCGGCGCCATCGCGACCAGACGTGGCGCCTTTGAGGAAGCCAATGGCGGCACGCTGTTCCTCGACGAAGTCGGCGAATTTCCGATCGATCTCCAAGCGAAGATGCTCCGCGCGCTCGAACTTGGAGAAATCAAGCGGGTCGGCTCCACCCGAACAATCAGCGTGAATACGCGGATAGTCGCCGCAACGAATCGGGACCTCGCGGCGCGCGTACGATCCGGGCATTTCCGAGAGGATTTGTACTACCGCTTGTGCGTCGTCCCTTTGACGATTCCTCCCCTGCGAAGTCGCCGCGACGACATTTTGGCGCTCGTCCACCACTTCATTCGCGTGTACGCACCCAGCGGGCAAACCGTGTGCGTCACTGCTGCTGCCGCGGAATGCCTCAAGCGCTACCACTGGCCTGGCAATGTTCGGGAAGTTCGCAACGTCGTGCATCGCGCGCTCTTGCTTCGGAAGGGCATGCACATCGACGCCGAAGACCTGGCGCTACCGCAAGCTCCCAACGTTTTCGCCGCCTCCCCCGAGTTGGTACCCCAGCGGACCGATGATCTCCCGACCCCAACGCTAGAGCATCACTTGAAGCACGCCGAGCGCGAGTTCATCGAAGCGACCCTTGACCGCCTTGGCAACAATCGCGAACGCGTTGCGCGCGCACTTGGCATCTCGCGCTCTACGCTCTTTAAGCGCCTCAAGGATTGGGGCATGACCTCCGACGCAGACGACAGCGACAGTACAATCTAGTTCGCTCTGCGCCTTCAGTTGGACATTTGTTCCCATGCGCGGGCGACCGCTGCCTCATGCGCGAGGACCGCAGCGACCGACGATGACCCAAACTCTTGCGCGAGTTCACGCATTTGCGGTACCTCCCCAGCGTCTTGCATCCAGCGCTCCGTCACCCTTGCCGTCATCACCGCAAGGACGACTGAATCAATGCGGTCAAGGCGGTCCCAGGACAGTCCAGCATCGGCCAATGCGTTGGTCTCAAAACGCGCCCTCGACGCGCGTGCTTCCTGCCCCGCTCCGCCGTCAAAGGACTTTGCAATCGCGTCGTGCCAGCGCAACCAGGCGAGGACCTCGCTCTCGCTGATCGGAGCGTTCGGTGCGAACTCTCCTGAGGAAGCTCTCGGGAGCGATATCGCTTTGACCGCTTCTGTCGCTACCGGTGCCTTGCATCCGAAATGCAGCAAAGACGCGAGACCAACTGTACATGCGAAAGACCAACGAGGTAGTTTGGCTCCCATGGATGAGGCCTCTTATAGTGCCAGTGTCGCTCAAGTCTTCAAGCGCATCGGGAAAACCGTCGAGCGCGCAGACCCAGACCTCATCGAAGCAGACTTCACTTCCGACATGGTGACGATGACCGCGCCAGCAACCGGCGAGAAGGTGATCGTCAACACCCAGCGCGCCTTGCACCAGATTTGGGTGGCCGGGCAGGGTGCGGGAATTCATTTTTCACGAGAGAGGGACGGACTTTGGCGGGACGATAAAGGCAAGGGGATCGAGCTGCTTGCGTGGGTTGGGTCCTGCGTGCACAGCGCCTCTGGCCTCGACCTCCCATTTTCTTCTACAACGCACGAGCCGCGATCGTCGTAGACAGCTTGAGAAGGCCGCGAACGACATCTGCATTGAGCGCGCTGTCTAAGTCCACGACCAAGTACCCAACGTCCGCATTGGTAGCGAGCAACTGGGCGTGCACATTCGCTCCCGCCTCGCTCACGACGCGGTTCACGTCGCGGAGTACCCCTGGAACGTTCTGATGAATGTGGGTCAATCTCGAGATTCCTGATGACAGCGGCAACTCACACGCTGGGAAATTGACGGCTGCTGCGGTCGCCCCCTCTCGCCAAAATCGAACGAGGGACCGAGCGACCTCATTCCCGATGCTCTCTTGCGCCTCTTCCGTCGAGCCTCCGATGTGGGGTGTCAGAATCGTATTCGGAAGGTTCTGCAACGGTGACACAAAGTCGCCGGCGTCATTCTTCTCAGGTTCGGACGGATAGACATCGATGGCAGCGCCCCGAATTCGCCTGCTCCGGATGGCTTCGGCGAGCGCCTCCAAATCGACGACGGTCCCGCGGCTGGCATTCAGCAGATAGGCACCAGGCTTCATCGCTGTGAGCCGGCCACGGTTCAACATCCCTTTGGTTTGCGCGTTCTCCGGGACATGGAGCGTGACAAAATCAGACTGCTCCAGCAGCGTTTCGAGGGTTGCGAGCGGCTGCGCGTTCCCAAGGGGGAGCTTCGCGCTCACGTCGAAGTACACCACCCGCATTCCCAGAAATTCTCCGAGCAACCCGATCTGGGTGCCGATGTGCCCATAGCCGACGATTCCCAATGTCTTGCCGCGAATCTCGCGGGAGCCGCTGGCGCGCTTTTTCCAAGTGCCCTGGTGGACCTCCTTGTTGCGGTCCCCAAGCTCCCGGGAGAGCATGATGATTTCGGCGAGGATCAGCTCAGCGACGGAGCGCGTGTTGGAAAAAGGAGAATTGAAAACGACCACACCGCGCCGCATGGCAGCTGCCAAATCGACTTGGTTGGTCCCAATGCAAAAGCAGCCGATTGCCAGCAACTCTCTTGCGCTCGGCGCATTGAGGACCCGCGCCGTCAATTGGGTCTTCGAGCGAATCCCCAGAAGGTGCACACCGTCGAGGGCCGCAATCAGCTCGTCCTCGCCAAGCGCCTTCTCGAGGCGCCGCACAGAGAGTCCGGAATCCTTCAGTTGCGCTTCCGCGACGGGGTGAATGCTTTCCAGGAGAAGGACGTTGAGCTTGGGCATGATCGAGCGATAGCCTGTGGCTTCGAAACCGCAATGATGAAGCGCGCCGCCATCAGGACCTGGGTTGCTTTTCTCGCCATCGCTGCTGGGATTTCGATCGTCGCGGGCTACCTCGAAGCACAATCGAGGATGCTCGGACCAGATATCGGTACGATGCGGCTCGAAGTATCCAAGGGAGAAATAGCGGGGACGCTCACGCCCCGTTTGGTAGCAACGGGTCTCATCAAGACCCCCTTGGTGTTTCGCTGGACCGTATGGCGTCGGGGTGGACTCAAACTCAAAGCTGGGAAGCACCGACTGTCGACTCCGCTGTCACCCCAAGCGCTCGCAGATGCATTGGAAACGGCGCCTCCCGCCGACGAACTTCCCTTTGTCATCGTCGAAGGTGCTCGGCGAGCCGATGTGGACCGGGAGCTCGTCGAGGAAGGGCGCGGAATGCCCGGCGCTTACCTTGCAGCGACTGCCCACGGGAGGAACTACAATACTGCCTTTCCGCTCCCTGATGGGTCGCTGGAGGGCTACCTCTTTCCAGAGACGTACCAATTTCCTGTAGGACCCCTCGACCCGCAGTCGCTCGTGCAGCGCCAGCTCGACGCATTTCGCGAGCGCATATTTACCCCTCTCTCAGCCCAAATCAGCGCGAGCAAGCACTCGCTCCATGAATTGGTGGTGATGGCCTCGTTGCTCGAGCGCGAAGAGGACGATCCGGCCAATCGCCCACTCGTCGCGGGTATCCTCTGGAAGCGATTCGATCGCCGCTTGCCCCTAGGGGTCGATGCGACCAGCCGCTACACCCTTGAAACGTGGAGCGACCGAAAAGCGTTCCTCATCCAACTGCGGGACCCGAGCGACCCCTACAACACGCGGCTCCGCGCAGGGCTCCCGCCGACGGCTATTGGCGCGGTCACGCGGTCTTCCTTTGAAGCCGCGCTCAATCCGCTCGCGACTGAGGCCTTGTATTACCTTCATGACGCGAACAAGAAATTGCACACGGCGAAAGACGCCGAAGGCCATGAGCGAAACCGCAAGACCTACGGCGTGTATTGAGTCCGCAGAGGCGACCGCAAGGCTGACCCCAGGGCTATTTCGGTAGGCAACAGGCCGTCGTTACCCAGTTCGCAGCCTTGCATTTGGCGGCGTCAGAGACGCAAGCTTCCTCCGCCTTGCACGTCCACTTGACATCTCCCAACGCAACGAACTTATTGTCGGTGCAAACTTCAACTTTGTTCCCATTGCACTGCGCGTCTGTCCCCGGTTTTTCACATTGGGGTGAGAGGCCACAGGAATTGGCAACCGCAGCACCGACTAGAATCCCTGTCACAGCGAGAACCACGAACCCTAGATTCTTCAAACGAAGCGATTTCTCCATAGTTTCATTCCCTTAAGATGTGGGTTCCAAGCCTCAGCTTGGCTTGCAATTCCATGCCATCGCTAGGCTTCCGCTACGAAACCAGCGGCGCTGACCCCATTTTCTTGTGAGAATTCGAGGAGACCAGTGAAGGCCTAGCACGGTGGTGGCCTAGAGCGTGAATTGCACGACTGGTGCCGCCGAAGGTGCAGGCTCTGCTGGCGTTTGATCGACTCCTTCTAAGGGAAGGAGCACTTCGGGGCGCACAATTTCATTCTTGCGCCGTTCGCGCTTCGCCAGTTCTTCGATGATGAAGGCGTCGACCACCCTTGGAGTACTCACGTTGGTATCTTAACCGTGCTCGGAGTCCCGGCAATGATCCAATCTTTCAATCGTCCTGATCTCCTCGCATTTCTTCCCATTCAGCTTCGCGATACCGCAGGGCCCTCGATTCTCTTCTGGAAGTTCTCAAGGAGTGTTGGGAGTTGGGTCTGCACGAGGCTGGCGATGACGGAGCGGGGTATCAGGCGACCCAAACCGACCTCGAGGCTGTAGGTGGCCATTGTTCGGGCTTTCCCCTCCGCTTGCAGGACCCAGCCGCCACGGTTCTCTTTCATGAAATCGCCTCTCAGGAACGTCCAAGAAACGCAGTTTGGCGGTTCTTCATGCATCCGCACCGCGTAGCGTATGCTCTTGATGACCTCCGCCTCATAGTCCACGTCGACTGTGTTGCCGAGGCGGTTTGAAACCCGCACGCTCTTCACGTTGGGAAGGAATTCCGGATAGCGCTCGTAGTCGGTGATGATTGCATAGCACGCGCGCAGCGGCGCCGAGAAGAGGATGGAGCGCGTTGCGGTTGCCATAGCAAACCTTACCGTGCCTAGCTGCCAAGAGTGGGTTCTCAGTCGACCCCGGGTAATAATGGCACAAAGCGCACAGGCCCGAGATCGGAACGCGACTCGGTGCTGTCAGTCCCTCGCCGAACAAGGGTAAGTCTTTGACTCTCCACCGAACCCAAAGGCGCAACCAGGCGCCCGCCGAGCGCGAGCTGGTCAAGGAGCGCCTCCGGGACCTGTTCGACAGCGGCGGAAACGAGAATTGCATCAAAGGGTCCGTAGGGCTTCAACCCCTCGATGCCATCGGCGAAGTGCACGCGGACGTTCGCGTAGCCCCCGCCTTCAAGGGCTTTGGTCGCTTGCTCCGCCAGGGAAGAAATCCGTTCGACCGTGTCGACGCGTGCCACCAAGCGCGACAGCACCGCGGCTGCATAGCCAGAGCCCGTCCCGACTTCGAGCGCTCGGTCGTCGCTCCTCAAAGCAAGCGCTTGCAGCATGTGCGCGACCACCAGCGGTTGGGAAATCGTCTGCCCAGCCTGCGTTGGGAGCGGTCGGTCGTCATAAGCCGCGTGGCGTTGCTCGGGAGCGAGAAAATCTTGGCGAGGAACGCGCGCAAAGGCAGCGAGCACGTCCTCATCGTGAATTCCGCGTACCATGAAGAACTCCACCATCTGCGCCCGCAATTCTGCAGGGTTCTGAATGCTCAACGCGCCTCCCCGGACACCCTATGGCAAGAGCACGCTGCGCGCGGCAACATCATCAGCGCGATCCGATTCATGGCCATCTTTGATCCTTACCATGCACGCTGGAGATCGCCGCCGCATCGGTAGCCCGCGCCATCTCCAGGCAAAGTGCACTCCCAATGCGTCAGAGGACTGCGTCGCCCACCAATGCCGAAAGCTCCGCAGGCAACGTCGTCGGACGGCCATTCTTCCCAACGCAGGCGTGCACCGTGTAGCCGGTACATAGCGTGGTGCCGTCGCCTTCCCGAGAGATCAGGTAGTCGAATCGCAACGTAACGCGCCGGAGTTCAGACACCCATACTTCGATGTCCAACATGTCCTGGAACCTCCCCGGGGCCGCATACTTGGCATGCGCTTCAATCACCGGAAGTCCATAGCCTCCTCCCTCGATGACCCTGTAGTCGCCACCGCGCGCGAGGAAATACTCGAGTCGCGCGAGTTCGAAGTAGCGCAAGTAGTTTGCATAGTAGACGACGCCCATTTGGTCGGTGTCGCCGTAGATGACCCGCTGACGCGCATGGATTCTTAAGCTCACTTTGACCCCCGAAGCACAAAACCAGGCGCGCGACTACAGGCGCGCGCTTCGCGGCGCCTTGCGGGGGCTTAGGACTCTCTGCGATGGGAGGGACGATGGCTGAAGCTTTGTTGCAAATTGCGCCATTCTACCTGCGGCTTCTCGCCGAACAGCTCATGCTGCCGGAGAGCAAGAGCGGAAACCGCCTCCTTCCGGTGCTTACCGAAGCTGCGATTGCGCTCCATCCCCATCAACTCGAGGCGGCGGTGTTTGCGCTCGATTCGCTACCGCGGGGAGGTTGCATACTCGCTGACGAAGTAGGCCTCGGCAAGACCATCGAGGCCGGCTTGGTGATCGCCCAGCTCATCAGCGAAGGGAAGTCGCGGATCCTCGTGCTCTGCCCAGCCTCATTGCGGGCCCAGTGGCAAGCGGAGCTGCTCGACAAATTTGGAATCGCCGCAACCATCGTCGACGGAAGAACCTTCGCAGCCCAGACTTTGGGCGTCGACACCGATACGCCTGTCGTCGTCGCCTCCCATCCTTTTGCCGCGCAGCACCTCGAGCGCTTTGCAAAAGTGCCTTGGGATTTGGCAGTCATCGACGAGGCCCATCGACTGCGCAACGCCTATCGGCCGACGCACCGTACCGGCCGGGCGATTCAAGCGGGCCTGCGCGCGACTCCCAAAATACTCCTCACCGCCACACCGCTTCAAAACAGCCTCTTGGACCTGTTTGGGCTCGCCTACCTTCTCGGGGCTGATGCGCTCGGACCGGAAGAAGCGTTCCGCGCGCGCTTCGTCGGTGAGGCGCTCACTCCGGACGCGGCCGCCGACCTCCACCGCAGGCTCAAGCCGCTCGTTCACCGAACGCTGCGTCGACAGGTACGAGAATACGTTCCCTTCCCGCAGCGCCGGTCCCTGGTGGAGGACTTTCATCCGTCTGCTGAGGAGCAAACGCTCTATGAGGATGTCTCTGATTACCTGCGTCGCCCGCGCCTCGCCGCACTCCCTCCGGGCAAACGCACGCTCCTCACGCTCGTCTATCGAAAGCTCCTCGCCAGTTCGACCTTTGCCATCGCTCCGACGCTCGCTGCCTTGGCCGCAAGGCTCGAGGAACGGATACGTATGCGACCAGCGCAAGGTGATTTTTGGGACGAGGAACTCCTCCAGTTCCCGGAAGAAGTGGAGGCTCTAACCGACGAAGTCGCCGCCGAGATTCCACTGACTCCGCAAGAAGAACGGCGCGAGCTTGAAGAGCTTCGCGCCCTCGCGCGGCGCGCCGCAAACATTCGCGTGAATGCCAAAGGAGAGGCACTGAAGCATGCCCTCGACCGGATTTTCACGGTCGCATCCGCGAGCCAGTCCGCGGAAAAAGTCGTGGTCTTCACCGAATCGCGCCGCACTGTCGATTACCTCTTTGACCTTCTCTCTGAGGCTGGCTGGCGCGACAGAATTTCAAAGCTCACAGGAGATGCGGCTACTCCGGAGCAGCGGCACGCACTTATCGCCGAATTTGAACAACGCACGGCGATCCTCCTTTCGACGGAAGCCGGCGCCGAGGGACTCAATCTGCAATTCTGTAACTTGGTCATCAACTTTGACCTCCCTTGGAACCCGCAGAGGATTGAGCAGCGAATCGGGCGCTGCCATCGCTACGGGCAAGCGCGGGATGTAGTCGTCCTCAACTTCTTGAATCGCGCCAACGCCGCCGATGCGCGGCTGCACGAAATCCTCAAAGAGAAGCTTGGACTCTTCGATGGAGTCTTTGGCGCTTCGGATGAAGTCTTGGGGGCGCTTGGGAGTGGGGTCGACTTTGAGAAGCGCGTGTTGGGGATCTACCAATCGTGTCGCTCGCCGCAGGAGATAGAGGCCGGCTTTGCGGTGCTGCAGGCGGATCTCCGAGAGGTAATCTCCCATCGGATGCGCCTCGCCTGCAACACGTTGCTCGAACGCTTTGATGCGGATGTGCGCGCGCGTATGAAGCTCACCGCTGATTGGACGGAGCGCGCACTTGCAAAGCGGCGTTCCTCAGAACGATTCCTCATCGATGCGGTGCTGCGCGGCGAGCGTTCGCCACCGGGAACCGCGATGCGCGCTGCCCAGAGAGTCAAAGCCACCTACGCCGAAGTACTGGCGTTGGTCAGCATCGGTGCGGCGACGCTCCCACCTCGCCTTCAAACGCTGCGCGGAAGTGAAGGCTGGTGGTTTGCATATCGCTTTGTCGCCTCTGGCGTTCGCCCCCAGACCCGACTGGTCCACATTGTGCTTCGGCGCGATGGGAGCAGCTACCAAGCACTTCCGATGGAAGACGCGGAACTCTTGCTCTCGACGGCCGTGTCCACCGAGTGCTATCGCAAACCAAGTGGCGCTTCACCCGGAGAGCAGCACGACCTGGCGCTCGGGCGCTTCAAGGAGGAGTTCCGGGGGACAGCTCAGCGCGCCAATGGAGAGGCCGTTTTGGAGTTCAAGGAGGCAGCCGATCGCCGCATCGAAGACGGCCTCTACGCGCTACGCCATCACAGTGCCGCAGCCCGAGAGCGTTGGGATTCCGCGCGCGCCGAAGCGCAATCCCAACGCGATCTCCACGCGCGACTTCACCATCGGTCGAAAGTCGAGCGCACTGAGCGGGATTACCGGTGGCGCCTAGAGAGGCAGCGCACGGCCGAGCATCAACGCTATGACGAGAAGGACCGAACCATTGCTGCGCTGGTGCAAAGCGCGCAGTCCGAGGTGAAAGCGACGCTGGTCGCCACCGCTTATTTCTGGGTTGCATAGGAGCGTTGCGCACTCGTCCCTTTGCCTTGCACGGCTGGGCAGGTACAACGCTCTCAAGGATTGCGGAGTTCTGTTGAAATGCTTGGCATCCGGCTACGTACGCGAAGAGGCGAGAGTGGCGGTATGATTCTCGCAGAACCAAAGGAAACGTCATGAATGCGCTCGCTCTGAGAACCGCGTTGGTCACCCTGCTCGCGACAGGATGCGTCGTCCAAACATCCGCTGGCGGTGCCTTTGGCGACAGCTGTTACGGGGACCGCGATTGCAACTCGAATTATTGCGACAAAGGCGTTTGCTCAGGTACCTGCGCCGCATCCGGCACTTGCCTCGTCGGCGACCAATGCACTGGAGCTGGCAACTGCCTCAGCAACATTTGCGCGAACGACCAGGACGGCTACAGCTATTGCGGTGGTCAGCTCCGTGGTTCGCCTTGCACGGACTATGGGCAATGCGGTTCACAGGTATGCAGCGTTGGATACTGCGGGGCTTCGAGCTGCGCACCTTACTGCCCTGGTGGACAACCCTGCGGCGACGAGGACGACTGCGGCTCGCTCCTATGCATACGCTCGCTTTGCGCGGTGCCCAGTTGCACGCCGAGGTGCGGACTCGGAATCGCCTGCGGCGCACACGGCGAATGCGAATCAGCTTACTGCTTCGAGGGTGCATGTCGCCCCCGGTGCTCACCGACGTGCACAACCGGCGCAAGCTGCGTGAAACCTGCCGATTGCGCCTCAAGGCAATGCTCCGCGACCAACACGAATCCTGGCTATTGCCTCTAGTTCTTCGGCGAACGCACGAGCGGGGGTCGACCAGGTTTGGCCGGAATCTGCTTCGCCGGCTTCAAAAGCTCGCCGGGCTCGACGCCAAGAGCTTCGGCGAGGCGAATGAACGTATCGAATCGAAGGTTCACGACGCCCCGTTCCACCCGGCGAATGAAGCGAACGTCGAGGAACGAGAGTTCTTCCAATTGGTCTTGGGTAAGGGCCTGACGTCGGCGGAGCCGGGCCACATTTGCTCCGACGAATTTTAGGTATACTTGCGCTCTGTCCAAGGTAGGCGCTCTTGTCGCCGAGATGAGCGACATTGAAACGGGCTCGAACTCTCCCGTTTCGCAAACCTCCCTTCCCCATAGTGCAAGTCAGGGCGTGCTAGCGCTCGGCAATCAACGCGGCGCAGGCTCTGGTGAGCGCGCGATAGGCCGCACCCCATCGTGCGTAGCACTGGCGGTCCGCCTCTGTCGGTTGGGGCCCAAAGGCCCTCTGTTGCGCCTCCAGGTATCCCTGCTCAACCTGGAAAAGCGCCTCGGCAAGAGCTACCAAGTGCGGTCGTTCGCCGCTTTCGCTACTCCCCGTTTTGTCATTCCACCGATTCTGCACCATGGCAGATAGCTATCAGCACCCAATGACATACGGGGCTAAAAAGAGCCCTGTTATGGCGCCGCCGCAGCGCTTCGCCGGGCGTCCGATTACCCAAGGATTGAAACCTCGGCCTTCGGGCCGAGCAGGTCGATCTTGCGCCACCGGTTCGAGCGAAAGCGGAGGGCTAACGCACCTGCGAGCAGCGCCAAGTAGACGACGAGCCAAATCGCTGCTCCTGGCGCTCCCCATCCCCACCTGTGGACCGAAATATACGCCCCTGGCACGAATACGAGCCAGGCGATGCTCAGGCGTGCGAGCAGAGGAAACAAGGTATCTCCGGATGCACGAAGCGATTCGGCCAGCGTTATCGCGCAGGCATCGAAGATGCACCAAACCGCCGAAAGCCGAAGCATCTGCACTCCGACAGCCGCCACTTCAACAGCGTCGCTACCGTGGGCAAACAGCGTCATAATCTGGGGGGCGAGGACGAAGGCCAGGAAGCCCGCGCTGGCCATCCACGTCACCGTCGCCCCCATCGCCAATCGAACGGCGCGAGGGACAAGGTCCTGGCGCCTCGCACCCAAGAGTTGGCCGACGATAATCGCGCCGGCATTCCCGATGCCAAACGCGGGCATGAAGGAGACAGAGTTTACATTGAAGACGGCATTGGTTCCGGCGAGCGAAGCTGTCCCCAAGGACGCAATCACAATGTCGATGAAGACGGCGAACGCAGCAAATTCGAAGAAGAAGTTCAAGCCCTCAGGGATCCCAAAGCGAAGGAGCTTGCCAAACTCGCGCAGGAGGAGACCCTTTGGGCGTCCGCCCGACTCGCGCCAAAAGAAAACCGAAAATGCAAAGAACGCTAGCCACGTTACAAGACACGACGCGATTGCCGACCCGGCGACACCGAGAGCAGGCGCACCCCAATGACCGTGGATGAGCATCCAATTGAGGGGCACGTTGAGGAGCATCGCCGCAACATTGACGACCATTCCAGGTCGCGTCCGTCCATTCCCTCCGTAATAGCTGGATAGCCCTTCAATGCCGATTGCTGCGCCGGCGCTGAGGAGGCGAATCTGCACGTACTGCGACATGAGCCGCCACACTTCTGCTTCGTAATGAAAGTGTCCCAAGAGTTTGGGCACAAGAGGAATTGTCGCAAGTGCGAGCAGCTCGGTAGCCGCAGCGACCATCAACCCATACCAAGCGAACCGCTTCCCCGATTCCGGTTCACCTCGACCGTGAAATTGCGAGGCAAAGCTTGCGACCAAGAACTGGATACCCAAAGGGAGTATCAGCACCGTGAAGGTGTTGAACGCGCCGGTACCCGTCGCCGCGAGCGCAGCTCCTCCCAGTGGCGCGACGAGGATTGCGTCGGACAAGCCGATCACCGTCTGGCTCATGCGCGAGAGCATCGTCGGCCAGGCGAGCCCCAAGAGGCGACCCATGGTCGGCAGTGGCACGCTGGACTGCTGACTCGCTATAGGCACAGGCACATTCGCGATGGTTTTGAAACGGGCGAGGCACATGCCACGGTGCTGCGTGGCGTGCACGAAATTCGGGTACGCGATTCGGATCCTTGCATCTTGGGGCTTTCGCCAGGAGATTCACGCGCAATGTTCTTTCCCTTCGGCCAGGTCGCTGGCTTTCTTGCGGCTTCGTTGCTCCTCACCGTGGCTCCCGGACCGGACAACTTGCTGGTGCTATCGACAGGCGTTGCGCATGGGCGACGTCAAGGCATGGCTTTTGGATTGGGTTGTGCCGCTGGCTGCCTTTCGCACACCGCCCTCGCGGTCGCTGGCATCAGCGCACTTATCGCCGCATCCCCGGTGGCCTTTGGGGTTCTGCGCCTGCTGGGCGGCGGCTATCTCATTTGGCTTGCGATTGGCGCGCTGCGGAAGAGCGGGAAAGCCTTCTCGCCAACCTTCGCAGCGACCCGGCCTCGAACCGTGCACAGGTATTTCATCAAAGGGCTCATCGCAAACGCCATGAATCCAAAGGTCATTCTCTTCTTCTTGGCTTTCTTGCCGCAGTTTGTTGAGCGCGATGGATATTCTGCAGCCTTGCAGACGGCGATCCTCGGCGTGCTGTTCACGCTTCAGGCGGCAGTCTTGTTTGGTGCGCTCGGCTGGTTCTCCGGGCGCGTGGGAAGCCACCTCCAACGCAATCCGAAAGTCGCCCTGTGGCTTGAGCGGATTGCTGGTGTTGTCTTCGCCGTCGTCGGACTCCGCCTCCTCATCGAGGAAGCCAACGCATGGCTCTAGGGTATTCTATTGCCTCTTCTTGACGACCTTTGGCAGTCGTCCTCCTTTGAGCCTATCGGTGAGTTTCTTGAATGCGGCCCACTTGGCATTGGCGAGGAGCCCTGCTTGCTTCGGCCACGTCGTCGGGTCGTGCATTGCGTAGTCCGAGCCGGCGCTATCGAGAACGCCTTTGAGCCGCTTGTAGGAAGCTTGGGACAATTGCTTCCAAGTAGTAATTCCATCGAGATTGAGTTGGCCTGCGATTTTCGGACCGATTCCTTCGATGACCTTGAGGTCATTTTGACGAATGCCTTGCGGAGGTGGCTTCGCCGCGCGAGGTGCAACCGGACGTCGCGGCACACGACGAGGAGCCGGTACGGAACTTGGGGAGAGCGCGTTTTGCAATCGCTCTTCAAGTTCCGTAATCTTGGCGGCTTGGCTCTCGATTCGCGCTTTCAAGGACGCGCTGCCTTGTTGGAGCACTCCTTCGTTGGCTTCGAGTGCTTGGATACGCCGCTTCGCGGAGGCGTTGCTTTCTCGAAGCGCGCTTTCGTCAGCGTTCCGTTGAGCGACCGATCTTTCTAGTGACGCAAGCGCTTGCGCTGCCGATGCGGCCTCGCGTTCCTTGTCCCCAAGTTGCTCTTGAAGCGCGCTGATACGCCGCTTGAAGTCGTCGGCCCCTCGCTGTGCGATTGCATCCAGCTCTGCAAGGCGGGCTTCCCTGTGAGAAGTGTTCTGGTCAGTCAAAGAAAGCTTCTGCTCCAACGCTGCAAGCCTCTTCCTCAGCTCGGCGATTTCCTCAAGTTGCTCTTGCGAATGGCGCTCAAGGTCAGCCTCCCCCGATTGGACTTCGTCCAATGTTGCACGCAATTGGGCGAGAGATTGCAGGCTCGCAGCAGACTTGCGCTCTCCTTCTTCGGCCTTTGCCTTCTCCGTTGCAATTTGTCGTTCGAGGTCAGCGCGGTCGCCCTGCGCCTCGGCCTGCATGTCGATGAGACGCTGTTCCCGTTCGCTGGCAGCTCCTTGGCTTTGCGCGAGCTGCGCCGTCAATTTCGCCACCGCAGCTTTGGCCTCGTCGCGCTCTTCGAGCTGCGAGGTCAGACTGGCAATTCTGGCTTTCGCCTCGTCCCGTTCCTTGAGGACTGCCTGAACTTTGGAATCGGTTTGGGAAGAAGAGCGGGCGTACTCGGCAAGCTCTCTTTCACGCATCTGCCTGCTCAAGAGTGCGGCCGCTTCGGCTTCTTGTAGGGTTTTGTCCTTGTCGCGGAGTTGCTCGCGAAGCGCATCGGCCTGGCTCCCCAGTTCTTGCACTTTCTGTTGGAACTCGCCGCGCTGGTCCTCGGAGGTCGCAAGCGACGACTGGTGAGCGGTACGCGTTTCTCGGAGCGTCCGGTCCTTTTCTTGGAGTTGCTCTCGAAGTGCTGCGGCTTGGCTCTCAAGCTCTTGCACTTTCCTTTGCAGGTCGCCGTGCTGCGCCTGCGAGGCCGCAAGGGCCGTTTGGTGCTGAAGTGCGGCGGCTGCCGCCGCCGCGACCTCGCGGGACTTGTCCGCGAGTTGCGCCTTGAGCATTGCCTGGTTCCTTTCCAGCTCGGACTGGGCACTTTGCGACTTGCCCTGCGCGTCCGCGAGGCTCGCCTCCAGCTGCTTGATTCTTGCGTCGCGCGCACCGAGGTCGCCAGCGTTGGCGGCAAGCTTTTTTGCAAGTTCGTCGTGCTTAGCGGTAAGGTTCCCGAGGTCCGAGGTCTTCTCCTTCAGTCTCTGTTCGAAGTCGCTCGTTTGGGCTTTCAGTTTTGTCTCGAACGCTGCGACGCGCGCAGCGTGATTGTTCTCCACGAGCGCCAGCTTGTTCGCGCTCATGGCACTTTCAGCCTTCCAAGCATCTTCCTTGGTCTTAAGTCGCCCAGACCAGCTTTCTATTTCTCCTTCGAGCTGTCCCACGCGCGCAGCCTGAGATTTCCGCTCCACTTCCGATGCCTGGAGCTTCGCCTCCAACCCTTCGACAAAAGCGTCATCATATTTTGGTGCGGGCACCGCACCCCGGAAGAGACGAGAAAGGATCCACCCCAGCAGGAATGCCACCAAAAGCAGGATGACAATTTCAAAGGTGTGCGATGCGAATGTCTCAGTACCGGGCCCAAGGGTGGGGTTTTGCGAAAACATGAGGAATCCTAGCGCATCAATGTGGAAGTGGATGGGTTGAACTCAAGGCGGAATGACCACGGTGGCAACAGCTCTCCTATTTAATGCCCGACCTTCGACCGTATGATTGTCGGCGACTGGCTCCTGAGGCCCCAGAGAGGAGACATCCACCAACTCCTCCGCAAAGCCCTCTGCTCGAATCAATTTTGCAAATGCATCGGCGCGGTGCTTGGCGAGCACCACGTTGGCCCCGTAGCGGCCCTTACCGTCGGTGTAGCCGACGACTTGGATTCGGGCATTGGGGATCGCTTCGACTGCATCGATGAACAGGCTGAGGCGACTTCCAAATTGCTCGTCGCGAACCAGGGCCTCGCCGTTGTCAAAGTAGATGACGAGCGGCGCTGGAATCACGGGTTGGATTCGAGGAGCAACCTTGGGTTCAAGAACTGGCGCCGCCGGAACAGGGAGCACCACAGTCGGCGTCTTTGGCGCTTCGCCACAAACCTTTTTGATTCCGCAGTCGTACCAGTAGACGCTCCCCAACAACCAGATGGCTGCAGCCAAAGATACGATCAATACGAGTGGTCGCTGAATCATTCCGATCCCCTTTTAGAGGGAAAAGCCATTCTTGGAATCCAAAACCGCCACATCGGAGTTTCTGCCCCGTCGCGTTGTTGCTAGCGCCGAGCTGGCGGTGAAGAGCAGAATTGCGGCGGCAATTTCCCACGCGGTGGCGCGGCGAGCGTCCAGCAGCCTGCCTCGCGTGCGCTCGCCCTCCGGGTTTTGTTGAGGCGTAATGACGCATCTGCACAAAACATTCTTCTGTATTTCGTGCATTCCAGTCTTGCGTTGCCGTCGTTTCCAAACATAATCAAGGAGCCACGCTGGGCTAGGGAGACACCGATGAGCGCAACCAGACACACCTTATGGCTTGCCACTTCAATATTGGCGATGGTCACCAGTTGCGAACGGCGCGTTGGCACTTCCGCCGCGCCGCCTTTTGACGCTGCCGCGGCTCCTCTGGTCGGCGAGGAGGTGGCAGTGCTCACCGATGCCCCTAACGTGCCGCCTCCCATCACCCGCGACCACGCCACGAAGGTGGTCATGCACGTCGAGGTGCGCGAGGAGGTGGCCCGCTTGGCCGATGGAGTCGAGTACACGTTCTGGACCTTCGGCGGGCATGTGCCGGGCAAATTCATGCGCATCAGGCAGGGCGACCTCGTCGAGTTCCACCTCGACAACCACCCCGATAACAAGATGCCGCACAACATCGATCTGCACGCGGTGACTGGGCCCGGCGGCGGCGCTGCTTCATCCTTTACCGCACCAGGCCACAGCTCGGTGTTCTCCTTCCGAGCGCTCAACGCAGGGCTCTACGTCTACCACTGCGCCACCGCACCTGTAGGAATGCACATCGCCAACGGAATGTACGGCCTCATCCTCGTAGAGCCGCCCGGAGGGCTCCCCAAAGTCGATCGCGAGTTCTACGTGATGCAGAGCGAGTTCTACACGAAGGGCGCGTACGGAGACCGGGGTCTTCAGCCATTCAGCATGGACAAAGCGATCGACGAAAGGCCCGACTACGTCGTCTTCAACGGCTCGGTCGGCGCTCTGAACGGTGAGAAGGCGCTTCAAGCGAAGGTCGGTGAGAGGATTCGGTTGTTTGTCGGCAACGGCGGCCCCAACCTGGTCTCCTCCTTCCATCTGATCGGCGAAATCTTCGACACAGTTCACCCTGAAGCGGGGAGCACCGTAACCCATAATGTCCAGACGACCTTGGTCCCAGCCGGTGGCGCGACGGAGATCGAGCTGAAGCTCGACACTCCTGGCACCTACATTCTGGTTGACCACTCGATTACCCGCGCCTTCAACAAAGGCGCGCTAGCCCAACTCAGGGTCGAGGGGCCTGAAAGCAAAGACATTTACTCTGGGAAGCTATCCGACGTGGTGTACCTGCCAGAAGGCGCCATGAAAAACGTCCAGCAGCCTGCCGCGCCCACGCCCCCGAGTGCCGCGACGAAAGCCGAACGCATCGCAGCCGGAAAGGTCGTTTACATGACCAACTGCGTGGCCTGCCACCAGGCGACCGGACAGGGGATTCCAAACGCCTTCCCTCCGCTGGTAGCGTCCGATTACTTGAACCAAGACATGGAGCGCGCGGTCAAAGTCGTCACCGGCGGACTCACCGGCAAAATCGTCGTCAATGGCAAGGAGTTCAACAGCGTGATGCCAGGCTGGGACCTGAGCGACGAAAACATAGCCAATGTGCTCACCTTCGTCTCGAACTCCTGGGGCAATAACGGCAAAGAATTCAAGCCCGACTTTGTCAAAGAGCATAGGACGAAGGTGGCATTGGGAACCGGAGCCCATTGACGTGCCCTGGGTCTTGGGAATGCTGCTGTTGGCGTCGGCGGGGCGGGTGCAGATCCCGACCGGCGAGTACCAGCCCTTTTACAAGCAGCCCCCCCCTACAGATGGGGGACAAGCGCAGCCCCGGCCCGCAGAGAAAGTGCCGGCCTTCGAGCTCGATGTGCAGGCAGTGACCGCCGATGGGTTCCTCGCATTCGTCCGAGCCAACCCGAAGTGGCAGCGGTCGAAGGTCGCACGCCCAAGTTTGACCATCAGAAGCCCAGATGGTAACTGAGTCAGTACCTGCTACTGAACC
>JBGSMZ010000124.1:0-7937 GCA_041739845.1 Myxococcaceae bacterium
GCTCGCAACGTCGCTCCAGGCGGAGCCATCCCAGCGGAGAATCGTCCCGTTGTCTCCGACCGCCCATGCGTCCGTGTTGCTGCTCCCCCAGACGGCAAAAAGGATGCTTTTGGTCCCGCTCGCAACGTCGCTCCAGGCGGAGCCATCCCAGCGGAGAATCGTCCCGTTGTCTCCGACCGCCCATGCGTCCGTGTAGCTGCTCCCCCAGACGGCATAAAGGATGCTTTTGGTCCCGCTCGCAACGTCGCTCCAGGCGGAACCATCCCAATGGAAAATCGTCCCGTAGTAACCCGCCGAAAAGTCGGAACCGACCGCCCACGCGTCCGTGGCGCTGCTTGCCCACACCCCGTAGGTGCGGAGGTTCCCTGAGGCCGCGCGCAATGCGACGTCGTTCCAGGTCGTCCCATCCCACCGGAAAGCAGTGCCGCCGTCTTCGCTAACCACCCATACGTCCGCGGCGCTACTCCCCCGTACGCCAGCGAGTGCGCCCTTCAATCCACTGCGAGAAACCGTCCATTTGCACGCAACGCATTGCCCATTCTCGTTGTTGAAGCCCGGGTTACAGGTAATGCCACAGGCCCCAGAATTACAGGACGCAATACCATTTGCACTTGGGCACAGGGTGCACGCGCTCCCACATTTGGTGACATCAGAATCGGCGACGCACGTGCCAGAGCAAGCATGCAAGCCAGCATTGCAGGTGACGCCGCCATCGCCCGCGTCAGGGGTGACGCCGCCATCACCCGCGTCAGGGGTGACGCCGCCAGGAGTGCAGCCTAAGGAAAGGGCTGCAAAAGCAAGCGTGGAAAGCGACAATCGAAGCATGGTCACGGACATCCTCATGGGTTACGGCTCCCTTGCGTTGGCCGAGAATACTAGGCACGCAAGGTAGCAATCGTCAACGCGGCATTGCCAGGGCGACCTCGGCGTCGTCGCATTTGCCTTCAATTGCCGTCCGAGCAAAACTCTCGGATGGAAAACACCTGCTGAAGCTCTCAATAGTCACATATACTCACTTAAACATACACATGTCGCGACGACCCCTTGGACTCAGTTTCGACAACCGTTATCCGACCGCAGAATTGCACCGGCTGGTTTTCGCTGCTCGGCAGGCATATTGAGGGCATCGAGCGCCACAGTCGTTTCAAGACTTGTCGACATTAACCAGCCAATAATCCGGCAATTCCAGGCATCAAGAACGACCGCCAGGTAGATGAAGCCCGCCCAGGTCGGTACGTAGGTGATGTCTGCCACCCAGAGCTGGTATGGTCCGTTTGCGGTGAAGTTTCTATTCAGCAAATCCGGGGGCCTCCAGGTCTACGGCGCCCTACCGATGATGAAACCCCCTCGCCTCGAGCAACGGGTGACGCGCTTCGGTGAACTCGCCCTCGCTCAGCCCTTCTTCCGGGCCGCTTACACCGTCCCATGATTGAGGGGATGCGTCAGCATGCCGACCCTTCCCGCAAAATCCCTAAATGTGAATGGGATGCCCCAAGGTCACTTCGGCTGCTTCGTGGATTGCTTCTGAGAGCGTCGGGTGCGCGTGTATTGTTCGACCGAGCTCTTCGGTGGTCGTCTCCAACTGGAGGCCGACGCAGGCCTCCGCAAGCAATTCGGTGGCGTGCGGCCCGACTAAATGGACTCCGAGCACCTCGTCGTATTTCTTGTCTGAGACGATTTTCACGAATCCAATGCCCTCGTCGGAAATTGCAGCCTTGCCTACGGCGCTAAAGGGAAAGGTTCCGACCTTCACGTCAAATCCCCGTTCCCGCGCTCTTTTCTCGGTGAGTCCAACGGAGGCGACTTCCGGGTAGCAATAGGTCGCGTTGGGAACCCGATCGATATTGATGGGCCTAGGGTTCTTCCCGGCGATGTCTTCCGCGGCGAGGGTTCCCATTGCGGACGCACAGTGCGCGAGCATCGGATAGGTCGTGATATCCCCAATGGCGTACACGTTTGGCTCCGTCGTTCGCATCATCGGATCGACCGTGATTGCTCCTTTGGGATTACGTTTGATGTTGGTGACCTCGAGTCCGATACCTTCGGTGACTGGCTTGCGGCCGACGGCCGAAAGAAAGTACTCGGCCTCGATGATGATTTCCTTCCCATCGCTCCCCTTGGCCTTTACCTGAACCCCGCCCTTCGTTCGGGTGACGCTCTCGAAAGTCGTGCTCGTGAGGACATCGATCTTCTGCCGAACCAACTGCTTCTTAAGCTCCGCAGAGACGTCTTCATCTTCCAAGGGAAGAACGCGGGGCAAGAATTCGATGAGCGTCACCTTGGATCCGACCTGGTTGAATATGGACGCAAACTCGGTCCCCACCGCACCGGCTCCAAGGACCACGAGGCTCTTGGGAATGACCGGGAGCGTGAGAATCGAATCCGAACTGAGGATTCGCTCGTTGTCGATGGAAATCGAAGGAAGCGTCGAAACGACGGATCCGGTCGCGAGGATGATGTTCTTGGCTTCGATGATTTTGACTGCCCCATCGGCTCCCTTGATTTCAATCTTGCCCTTGCCGAGGAGTTTTCCGAAACCTTTGATGACCGTCACCTTGTTCTTCTTCATCAGGAAGTCCACGCCCCCCGCATTCTTGTCGACGACCTTTTGCTTGTGCTTCTGGGCGGCGTTCCAGTCGACGACGGCAGAGCCGACGTCAATGCCAAAAGCAGCCGCATTCTGAACCCGGTGGAAGAGCTCTGCAGTGTAGAGAAGGGCCTTGGTTGGAATGCATCCGCGGTGGAGGCAAGTCCCTCCGAGTCGGGCATCCTTTTCGATGATTGCCGTAGTGAGGCCAAACTGGCCTGCGCGAATTGCCGCGACATACCCGCCGGGACCGGAACCAAGAATTGCAACGTCGAAGGAATCAGCCACTGTGGTCTCCTCATGCAAGGTCGTCAGCAACTGTTTATGTCGCTTCGCAGCAATCGCAACCGCCTTTTTCTTGTGCCGGGGGTGCGACGATCTCCTAGAACGGCTTCGATGAACGCACTGGACCCGCAGCTTCAAGGGCGACGCCGGATTCCACGCCGAACGATCCTTCTGATGCTTGCAGCCTTGACTTCGTTCTTGTGGTTCTGGCGGGAAACCCACAAACCGCGTCCAACGAAGGCGACGATTCCCGCAGAAGTCAGAATCCTCCCACAGCCATGAATGCCATTGTCGTGGGCGCCGGCGTCGTAGGCCTCGCTATTGCGCGCGAACTCGATCGCTTGGGCGCCAAAGTCACCCTGGTGGAACGCGCCGAACCTGGTGCTGGCGCCTCCAACGCAGCTGCGGGCATGCTGGCACCTCAGCTTGAGGCGACAGGCCCAGGACCTTTTCTGGAGCTCTGTCTCCTGAGTCGCGGGTTGTTCCCGAATTGGGCACTCGAACTGAGCGAAGATTCGGGAATGGTCGTCGTGGCACCGGAGTCTGGAGCACTTCAAATTGCCTTTGATGAAGACACCGCGCGCGCGCTGGGTGCGACAATAGCCTGGCAAACAAAGGAGGGCTTGCGCGCAGAGATGCTGGCGCCATCGCAGGTTCACGACATTGAGCCGTCCGTGTCATCGAACCTCCTCGGGGCAACCTATTTTCCGAACGAAAGGCAGTGTGAGCCCCGCGTAGTGGTTCGTGCCTTGGTCATCGCATGCGCGCGAAAGGGCGTCGTCTTTCGCGACGGCAAAGCCCGTTCTGTCCTCATCGAAGGTGGGCGAGTGGTCGGGGTCGATGTCGATGGAGACGCTTTGCACGCGGACATGGTCGTCCTCGCCGCCGGTTCGTGGCTCCCGCAAATTGCAGGAGCTCCGGTATCAGAGCTGCAGCTGAAGCCCGCGCGAGGCCAACTCGTCGAGGTGCAGCTTCGCGTTCCGTTGTTCCATGCGATCGTCAAAGCCGGGGGCAACTACTTGATCCCGCGCCCCAACGGCACGGTCATTGCCGGGAGCACGGTGGAGTTCGTAGGCTTCGACAGGACTGTGACTGCGGGCGGACAGGCACAGATTCTGAGCGCTGCGATCCAAATGATTCCCGGGCTTGCCAAAGGACGGGTTCTCTCCTCCTGGGCTGGTCTTCGCCCCGTCACCACAGACGGACTCCCAGTTATTGGTGCGGGACCGATTCCAGGATTGGTCGTGGCTACCGGACATTTCCGAAACGGAATTCTCTTGGCACCAATTACCGCCAACGTCGTGGGTCAGCTCTTTGAAGGCAAGCGCCCTACGATCGACATTTCCTCTTTTGGCTACGAGCGCTTTGCGCCAAAGCCATAGAGCCAAAAAGGCGCGACTAGGACTTGAGAACGCTTGAGGAAATGACGAGTCGTTGGATTTCAGAGGTACCTTCGTAAATCTCAGTGATGCGCGCGTCGCGAACGTGTCGCTCGACGTCCATTTCCTTCGAGTAGCCCATCCCTCCAAATATCTGCAGCGCCATGTGCGTGACTCGGTGACTCATTTCCGAGGCGTAGAGTTTCGCCATGGAGGCTTCCGCAGAGTAGCGCCCCCCGCGATCGCTCGTCCAGGCAGCGTTCCAAACGAGCAGGCGCGCCGCTTCGAGCTGCGTCGCCATATCCGCAATCATGAACTGAATGGCCTGGTGCTCCATAATCGCCTTCCCGAAGGATTTTCGTTCGCGCGCGTAGGCAACGGCCTCCTCATAGGCAGCCCGAGCGATTCCTAATGCCTGCGCCGCGATTCCAATCCGTCCGCAATCGAGCGTCGACATCGCGATCTTGAAGCCCTCTCCCTCTTTCCCAAGCATCTGCTCTTCTGAAATTTCCACGTCCTCGAAAAACATGGAGCAACTGTGGGCGCCGCAGATGCCGAGTTTTCGATCCGGCGGCATGCGTTTAAAACCTCGCGAATCGGTCGGCACCAGAAACGCGGAAATCCCTTTGTGGCCCGCGGGCTTATCGGTCATCGCAAAAACCAATGCCACGTCTGCATGCGGTCCGTTGGTGATCCAGTTCTTGGATCCGTTCAATACGTAGGAACGCCCACGACGCACGGCGGTCGTAAGTTGGGCGGCTGCATCCGACCCCGATTGCGGCTCAGTGAGGGCGAAGCACCCAAGCTTTTCACCGCGGGCAAAGGGGCGCAGGAATTTCTCCTTTTGCGCGGCGGTTCCGAAACGGTCTATGGGATCGCAATAGAGCGAGCAGTTGACGCTCAGAATAACGCCGGATGACGCGCAACCTCGGCTCACTTCTTCAACCGCGATAGCGTAGCAAACATGGTCGAGACCAGCGCCGCCCCATTCCTCGGGAACTGTGGCGCCGAGCAATCCAAGCTCCCCCATCGCGGCGACCGCTTCCTTGGGCCAGGCATGCTCTTCGTCCCACCGGCGCGCATTGGGAAGGAGCGTGCGCGCAGCGAAATCGCGCGTCATTCTCTGGAGATCGCCTTGCACATCGGTGAGAGCAAAATTCATTGTTGGGCTCCTATGCCGCCAGCCAGGCAGCTCTAGCTTGCAGTCGCTGGGCCAGCTGCAAACTTTGCGGGCCGTTTCTCGAGGAACGCCGCGATTCCCTCGCGAGCATCGGAAGTTCCAAAGAGCACCGCAAATGCTTGGAGCTCAAGCTCGTTGCCGACCTCGAGAGAAGTGTTCGCGCCTTGGCGCATGACGCTTTTTGCCTGCGCAATTGCCAAAGGTGCGCGCTTGCCGATGGCCTCGGCGACCTTCAAGCAGTGTGCGAGCAAGGCGTTGCTCGGAAGGACCGCAAGGACCAGGCCATAAGCCGCAGCGCTTGCGGCGGTCACTCTCTCTCCTGTGAAAATCATTTCTTTGGCTCGGGAGACGCCGATGCGGCGCGGCAGTCGTTGCGTCCCTCCAAAACCAGGAATGATTCCCAAGCCAACCTCTGGGAGCCCGAAACTTGCCGTCTCGCTCGCGTAGATGAGATCGCAAGCGAGTGCGAGCTCGCAGCCTCCCCCGAGCGCGAAGCCGTTGACTGCGGCAATCGACGGAATCGGAAGCGCCTCGATGCGAGAGAAGACGCGATGGCCCATTCGGGCAATTCCGAGGCCTGCGGCAGAGCTGGCATTGCTCATTTCAGAAATGTCCGCGCCCGCAACAAAAGCCTTCTCTCCGGCACCGGTGATGATGAGCGCACGCACTTCAGCGTCCGTCGCCACTAGTGAAATGGCGTCGTCCATCTCTCGAAGCGTCGCCGCATTGAGGGCGTTGAGGGCCTTCGGGCGATCGATGGTGAGAATCGCAGTCGCGCCTTGCTTCGCCAGCGAGATATTGTCCACCAGACCTCCCATCGAACGAATCAACCGTAGGTGAAAAAGCCACGCTTGGATTTCTTCCCAAGCCATCCGTCTTCGACGTATTGCCGAAGCAGCGGCGCCGGGCGATACTTATCTTCGCCGAGCCCATGGTGAAGGACTTCCGCGATCGCCAGCACTGTGTCCAAGCCAATGAAATCTGAAAGCGCGAGCGGACCCATTGGCTGGTTGGTTCCGAGCTTCATTGCGGTATCGATGTCAGCGGCGGAAGCAATACCTTCCGCGAGGGCAAAGCACGCCTCGTTGAGCATCGGAATGAGGATCCGATTGACGATGAACCCGGGAAAGTCCTTCGAGACGACGGTCGTCTTGCCCATGCGAAGAGCGAGCGCCTTGGCCTCTTCGTAGGTCGAATCCGAAGTGGCCGCACCGCGAATCAATTCTACCAGTGCCATCAACGGCACCGGATTCATAAAGTGCATCCCAATCACGGCCTCGGGGCGACTCGTTGCCGCCGCAAGCCGGGTAATTGGAATCGAGGAAGTATTGGAAGCGAGGATTCCACCTGGCCGGACGACCTTGTCCAAGCGCTTGAAGATTTGTTGCTTCAAGTCCGCGTTCTCGCTGACAGCTTCTATCGCGACGTCGACGCGTGGGAGGCCCTCGATAGTCTCCACCGTTTGAAGGCGCGAGAGCGCGGCCACGCTTTCGGCCTGCGAGACCTTGCTTCGTTCGACGAGTTTCTGGAAGCCGCGTTCAATCATCGCGCGCCCCGCCCCGGTGCGTTCTGTCGAAACGTCTGCCAAGACCAGCGACAGGCCAGCTTGAAGCGCAACCTGGGCAATCCCCGCACCCATTTGACCTGCGCCGACGACGAGGAGACTTTCTACGGGCATGCCTTCCATTACGGTGCCGCGCAGGCAATCTCAAGTGCAACAGCGGCTACTTCGGAGGAGCCGGGCTACGCCGTCGTACCCGCAGCTTCATCCCCGGGTGCTCGCCACCCCCGTCCGAGGCTTTGCCCTGAGGTGTTGGCTTCTTGGGAACCAGCTTCACTTCCGCACGCACTTCGAGCGTCATGCCTCCCAGCGCTTCCTGCAATGCTTCCTTGAGCCAATCGGAACGAAGGACATTTTGAACCTCCGCCGAAAGGATGCGCGCCAAATCCGCTCGAGCGCGCTCGGCTTGGTGCCGAAGTTGGCTCAGGGCGCCTTCTGGGATTTTGCGTTGCTCAACAGCACGGCGCAGCCCCTCTTCCGAAACCAAGAGCGCTCCGAGTCCATTGACGGCCATTCGTTTGACGAATTCCGCGACGCTCGACGAGGAGCTCTCTGGAAGCGATTCCTCCGCGCCTTTCTTCCGCGGGCTTTTCATGTGGCGAGTTGCTGCGGTGCTGCCTGCGCTCGGTCGGCGGCAACTTCGGCTATCGCCACTTGGGCGGCGGCTCGGCTTGCGAACTCGTGGAAGGCGCGGGAGACCGCGCATTTGGGGTCCGCGATGACGATCGGCAATCCGCGATCGCCACCGGCGCGAACAGCTATTTCCAGCGGGATTTCCCCCAGAAATGGCACTTCCATGGCGGCGGCTCCACGACGGCCGCCACCGGACGCAAAAATATCGGATTGCTCGCCACAGTGGGGGCACTTGAAGGAGCTCATGTTTTCGACCAATCCGATGATTGGAATCTTGAGCGCATCGAACATCTTCTTCGCGCGCGTCACGTC
>JBGSMZ010000145.1:0-23321 GCA_041739845.1 Myxococcaceae bacterium
GCCGCCATTGCCGCCTGCGACGCGCTCGTTCGAGAAGGAACTGCCGTTCGCCGCGGAGTCAGGTATTTCGTCGCCTAGCCCATGGAAATGCTGCGCTACCATCCCAAAGAAGCCGCTGCCATCTTGGGCATCAGTACGGAAAAATTCGCCATCGCCAGCGGCAAGTCTGAAATCACCTCGGAAGAGCTTGCGGAGCTGAGGATCCAAATCGGCCGCGCTCCTCGACGCGTCGGCTTTCGCAAGCAACTCTTCCTCAATTTCAAGGGCGGGACCGGAAAGACATCGCTCTCCACGAGTTATGCTTGGCGGCTCGCGGAACTCGGGTACCGGGTATTGCTTCTCGACTTGGACTCCCAGGGCCACGCCACCAAGTGCATGGGCTTCGAGGGCAACGACTTCGACGCCACGCTGTTGGAGGTGCTGGTGAAAAAGGAGCCGCTCTCGGCGATCATTCACAAGTCACCGCTCGCGAACCTCGACTTCGTGCCGTCCAACCTCACGATGGCGACGGTCGACTTGGCGCTGATGCCACTCGCGGCTCGCGAGGGAAAACTCCGCAATGCGCTTCGCGAAGTCGAAGAACGCTACGATTTTGCCGTGTTCGACGCTCCTCCGTCATTTGGCTTGCTGAACCTCAATGCGCTGGTGGCCGCAGACGACCTCCTGGTTCCAGTGCTCGCCGATTTCCTTTCGTTTCACGGACTCAAGCTCCTGTTTGAAACCGTCCACTCATTGGAAGCAGATCTCGATCACGTTCTCGACCATATCTTCATCGTGGTGAACGCCTACAATGCGACCTTCAAGCTCTCCAAAGAGGCTGTGGCTGCGCTGAAGGAGCATTATGCTGCGTACTTGATCGCTCCTATGGTTCGGCAATGCACCCGCTTTGCACAGGCATCGAGTGAGGGCATGCCGATATTTCGATTCGACAGAGATTCGAAAGGTGCAACCGACGTGGGCGCGCTCGTCGATGAGGTGCTAGAAAGACTTGGGGCCAACCCGCAGGCCAAAAAGCGGTAGCATGGAGCAACGAGCAAGGGAGCAATGAAAAAGGCATTCGACGCCAACGTTTCGAAGGCCAAGCCACGGCTCAGATTGGGCTCGTTGGTTGCCGAGGGCGATCCCGCCGTCGAGGAGATCGCTGCGCAAATCGCAGGCGAAGGACTCTCCATCGAACCCGACGAGCATACGGTTGGAGTTCTCTCCGCCGAGCTGAAGAGCCGCGTCGCCGCAAAAACCGAGGACCGGGTCGATTCAGGGCGCCTTGGTGCTTACTTCCGTTCAGCCACTCCCGCTTCCTCAGCGCCGCCTCCACGGGCGATACCGTCGGCGAATGTCCGTGCTCCCACCGGCAGCCACGCGCCTTTGCCAACGGAGCCTCCCTCCGCGCATTCCGAAGATGACTTCAGTTCTGCTCGGAGAGAGCGGCTTCACCAGCGTCTGAAGGCCGTTCGCGATCAGCCAGGCGTACAACCTCTGCCGGAAACGGTGGCTGAAGCAGGAACCTTGGCACTGCAACGCATTGCTTCTCTCCAAGAGGAACTCAAGCGCTCGAAAGACGCGAACGCCGAGCTCACGCAGAGACTTGAGGGCACTCGCCGGCGCGCCGACCAAGCGACGGAAGAGGCAGGATACCGCCTCGAAGAAGCCAAACGCCTCGCAGGAACGCTCTCGAGCAGGTCAAAGCTGCTGTCGGAAATTGAAGAAGAAATGAAGACCCTCGAGAGTGAGCGCGATGAAGCAATCTTGGCGCTTCAAGCAATCCGCAAGGAACAAGCGGAGTCCGCAGAGCAGTTGCTTCAGTCTTCTGCCAGTATGTTGGGCCTCAAGAAGGAACTCCAAGAATGCCTGGTGGAAGAAGAAAAGTTGGTCAATGAGCTAGAACAAGCGCGCGCTTCTGCGGAGAGCTTTCGGGTGGCCGCGGAGGACTACAGTCGCGAGCGCGACACCGCGATTCGTCGCGTCAATGAGTTGACCAGCGAACGCGAGCAACTCTTGGACGCTCGCCGTGCACTCGAAGCCGTCCACCGTGCGCTCTCTACCGGCGGAGGAAGCGTCGGTTCCTAACCCCAGGGTTCACTTCTGTTGAGCTGGGGCGTCCCTCGTTCGCACGACGTGAAAAACCCCGGGAATCGGGTCAATGCATCTGGACCTTGGGGTGAGGGTTTTGCTTCGCGGCGCGCGCGCGCGCCCGCTGTGTTAGACTCTCCCAACCATGTCTGAGAAGCCGCCCGACGTTCAGCTGCAGATCCAACTCGACGACGATGTGGCGAATGGCCGCTACGTCAATATGGCGTTGGTGAATCACTCGGAAACCGAGTTTACGCTCGATTTCATCTATGTGCAGCCGCAGCAGCCGCGCGCCAAAGTCGTCTCACGAATCATTACGAATCCAAAACATTTAAAGCGCCTCCTGGCAGCGATGCAGGACAACATCACGAAGTACGAAGCCAAACACGGCGTCATTGAAATGGTCGAGCCAGGGACGCAGCTTCACTAGCGCTGCGTCTTTTGGGCGAGGAGACTCCTTGGGAGCATTTGCAACCATCGATGGGAAGTATATTCGACCCCTCTACGCTGCTTCCTATCTGCGAATTGAAAACGAAGAGGCTGCTTTCATCGAAGCGAATAGCGGCAGCACGGTGCCAGCGCTGTTGGAAGCGCTGCGCGATCATGGGATGCGGCCGGAGCAAGTTCGCCTCTTTCTGGTCACCCATGCGCACCTGGACCACATCGGCGGCGCATCCGCCCTGATGAAGGCTTGTCCAAACGCGACGCTCTACGCGCATCCGCGCGCCACCCGTCACTTGATCGATCCCGCAAGGCTCGTGGCGAGCGCGATGGAAGTGTATGGCAGGGAGAAGTTCTTGGAGTTGTATGGGGAGGTTTCTCCGATACCTGCATCGAGGGTCAAAGAACTCGAAGATGGAGCGACAGTCGCGCTTGGAAAGGCAGTGTTTCAAGTGTGGCACACGCCTGGCCACGCGAAGCACCACTTCGTCATCCATGACTTTGCCCGCAATTCGGTCTTCACCGGCGACACCCTGGGCCTTGTATACCCGCGCCTCCAGCGGGGAGGGCGCTTTGCCATCGCGTCGACAAGCCCCATCGACTTCGATGGGGAAGCGGCACTGAAGTCGATTGAAAAGATTCTTTCACTCAAAACTTCCACGGTGATTCCAACCCACTTCGGCGCGTACGCGGATGGGGATGTCATCGGTAGCCAAATCCGTGGATGGATCGAATATGCACTTGCGCTCACCGAGCGTTCCAAGAGGGCAGGCCCTCCGGATCTGAAGGCCTGGTTTAAGGAAGAGCTTCGCGCCGAACTCCAGCGGCACGCGGATCGCAACAGCACCCGCTTAGAACCAGGAGATTGGGAACATCTTGCCCTCGACCTCGAATTGAACGCGCAGGGACTCGCTTTCGCAGCGACGCGTCCGCCGAAAGCCCGAGGTTGAGCAATTCAGCGCGTTTGAAACCCAAGGCACCTGATGCCCGTAGAATGACAACGTCGGATTTCAAGGGAGAGAACCATGGAGCTTATTCAGAAGTGTAGAAACTTGATGCACCGCTTGGCAGACATGAAGCGAGGCCCGATTCTTCTTTCGCTTCGGCTCATTCTCGGTTCCATTTTCATCAGCAGCGGGTGGGGAAAGCTCCACAATCTCGATCGCGTCATCGGGTATTTTCAAAGTTTGGGGATTCCCGCCGCATCGATTCAAGCGCCGATGGTCGGAACGATCGAGTTCGTCGGAGGCCTGTTCCTCCTCTTCGGTGTGTTCACCCGCCTTGCAGCCATCCCCCTTGCAGCGACCATGGTCGTCGCGATCCTGACCGCCAAGTGGGACGACGTACGTCAGGCCTTTTCAAGCGGCGGCTTTTTGGATGGCTGGCTTGCATTCGCCGGCTTCCAGGAGGTCGATTATTTGGTGATGCTCGTCGTCCTCTTTACCTTTGGTGCGGGAGCATGGTCTGTGGATCGACTCCTCATGTGCCGGTATGGAACTCGGCTGGGCTCCACAGGTGCTCCCCCCCGGACTTGAAAGCGTCCTAGCCGATCACATCCGTTGGCACCGGAATAAAGACGAGCAGCGTAAGAATCCATGAGGCCCAGGCGATGGCCTTTCGGCCACGCGAGAGCGGGGTTTCGTCTTCTTCCGGAACCGGGTGGCCAAAGCCGATGAAGCGCACCACGATCGCGAACCAGAGCAACCATGTCGCTGAGGCGATAAGGGCGAGCACGAGGAGCAAGCTCGCGGTGTGGCGACCCAAGGCCTCTGCAATCTTGCCGCCGAAATAGGCGCGGATGGTATGTCCGCCGTCGAGCTGGCCGGCGGGGATAAGGTTCAGTGCGGTGACGAGCATCCCAAACCATGCGGCCATGAACAACGGGCTAGCGAGCAACTCGGTCTTAGGCGGGAGCGGTCCCCGCAGTATCCGCGTTGCTGCCAGGGACAGGAGATTGTCTCCAAACAGCAACTGGGTTTCCGCGCCGCTGGGATTGATCGCTGGTGAACCATCGACCCACGCGCGCAGTTGTTGCCCCAGTTCTGAGGCGAGGTGCCAGAGGGAAAGCCCCGGAGGGAAGTGGGTCCCAGGGCTCGCGACGATTTGGGAATGGGAAATTCCGATGACGAGCATTGGAAGCGCAACCGCCATTCCCGCGAGCGGGCCAGCTACGCCGATATCGAAGAGCGCATTGCGGCTAGGAAATCGCCCCTTCATCCGAATGACAGCGCCAAGGGTCCCAAATCCCAGAGGAAACGGAATGAAATACGGCAGCGTCGCATCCACTCGGTGGACGCGAGCGGCAAAGTAGTGGCCGAGTTCATGCGCTGCAAGAATCGCCAGTGCAGGAGCGGCGAATTGGAGGCCGAGTATCACTCCAAGGCTTCCGGTAGCGGGGTCGAACCCGTTCACCAGCACCATCGAAGCAAGGGTGGCCAAAAAGAGCCCACCGTGAATCAGGGCGCGGCGAACTCGCTGCAAGGTGCTGGGCCTTAGGACTTCGGAGTTACGGGTGGCAGAAGGCGAGGCGGTACGACAACTGGCGGCGGCACGGCGCAATTGCGGCAAGGGCCGACGGTGGGAATAGCGAGCGCAGTTCCGACCCTGAGAAAAGATTTTGTGAGGTGATTCAGCGCCTTCAGTCTCCCGACGGTGGTGTGAAACTTGGCGGCAATCTTCCCGAGGTTGTCTCCACTCCGTACGCGGTATGACGCCACCCGTTCGCCCGGTTCGGCATTCGTCAGAATCGTCAATCGTCGTCCCAACTCTTGGGAGCGGGGAGCAAAGAAGCGGATGTGAAAGTGGTCGCGGTGCCCTCGGGCATGGCGCACGATGCCGCGGGGCCCGAAGAGTTCGGTGACCCACTCCTTCGACTCGCCTGCCGAAATTGCGTATTCGATGAGGACGCGCTGAATACGTCTATCGACGAGGACGAACTGGACGTCATTCAGGGTTACCGCGGCCTTGAGGAGTGCCCAATTCCGTGCAGGATCCAACTGGACGTCCTTTGGTCGTTTCGGGTTAACGCCGGCGCGCATGTAGAATCCCACGTCGACGTCGAGTCCTGACTGGTGGCTCTTGTGAGGGCGGATCCATCCTCCGGATGCGTATCCAATGTGGCTCACGCGGAGCACAGCACCTGGAAACTGGGATGCGACTTCTTTGGCGATGCGCTCCATCCCCTCAATCGCCTCTTGAGTGCCGTAGGCCTTTGAGGTGTCCGCCACGGTCCAAACGGGATCAGGCAGTATTTGGGAACCGTTGAGAAGTCGCCCCTGCTCAGCCGTTCCGAAGCTCACCGAACCAAGCGACTTGCGGTCGTCTTTGTAGGCTTCGCGCAGCGCCTCGTCGGTCCAATCGGAGGTGTATTGGTCTTCAGGAACGCTGGCTCCGTCGCCGGTCTCCGGAAGGGAGGCTGGCCGCTCATCGTCGATTGGGGATTCAGGAACGCGTACCCGCATGACGCGAGGTATGGAGAGTGCTCTTGCCGCGAGTCCGATCGTTGGGCCCTTGGTTCCGGAAAGCTTTGGAGCCCGTTCGCTGGTGGTCGCGTCAAGGGGAGCCTCAGCGTCACTTGCCTGCGCGCTCCTCGCGTCGCTGTCGTCGGTGCTCTCAGACGGCGGCGCCAACTCTGGAGAACTGGGGTCGCTGGGGACACCTCGGATATTTCTGGGGCTTGAGCCCTCACGAGGGTCGGCTGCGAAAACCTGTCCAGGAATCCCGAGGGCAATGGTGAGCGCGAGGCACCCCAAAAGCCCAGGCCGAATCATCAGTGCCATCTTGGGGGGGTGTCTCGGCAATTGTGCATTCGGTTGTTCAAGCGGTGCATTTGCGAAGGGTTTATGTTTGATCTCAGCCCAGGATGCGACTCATTTTAATGTCACGGTAAGAATCCTTGAGCAAGAAGAACGCCCCTTTTGGTCGATCTTCTTGCTCGTGCGCTCCTAGAGCAGCGGCGAATGCGCTTCGCGGGAACGCAAGGAGCGTGCTCAAGAGTTGCCTCGGACCGGATTCACCTTTGGGAAAGACCAGCGCGGCGCTCGCTTTTGGGCGAATGCTGCAATGCCTTCTCGGGCTTCATCGCTCGCCGATAGCTCGGCGATCGCCGTATCGGAGCGCTCGAGGGCTTGGTCGAGAGGAAGATCCTGAATCGTATCGATAAACTGCTTTCCTGCCCGCAGTGCGTTGGGAGAGCACAGCAGGATTTTCTGGATCACCGCTTCGATCGTCTCGTCGAGTTTCTCCCTTTCGACAGCCAGATTGATGAGATTGTAGCGCTGGGCAGATGCGGCATCCAAAAGGTCACCGGTAAAGGCCAATGCGGTAAAGACGCGCCGCGGAATCTGGCGAAGCAGATAGGTGCTGATCATCATCGGGAACAGGCCCACTTTGGCTTCAGGCGTCCCGAATCGGGCATCATTCGCCGCATAGGCGAGGTCGCAACCTGCCACGAGACCCAAGCCGCCGCCCACGGCGGCCCCGTTCACCCGTGCGATGATAGGCTTTGAGCAATTGCGCATCGCTCGAAAGACCGCGATGAGTGGATTCTCGGGACGACTCCCAGCATGAGCCTGAGAATCGTCAAAGATAGAACCACGAGAATCCTTGAGATCGGCGCCGGCACAAAATGCGCGCTCGCCACTCCCTGTAAGGACCAGCACCCTGATTTCAGGTTGCCGCGTCGCCATCTCGAGGCCAGCGAGGAGCCCCTGCATCACTTCGCGGTTGAGCGCATTCTGCGCCGAAGGGCGATTGAGCGTGAGCCAGAGCGCGGGACCGCGCGTTTCCGTGAGAAGGGCGTCCACTAGAGCGCATCTGCTCCCGACATTTCCCCGATCGGGCGAATCAGCACCTCTCTGGGTCTCGCCCCGTCGGCCGGCCCGACGACGCGGTCGCGCTCCATGCGTTCGATCATACGCGCTGAGCGGTTGTATCCAATCCGCATCTTTCGCTGGAGCATCGAAATGCTGACGTTGCGCATCTCCGAGACGATCGCCAACGCCTCGTCGTAGAGTTCGTCACTCAAGTCGTCGCCATCCGAATCCGCGCCGTCTCCTTCGCTTGCCTGCGCCTTGAGGATGCTTTCATCGTACATCGGCTTTCCCTGTGCCTTGAGGTGTTCGACGGCGCGCTTGATTTCGGCTTCCGAAACGAAGCAGCCATGGACGCGCTGCAAATGCGCGCTCGTTGGCGGCATGATCAGCATGTCGCCCATGCCGAGGAGCGCTTCCGCGCCGACGGTGCCCAAGATGGTCATCGAATCTGGCTTACTGCGAAGCATGCAGCTGATTCGGGTGGGGAAGTTGGCTTTGATGATCCCGGTAACCACGTCCGTCGATGGACGCTGGGTTGCAACCAGCAAGTGAATGCCGGCAGCGCGCGCCATTTGCGCGAGGCGCGCGATCGCTGTTTCGACCTCTTTGGTGGCGACCATCATCAAGTCCGCGAGCTCGTCGATGACGACGACGATATACGGCAGCTTTCGCCGCGGCTCGTCGGCCTGTGCTTCCGAGGCCGCTTCCCCCAGCGCCGCTTGCTCCTCTGGCGACTCCGGGAACGCTTCGGCCCTGACCTCTAAAGGTTCGCGCGGGTCCTCGTCGGCGGTGGTCGGGGAAGCAACCCCAATCTCGGAAGTTCCGGGGTGCGGCCCAGTACGCGCAGGCGCTTCCATTTCTCCATCGACATCGACGATGAACATCTTCCGCTTTTTTTGTACGCCGCCGTGCCATTCAACTGCGTCCTCGAAAACCGGTGTTTCCTCTTCGCTCCCCTGTTGCGTGGTCCCCGGGGGAATGATGCGAACGGGAGCCGCTGGTTTCGCGCGAGGTTCGCGCTCTTCCCGTTCGATCAAAGCATTGTAGCCCACGATATTGCGGACCCCGGCCGCAGCCAGAAGCTTGTAGCGGCGGGTCATTTCTCCAACGCCCCACTGAAGCGCTGTCGCTGCCTTGCGTGGATCGGTGACGACGGGAAGCAACAAGTGCGGAATGCCTTCGTACACGGAGAGTTCAAGCATCTTCGGGTCCACCATGATGAAGCGGACTTCTTCTGGTGTCGACTTGAGGAGAAGCGACATGATCATCGCGTTCACGCTCACCGATTTGCCGGAGCCTGTGGTGCCCGCCATCAGCACGTGCGGTGCTTTGGCGAGATCCAAAATGTAGGGCATACCCTCGATGTCTTTGCCGAGGCACATCGTCAGTTTGGACGCACTTTTTTGAAACGCGTCCTGCTCGGCAATATCCTTAAGGTACACCCCTTCGCGTTGGCGATTTGGGACCTCTATGCCCACGACGCCTTTCCCTGGGATCGGAGCGACGATACGAACTCGCATGGCTTCCATCGCCATCGCCAGGTCGTCCGCAAGGGATGCAATGCGCGAGATTTTCACCCCCGCCGCAGGCTTGAATTCGTACATCGTGACGACCGGGCCGGGGCGTATCTCGACGACCTCTCCATCAATGCCAAAATCCTTGAGCTTCTCGGTGAGTCGATCTGCCGTCGTGAGGAAGGCCTCTTTGTCGATCTCTTGGCGTTCGTGTTTTGGGGCCTCCAAGACATCGAGCGGCGGCAAAGTGAAGCTGGTCCGCCCACCGACGAATTCAAACTCTGGTCGATGCGTGGGCGTCGGTGGCTCCTTGGGAGCGACGATGCGGGGACCTTCAATCGCATTGTCCGTATCTTGGGGTTTTGCGGGTGCTGGCGCGGTCGCTGCGGGAGCGGCGACCTTGGCCTGCGATTCGTCGACGGACGGGAGCTGGTTCTCATTGCCGTGGACGGATGCATCCTCCACGACTTCCTGAATAGTGGTAGCTGGCTCAACAATCTTTGGTCCGCGCAAGAGGGGCGCTGCGGGAGTCCTCGTCGGCGGCTGCCAATCAGCGACCCATTTGGGGTCCGGTGCCAACGACGGTCGAGGGAGCGGAAGAGGCATTCTGGTCGAGGCCTCGGTGGGACTTGCCACTTCGTCAGCGATTTCGCGTGCCAGCTTGCCCGAAGAATCGAATGGAGCGGACCTGGCGCGGCGAAGGGCTTCGCGTGCGATCCGGGCCGCTTCCCTTTCGACCCGAAAGTGCTCCCGTTCAGTGCGGAGCTTTTCGTTTTCATTGGCAAGCGTGAGCCGATTGCGCTCCCGCGCGAACGCGTCCCGCTCGACAGATTGGGCGGCTTCGTCGGCTTCAATGGCGAGCGCCTCTTCTGCGGCAAGCGATTTGTCCTCGGCGTCAAGTTCGGCGAAGAGGGCAGCCTCTTCCGCCTTGTTTTGGGCTGCGACCTCGCGGCGTCGCTCCGTTAGCGCAAGCTGACGCTCCCAAAGCGTGCGGGCGGCGGCGAGGGCGGCAGCGGAAGAGTTCGCGACCCCTCTGCCTATCCAACGGACGAAGCTGGCGACACCAAATCGGGTGGCAATGACAAGGGCCACTCCTGCCGCCGCACCGGCGATGATGACCGTTCCCGCCGTCGAAAAATTGTCCAGGAGTAAGCTTCCAAAAATGGCGCCGACGGAGCCCCCGAGACCGGTCGGCCAAAGGGGTGAACGCGTCCCGACGACGTGGGCAAGAATTGCGACCGCGATCAGGAGCACGCCGAAGGCAAGCGTCTGGGGCCAGCGTCGCCGCTCCCGATTGCCGAGGAACAACCCGAGTGCCACAATGCCCCCGACGAGGGGGAGCACATAGGAACAGATTCCAAGCAATGACCGCAGGCGCTCTCCGAGCATGTGGCCAAAGGGCCCAATCGCATTCTTCATCCCGCCCGCGGAAGCGAAGCTGTCTCCGGGCTCAAAGGTCGCCAGGGCCAACAAGCCCAGCAACGAACCGGCGAAGATTCCTGTCCCAAGAATCATCCGCCACGAACTCAAAGAGGACGTTTGCATCGCTGGGGAGCGCGTTCCCACACGATGGTTGAGGGCCCGCCGGCGGGCGACGATCTCCTGCCGTTTCAGGAGCGGTTTGTCCGCTCTGTGCGTCACTTGCATTCGCGTGACTCCAATCACTTGCGTCTTGAAGGACCAATCTAAGAGAGAACGGCGGGGTGGCAATTTTCCGTCCGTCTCGCCGGTGGCTTTGCCGGTCGGCGTCCGCTAGCGATCGCGAAGCGCTTGGTATTGAAGGAGGGTGCAGGGAATCGCGCCGTTCCATAGCTCGAGGCGACCGGAAGGGCGGCGATGGAAGGCGCTTTCAAATCCTGGATTCCCAGCCAGCAAAGCAAGGCGCCAACCAGTCCAGGTCGCGAGCGCGTCGGACATCCGAAAATAGAACGACTTCATCCCCTTCTGGCCCCCGGATTCGAGGCGCTCTCCATAGGGAGGATTGCTCACAATGACCCCCGCGTCGCCACCCGGTGCCGGAGCCGTGAGGACGTCTGAAGTGGTAATCCGAATGACGCCGCCCATCCCTGCAGCGCGGGCGTTCTTCTTCATCGATGCGGCCGCCGCATCTTCGTAGTCGGACGCTGAGATTGGAAACGGTGCGGGGCGTATCTGCGCCTTCGCTTCTCGCCGCGCATCGTCCATCAAGGGCGCAACGCGATCCCGGAACGCGAGCCAACTCTCGAACGCGAAAGTCCGCAGGAGTCCAGGGGCACGGCGGGTCGCAATCAGCGCTGCCTCGATGGCGATCGTTCCGCTCCCCGCAAGGGGATCCGAAAACGGTTCTTCCCCAGTGTAGCCAGACGCCACCACAATGGCCGCAGCCAAAGTCTCTTTGAGCGACGCTTTGGAAGGGGCTAGACGATAGCCGCGCTTGAAGAGCGGCTCGCCACAAAGATCCAAGGAGAGAGAAAGCCGTTGGGCAGCCAAGTGGGCCACTACGCGGTAGTCTGGCGAGGCAGTGTCCACGTTCGGCCTGGCGCCGAGCTTTTCTCGCAGCCTATCGACGATTCCATCCTTGATTTTGAGGGCGACGAAGCCGGAATGGGTGTGCTCGCTGTCGCGCAGCGTGGCTTCCACCGCAAAGGTCGTTTGCGGCGTCAGCCAATCCTCCCATGGCACCGCGCGGGCTGCTTCGTACAGTCCCTCTGCGCCAGGGGCATCGAATGCGCCCAAGGGGAGCAGGATCCGCATTGCAATCCTGCTTTGCAGGCAAAAACGAACGACTTCATCGAGGTCCGCAAAGAAGCGCACCCCACCGCGTTCTTGCCGAATCTTGCGCGCTCCGATGGAACGAAGTTCGTCCGCGACGCCACGTTCTGTTCCGCGCGACGCGGTCGCGTACAATCCGATCCGAGCCACGGACGCCACATAGCAGGAGTCGACGCGAAATCCACAAGGAGGGCCAAATGCCGAAAGCAATCCGTAGAATTGCCGTAAATACCGGGGGAGGTGACGCGCCCGGGCTCAACGCGGTCATTCGCGCGGTGGTGTTGTCTGCGCGCTCTCGCGGGTGGGACGTGTGGGGTATCCGCTCTGGCTACCGAGGGCTCCTCGATGGGGCGGAGGCGTCGGACTTGATCCAAATGACGGCCGACACTGTCAAAGGCATTCTCCATCAAGGGGGGTCAATCCTTGGAACTGCCAACAAAGGAAACCCTTTCGAGTTCCCAGTTCTTCAAAGCGACGGCTCGGTGCAAACCATCGACCGGTCCGATGAAGTGCTGCGCAACTTTCGCGCTCGCGGCTTCGACCTTCTCATTTGTATCGGCGGCGACGGCAGTCTTCGAATTGCCAGCAAGTTCGTCGCCAAGGGCATGGAAATCGTCGCGGTCCCAAAAACAATCGATAACGACCTTTCCGGAACGGTCATGACCTTCGGTTTCGACACCGCCGCGGGGGTTGCCACGGAGGCGTTGGACCGTTTGCACAGCACCGCAGAATCACACGATCGCGTCATGGTGGTGGAGTTGATGGGTCGCTATGCCGGATGGATCGCACTCAACGCCGGCATCTCTGGCGGCGCCGACGTCATTCTCATTCCAGAAATCCCTTTTCACTTCGATGCTGTCTGCCGGAAGATTATGGCGCGAGAAGCTGCGGGGAGGCATTTTTCAATCGTTGCCGTTGCCGAAGGAGCCATAGAAGTAGGCGGCGCACTCAGAACGAAGGGTGTCAAAGAGGCAGGACGGGAAGTGTTGCTAGGCGGAATCGGAGCCTACGCCGCCGACCAAATCGCCAAGCGCACCGGGAAGGAAACCCGTAGCCTCGTTTTGGGTCACCTCCAGCGCGGGGGGCGCCCCACCCACTTCGATCGCCTGTTGGGGATGCGCTTCGGCGCCGCTGCGGTCGTCGCAGCCGATCGCGGTGAACGCAACGTGATGGTTTCACTGACGCCACCTACGATCAGTACAATCCCCATCGATCAAGCGGTCACGGCGATGAAGGTCATCTCCAAGGAGAGCGACACGGTGGCCGCGGCGCGAGCGATGGGTCTGAGCTTCGGTGATGACAATGAAGATTAGCGCCCGAACAATTGGACGACGCCGGTCGTCATCAGCGGGAAGTAAGTGACCAACAGCACCCCGACGGCGAGAATCGCCAAGAATGGCGCAGTGTGCCGGTACATTCCAGTCAGCGGCTTTTGAAAGCGCGTCGAGGCCAGAAACAAATTGATTCCCATCGGGGGAAACAGGAATCCCAATTCGAGATTGGCGAGGAATACGACTCCCAAGTGGACCGGATCGATTCCGTAGGCGACCCCAATGGGTGCGATCAAGGGAGCGAGGACGGTGATGGCGGCGTAGATTTCAAGAACACTCCCAAGGACGAGCAGCCCCACGTTGAGGAGCAGCAAGAATGCCCATGGAGATTTGATGTGCTCGGTGACGAGTTCCAACAAGGCCGTCGGAATCTGCGCATCGACTAAGAAGGATGAAAGACCGAGCGCCATTCCCAAGAGGATGATGACCGCACCGATGAGCGTCGCCGCTTGCGTGAGGATGCGAGGGAGGTCGCGCCATGGAGAAATGGTACGAAAGACCAGCATCTCGACAAAGAGCGCATAGGCGCAGCCCAGCGCAGCCGCTTCGACCATCGTCGCGAATCCGGAAAACACGGATCCAATGATGACCACCGGGAGCCCCAAATCCCATTTCGCTCCCCACAGACCGAGAAGCGCAGTTTTTGCGGCAAAGGGGGGGCGCACCATGGGGACTTTCCGGCCGACCCAAATGGCGTACCCGGCAACCAGCGCAAGCAGGAGAAACCCAGGAAGGAAGCCGCCGATATAGAGGCTTTCCGGCGGCACTTGCGCCACTACGCCGTAGAGCAATACCGGGAGTGAGGGTGGAAAGAGCAATCCGAGCGAGCCAGCAGCGGTCACCAGGCCAAGGGAGAAGCCTTCCGGGTAGCCCTGACTCTTCAGCATCGGATAAAAGAGCCCACCGAGTGCGAGGATCGTCACTCCCGAGCCCCCGGTAAGGGTCGTGAAAATCGCGCAGACGACCGCCACCATCACCGCGATGCCACCAGGGAGCCAACCGAAAGTACCCTTAAAGGCCCGTACCATCCGCCCTGCGGCGCCACCCTCCGCGAGCACGTAGCCCGCAATCGTCAGCAGCGGAATCGCTGGGAGCGTTGCTTGGGATGCCATTCGAAAGGCTTCGTTTGGCACCGCCGCGATGGGAGTCCCCGAAGACCAGAAGAGGAGCATCGCGGCGCCCCCCATCGCGACGAAGATGGGCGCGCCGGAAAGGAACGCGACGAGAAGGATCGCCGCAAGGACCCAAGTCAGAGTCGTCGATGGTCCGAGAAGGGCGAGGGCAAAAGCTGCGACCGCAAGCGCAAGCGCTCCCGCGCGGTAGGACCAAGGAGTCTTGGAGGTCGTCGGACCCCAAGCAAAGCGCAGCGCCATCAACGCCAGGGCTGCCGGCATAACCGCTTCGCTCCAGGCAACCGGGATGTCAAAGATCAAAGTGCGGGCGCTCGCAAAATCGACCTTGACCATTATTATGGCTGCAGCGGAAAGCAGCGCACAGACAGCCGCCGACACCCCCCGATTCAGGAACAGGGCGAGCGGCCGGAACCGAGCAGGGACGGCGGAGGAAACGGAGAGCGCCAGGTGCTGATTGCTAAGGGTGGCAAGGAGAGCCCCTAGGAACCCAATCCAAACGGTGAAGTGTTGGACCAAGAGAATCCCTAACGGGAATTGCGTCGAAAAAAAACGACGCGCAATCGTTTCCACTGTCGGAATGGCGATCATCGCGAGCGCAATGACACCCACGAACAAGCCGACTCCCTGAATCAATCGGTTCGGTGCGGGCTTTTTCGCGAGAGCGTCGAGATCGGGTTCGTCAAGTGGCTGCAAAGGATTGACCACTCCAGTCAGGGGACCTAATGAGCAGTCGGCCTCCTAGCATGGCAGGGAAAAAAAACGATGCTTCCGCGCGCGCACGTCCTCGTTTCTGTAGCCCTCCTGAGCGTTTGTAGCTGCGCCCGTTTGGTTGCCAACACGGCCGGAAGCGCCCTCGCCGGAACCAGTGTCATGGCTTCGGACGACGACCCAGAACTCATCCGGGCGGCTGCCCCATTTGGGCTTAAGACCCTTGAAGCACTCCTGGCCAAATCCCCTGAGAATTTGGACATCATCGCTGCTTTGGCTTCGGGCTACACCAGCTATGCAACCGCATTTGTGATCGCCGATGCGGAGAGCGCCGAACTCCAAGGGCGCATCGTTGAACAGCAGCGTTCCTTATCCCGCGCGCGCAAATTGTTGGAGCGAGCGCGGGAGTACGCGCTGCGCGGGCTGGACATTCGGCACCCAGGGTTGGCGGAGCGCATGAAGCAAGTCGTGGGCATTGAAAAAGCCTGCGCGGTGCTCACCGTGGAAGACGTGCCGCTCGCTTATTGGGCCGCGGCAAGTTGGGGACTGCTGATTTCAACGAGCCGAAGTGACGCCAGGCGCCTCGCTGAACTGCCGGTACCTGGCGCATTGATTTTGCGAGCGATTGAACTAAACCCTACGTGGGATCGGGGGGCGCTCTACGCGTTCTTGATTTCCTACGATCGCGCTCGCCCGGGCATCACCGACTCAGAAGCCCGCGCCCACTACGAGAAGGCGATCTCTCTCGCGGATGGCAAACGCCTTTCGGACCAGGTGGCATGGGCGGAGGGCGCGATGGTGACCCAACAGAATCGAATGGGCTTTGAAACGTTATTACAGAGCGTCGTCGCTGCAGATGCCAGCAGACCTGAAGACATGCGCCTTGCCAACACGGTCGCCAAGCGTCGCGCTGCAGAACTGTTGACGCATGTCGACGATATTTTCAGCAATTAGCGCGCGAGCCTGGCCGCCCAATCGCGTTTGACAGGAGATTTCAATGAAACGACTTATTGCTTTGCTGGCCTGCGTTGCAAGCGTTGCTCAGGCAGACGTCGTTACGATCAAGCTGGGAACGATGTCGCCGACCGGCTCGCCTTGGGACGTAGCCCTCAAAGAGCTTGCCCAGAAGTGGGCCGCCATGTCCGGCGGGAAGGTGAAGCTTCGCATTTACCCTGGGGGGACCCAAGGTTCTGAAGGCGAGATGGTTCGAAAGATTGGTATCGGACAGCTCCAAGCGGCATCGCTCACGAACGTAGGGATGCACGACATCATCCCGGAACCGATGGTGCTTTCCGTACCTGGGCTCTTCAACGAGCGAACTTTTCGCGTTTCGTTTCCGAAATTCAAGGACGACCTCGAAGCGCGACTCGATGCGGCAGGCTACACGCTCATCAATTGGACCGAGGTCGGAACCGCCTACATCTTTTGTCACGATGCATACCGGACCCCGCAAGAGGCCACCAAGGGAAAGTACTTTGCTTGGGACGGCGACCCAGGAACCATTCAAGCCTTCAAGCAGTTGGGCTTTCGCCCAGTCATCCTCGCCTCGACGGATATCATCCCATCGCTCAAGACCGGGATGATCACCTGTGTCGCCCAACTACCGGCATACATGCTGACGACTCGGATGTTCGACGACGCTTCGAACATGATCGACTATCCGTTCGCCTTCCTGGTCGGAGCCACCATCGTCAAGAAGTCCGCGTGGGAACAGATCCCCGCTGAGCTCCGCGCAAAGCTCTTGGAAGTCGGGCGCGAAGCCGGAGCGAAACTCGGCCTCGAAGCGCAGAAGCTCAACGGCGACGCGATCGCCGCGATGCAAAAACAAGGGCTTAAGATCATCAAGGTAGACCCGGCCCTCTGGAACGCGGCGGCCAAAGCAACCTGGCCGACGCTGCGCGGGTCCGTCGTGCCGGCACCATTCTTCGATTCGGTGAAGAAGATTGCCGAAGACGCAAGGCGGCAGGACAATGCATCGGCACAATGAGTCAGCGTGCTCTATCGAACACGCGAGCGAAGGCCCCACTGATGTAATGTGAAGGCACCACCGATGGATGTCATCTGCTCCAAATGCAACGCGGAATACGAGTTCGACAAGGATCGTGTCCCTGCCAACGGGCTCGCTGTGAAGTGCCAGGCATGCGGGAACGTTTTTCGCGTGTTTCAACCGGCGACGAGCGCTCCTGCGAGCAAAGTCTCGCAAGCTGCGAAAGAGGAGGGTTTCGATGCGACCCTCCCAGCTCCGGGAGCATACTCCGGTTGGCGCTTGCGGACGCAAAGTGGAAAGCAATTTACCTGCCGAGAGGTCACCACGCTGATGCGGTGGATCGTCGAAACACGGGTAGTGCGCGAAGACGAAATTTCGGCGGATGGAAGTGAATGGAAGCGTCTCGACAGTGTCGAGACCTTCGTCCCATTTATTCAGGCTGCAGAAGATGCAGCACTCGCCCGCAGGCTCAAGGCAAAAGTCAAACGCCAATCCGGCCGCTTCCAAGGGATGGGAGCTTCTTCGTCCCATGCGGAAGGTGGGGGCGAAGCAATAGCCGTTCCGGAAAAGTCACCTGCCGCGTCGGTGCACGGCAGTCATTCTGGCCCCGTTGGACCCATTCCGCCAACCGATGAATCAGTCTCGTCGAAGCCTCTGGAACCACATGCGAGCCGCCCCGGAGCCGCCGATCATCCGCCTGGATTGATGCGCTCGACCCGGGCGACGAAGGCACTGGATGCGCCGTCGCCAAGCCAACTTGTGACTCCGGACGCATCCTTGACTCCTGATGCCATGGAAAGTGCAACGCCCAGCGATCGAAGCTCCGATGAATCCAGGCAGCCGATTCAAGATTTCGAGATCCTCCGGCATGAGCGCGCGAGGCTCCCACGCACCGGAATCATCGTCGTCATTTTACTCTTGGCTGCCGCAGCCTTTGCTGTATTTCTCTATCGCGAGCCAATCGGCGATGCCTTGCAACAGTTAACCTCCAACAACGCGGGATAACCCGCTTCCTCGTCTCAAGTGGCGACCCGCCGATGCTTGGTGCTGCACTCTCGTTGATTTTCGCGGCATCCGCGCCCTCCCCTGTCAAAGAGGAACTCCAGCGTTTAACAGCGCAGGCGATCGCGTCGCGTGCATCGACGCGAAGTGAAGCACCGCTGCTTCAGATGTGGGACAGCATCGACCAGGTAGATGACTTGAATCTCCTCGCGGAACCGTATTCCCGCATCGTTGCCAGCAAGACAACGCATCCGCAGGTACGCACGCTGGCTCGCCTCCTCCTCGCAGAGGTGGAAGCTGCGCGTGGCCGCACGAGCAAGATTGCTGAAATTCTTGCCCCATTGGGTTTTGTCCAAGACTGGTCTGTCGTCGGTGGGTTCGGCAATGAAGTGAAGAGCGGTTGCGATACGGACTTTGGGCCGGAGACCGCGCGCGACACGCGGGGGACTTTTGCAGTGGGGACGCGAAAGGTGGGCTGGCGATCGCCCATGGGGAGGTCGCTCAATGGATATGTCGACCTCTCCGCGACGCTGCGACCCAACCAGGAGGCGGTTGGCTACGCGACTACGGTTCTCCTGGCGCCACAATCTATGGATGCGACCTTGGGATTTGGAGTCAGCGGAGGGTACCGTCTCTGGATCAATGGCTCTCGCGTGGGAGGCTCGGATCGCTACAACAATCCGCAAGTGGATCAATACCGCTACCGCGTACGCCTGCGAAAGGGCGCCAACGCGGTGCTCCTCAAGGTTTGCCAGGGGCGGGGTAAATTCGGCTTCTATTTCCGCGCGGTCGGGCCGCGAGGCCCCATCAAGGCATCCATTCCTGAAACGATAGAACCTTCCGCGCAGGGGCTGGTGGCGAAAACCACCGAACTGCCAAATTGGTCTGCGCCTTGGGAGGCTGGAGGGCGAAAGCGGCCCAACGATGCGCAGCTGAAGATGGATATGGCGCGCGTCATGGCATTCGCGTCTGATTGGAGTGAAGAGGAGCGCGCTCCGCAGAGATTGGCAGCCAGCGCTGCAGAGCTGGCTCCAAGCGACGCTGCACTCTTGCGCAGGGCGGCTCATCTCCATGGCGATGAGCCAAACGTGAGGCGCAAATATTTGCAGGATGCCATCGCTGCCAAACCCAACGATCCATGGGCGCGCTCCGATCTCGCTGAGCTTGAGGAGCAGAGCAACCATCCGGAGCGCGCTTTGCTGCTCAGCAGCGAAATCATCGCCGATGTTCCCGAATTTGCGGCCGCCTGGGCGACCAAGGTCCGCGCGCTCGATGCGCTCGGAGAGGACGTCGCCTCGGATCGGCTGGCGGAAGAAGCGTTTCGCCGGTTTCCGTATATGCCAGCCATCGCGAAGCTCGCTGCAATATCCTCGCACCGCGCGGGACGGCGCAATGAAGAGGTGGAGAGACTTCGCCTCGTAATCGCGCTGCGTTCCAATGACCTCCAGGCGCGCCGGGACCTTGCGGAGCGGCTTGCAGCCCTTGGAAACCACGAAGCCGCCGACGAACAATTCCGCCATATTCTTGCGCTTGCCCCCTTTGACTTTGGGGCAGCGCTTCGGATGGGTGAGTTGGCGCTCGCCAACGGCATGGCGGAGCTCGGGGGCGCTGCCTTCGCGACCGCCCAACGGCTGGCACCGGACGACCCTACTGTCTGGGAGGCGCAGGGCCGGGCGCTCCTTTGGGATCGGGCATCCGAAGCGGACGCCAAGGCGGATTTCGACAGGGCGCTCGTGCTTTCCCCCCAGAATCCTAACCTCCGTGAAATTCTGGATACCTTGGAGAGCAAGGGAGTTGGACCCACGCTGGGAACTCCGATTCCCATGGCGACTTTCCTCAAGGAAGTCCCGGCCAGCCTCGCAGCCGCCGGTTCCAACGCGGACGCGGTGATCCTCGCTGACAATACCCGGGTTCGACTTCAAGCCAATGGCCTCACGTCGCGCTACCGCCAATTGGTGGTGAAGGTTCTCAATGCCCAGGGAATCGACCGCTGGCGATCTGTGCCCGTCACCTGGTCGCCGGACCGTCAAAGGCTGCGCGTCCTCCTCGCCCGGCACCTGGATGCGTCTGGAGTTGTCCTCGGGTCTGCGACGGAGCGGGACCAACGCATCAACGAGCCTTGGACGGGAATGTTCTACGACGCGCGCGCCAGGGTCATTTCTTTTTCCGGCCTCGTACCCGGAAACGTCATCGAACTGCAGGGGGAACTCGACGACACGGCGAGCGAGAATCTTCTTGCGGATTCTTGGGGAGATTTGGTCGTTCTCCAGGCCGCTGGGCCGGTTCACGACTTTCGCTATGAAGTCGAAGTGGCGGGTTCACGACCACTGTATTGGAACCAGCAAAGCCTGCCTCCATGGCTCCGGGCGAAACGAACTGCGACCAGGAGCGGAACAACGTACCTCTTTGCAGCCAGAGACATTCCTTCAATCAACCCGGAACCGCAAATGCCCGGATGGTCAGAGGTCTCCGCCTACCTGCACCTTTCGACCTTCAAGAGCTGGCAAGACGTGGGAAGCTTCTACCAGGATCTGGTGAAGGACCAACTCGTACCCAATGAGGACCTAAAGCGAGAGGTAGCCCGCGTTCTCCAGGGGGTAGAAACCTCCGACACGAAGAAGGTGGTCGCTGCCATCTACGACTACGTCGTTACCAACACCAGGTACGTAGCACTGGAGTTTGGAATCCACGGCTACAAGCCCTATCGCGTCGACCAAGTCTTCGCCCGCGGATTCGGCGACTGCAAGGACAAGGCAAGCCTCCTCATCACGATGCTCAAGATCGCGGGCGTCGATGCGCAGATCGTCCTCCTGCGAACGCGTGATTTGGGGCTCATCAAAGGAGAAGTCGCATCTCTTGCGGCTTTCAACCATGCGATCGCCTACGTGCCGTCGCTGGATCGCTACTTGGATGGAACCGCTGCGCACCATGGGAGCAATGAACTCCCATCGGCGGACCAAGGAGCTGCGATCTTGCTGGTAAAACCCAATGGGCAAAGCCGCTTCCTGGTGACGCCGGAGGCTCCGGCAGAGGCCAACCGCTTGCGCTTTTCTCTCGCTGCAACCATTGCCAATGATGGGAGCTCGATCGCGGAAGGACAGATTGTGGCCATTGGCCACGGCGCGCCATCCTTGCGCGACGCCTACCAAAGTGAAGGAAGTCGCCTGGTGGACTTTGAGCGCCAGCTTGGGGAGACCTACCCAGCGGCGAGAGTCATCTCCGTAGAGATGAGCGACCCCAAGGCGTTGGAAGTGCCGGTGACACTTGCGTTCAAGGCAAAGATTCCAAGGTTCGCGGAGGCTGGGAACGGCTATTTGAAATTTTCGCCGCTGGGCTCTCCTCGCATCTTTACGCAAACATTGGCGCCGCTCGCGACCCGGCAGTTAGATGTGCAATTTCCCGAGGCATGGGAGAACCGATTCGAAATGCGCTACCGCCTGCCAGAAGGTGCTTCAATGGCCGATCTCCCATCAGCGGTTCGCCTGGAGTCACCCTTTGGCTGGATGGAGTTCGCGGCGGAACGGAAGGACGCGTCAGTGCTGGTTCACGCCTCCGTGACCCTCTCTGCTCGCCGGGTGAAGGCCACGGAGTACGCAAAATTCCGGTCGTTTGTGATGGAAATGGACCAAATTTTCGGGCGCAAGCTTCGCGCCCAATTGCCAGCGACCTCTGCACTTCCTGCTGCGCGTGGAACGGGCCCGAGCTACCCTGTAGATGTTAATGGCACACACCCGCATCAACCCACCAATTGAGGATGCCTGAACGAATGGAAATTCACAGAGTTAGCAGCCTAATGGCAGGAAATGATATTGACATCCAAGACGGGTCTTGCCATGGAGCCCTGAGATTTAATTTTACCACACGAGCGATTGTCAAGGAGGGGTCATGAACACCCGATTCCGCAACGTGATTTTGATTGGATGCAGCATTCTCGCCTCGACAGCAGCAGCGCAAAGCGCAGCTGACGCTGTCGCTCCAGACCCCTCAGAAGTTGCCGCTGGGGTCAAGGAGAGCGACGTCGTTTCTGATGCGCCTCGAAGCGGATGGTTCTCTCGGCACTGGGGAATCCGTGTTGACTTGCAGGCTGCCTACCCGCTGAGCAAGCCGACCAACGCGTGGTACGATTGGGGCGGAGCTTGGCGCGTTCATGGCTACCTCGATTTGACGAGCTTCCTGGACTTGGGTCTTGAGGTTGGCCAAATCATCCTCAGTCCAGCCCCCAAGGCGACCAACCGCAGCCTCGGTGGCTCTGTCAACATCGACGTAGGCCTTCGCCTCAAGCGTCCCATGTCGATGGGCCATCTGGTATCTCCCTTCTTCGAAATCGGAACGGGTGTCGCGATAACCGGAGACAACCAATCCGGCGGAACTGGCCCACGCTGGGACATTTTCGCGGGCGTTGGAGTCCTCTTCCGCGGACACCACTGGCCAGTCTGGATTGGGCCATCGATGCGGGTTCATCAAATCTTCGCTTGGGGATCTCCCAAGACCTCGTCGGTCGTTGCCGATGCGACGATCCTCACCTTTGGCCTCACCGTGGATTTCAATGCAGGTGGAGCCGATTGGGATCACGACGGAGTCGAGAACATTCAGGACCTCTGCGCTGCAACACCTGGGCAAGCGTCCAACGCAGGTTGCCCGTCTGCTGACATGGACGGTGACGGAGTTCCTGATTCCCTCGACAAGTGTCCGACCGTACCAGGAGCAAAATCCGGTCAAGGCTGCCCGGATGCGGACGGTGACGGAGTCCCTGACGCTGAGGACAAATGCCCGAATGTTCGTGGCGTTGCCTCTGCGATGGGATGCCCGGACGCCGACGGCGATCGCGTAGCGGACGGCGAAGATAAATGCCCGAATGTTGCGGGCTCGCCAACAGCCGCCGGCTGCCCTGACGAAGATGGCGATGGGGTTCCCGACAGCGACGACAAGTGCCCAGGCGTAAAGGGTGCAGCAACGGCTGCCGGCTGTCCAGACGAAGACGGTGACGGAATCCAGGACAGCGAGGACAAATGCCCGAAGCTGGCTGGAACCGCCGAGCTTCAAGGCTGCCTCGATACGGACGGCGATGGTGTCATGGACGACGCTGACCTCTGCCCGAAGGTTGCGGGCCCAGCTTCGAACAATGGCTGCCCTGCCTACAAGTCGGTCACCGTCTCCGCGGACAAGCTGACACTGAAACAAAAAATCATCTTCGCGGTGGGTGGATCGAAGATCCAATCTCGCTCGTCCTCCCTGATGAAAGAGATTTCTTCGGTGCTGATGGACCGAGGAGATACCTGCGTCCGCATTGAAGGCCACACAGACTCCACTGGTTCCGCTGAGAAAAATCAGAAACTCAGCGAAGACCGCGCAGAGTCTGTTCGTGAGGCCCTGGTCAAGTCAGGCATCTCAATGGATCGGCTTTCTGTTCAGGGTTTTGGGCAAGACCAGCCAATCGATTCGAATGCAACTGCAGCCGGACGCGAGAACAACCGTCGCGTCGAGTTCGTAACGACTGAGTGCAGAAAATAGCCAGGTCATAGCAAGGGTGAAATTCCAGAGGGGCTGCCAGCGAGCAAACGCTGGCAGCC
>JBGSMZ010000152.1:0-6386 GCA_041739845.1 Myxococcaceae bacterium
TTGGCGAGGTGTGCTGCGATCCCGCTCCCCATCACCCCCGACCCCAGCACTGCTGCTTTGCCAATTCGAAATGTCATGGAAAAGTGCCTCTTCTGCGAAGGATGAGAGAAATCCTCATACCAGACGAGCGCGTGAAGCCGCACAACGAACCGTGGCATCTGGGTCGATTCGACTTGCTTGCTTGGCCGAGGCCACCTTCTTGGCTAGGCTGCGCCGCATGGCGAACCGAGCACTAAACATTCAGCCCGCACCGTTTGTTGCTTCCAAAGCACCGTCGCACTTTCCTCCAACGTCGCCGAACGCCCTCGAGGAGATGATCCAGAGGCTTCTCGCCGGTCAACTGCGCTGGGGGAAGCGTTCTCTCTCGGACAAGACCAACGATCTCGAAGCTTTGATTCCGCGCATCGCCGATGCGGCTTTTGATTGGGTCGCTGCAGCCATTCGGGCCAAGGGCGTCCCGGAGGGGAGCTCCGGTGAGGGCGAAGAATGGGTTTCGGGACCGTGGGCATTGATCGCTGGCCTCAAAGCCACAACCAAAACGCTGCGCGCGATTGCGGCAGGAGAGGACCCAATCCCGGCGAACCGGGTGCACACCCGCAATGACGGTCAACTAACAATCGATGCCTACCCGACGACGTTCTACGAGAAGATTCTCTTGAATGGATTCTCTGCGGAACTGTGGATGGAACCGGGAATCACGCGCGATGACCTTCAAGACAAAGTGGCGATCCATCTCCAGCCTTCTGCAACACCGCCAGATCGCATCGCCGCGGTCATGGGTGCTGGAAACATCGCATCCATTGCGCCGCTGGACGTGCTCTACGTCCTGGCTGCCGAAAACCGTGTCGCCATTTGCAAGCTGAATCCGGTGAACGAATACTTGGGACCAATCTTTGCGCGCATCTTTGCGCCCATGATCGCCGCCGGCTTCGTAGAATTTGCCTACGGGGGAGCAGAGGTTGGCGAGTCCCTCGTTCGCGATGCGCGGGTGGGCTTCGTTCACATCACCGGATCAGGCAAGAGCCACGATGCGATCGTTTGGGGCACTGGCGCCGAAGCAGAAGCTCGGAAGGCGCGCCACCAACCGCTGCTCGACAAACCGATCGCAAGTGAACTCGGAGGCGTGGGTCCTACGATCGTCGTTCCAGGTCCGTGGAGCGATGCGGACATCGCCTTCCAAGCAGAGCACATCGCCAGCCAAAAACTCCATAATGCTGGGTTCAACTGCATTGCATCGCAGATCCTTGTGCTCCACAAGGATTGGACGCTTCGAGAAAAGCTCCTCGAGGCGGTGGAGAGCACTGTACGCGCGGTTCCGGGCCGTCCCGCGTACTACCCGGGAGCCGCGGCGCGGCAAGAAGACGCCGTCGCGCATTGTTCCGGAGCTGTCGTGCTCGACCAACAGGCCAAGCGAACCAGGATCCCAAACTTGAAGCCCCAGGGAAACGACTGGCCATTCCAGAGCGAATTCTTTGGATCGGTGTGGGGAGAGGTGTCGCTAGAGGCGGAGGACGCGGCTTCGTTTCTGGATGCTGCAGTGGATTTCGCAAACGATCGATTGATGGGAACGCTCGGAGCGCAGATCCTCATTCACCCTCAAACCATCAAAGAACTCGGCGACCGCTTCGAGGAGGCTATCAAGCGCCTGCGCTACGGGACGATCGGAATCAACGCTTGGAGCGGAATCGCATTCTCGATGGCCTATGCACCTTGGGGAGCATTCCCAGGTCACACGCTTGAGGACGTTCAGAGCGGACGTGGAAAAGTGCACAACGCCTATCTCCTGGAAGGAACCGAACGCACCGTCGTCCGTGGTCCGTTCGCTCCGTTCCCGCGAACCATGACCAATGGGCAGATGCACACCTCTCCCAAGCCCCTGTGGTTCGTGACCAACAAATCCGCCGCTCAACTGGGAAAGCTGCTCTGTGACTTCGAGGCCAAACCGAGTCTGTGGAAGCTCGGGCCACTCCTTGCCTCAGCACTTCGCGGCTAGCCGCGAAGTGCTGAAACCACCGCAAGCGTCTCTCTATCGCGCCTGAAACTCAACGCGGCGATTTGCGGACCAGGCCTGTTCGTCGTGGCCTTCCTTGGCTGGACGGAGTTTTCCGTAGCCAACGGTGTCGAGATTTCCAGAGGGCACGCCGAGGTTGGTAAGGAATTTCTTCACCGAAGCTGCACGGCGCTGTGAAAGCACCATGTTGTACTCCTCGGTACCGCGCTCGTCGGCGTTGCCTTCAAGGGTGAAGCGGAGCGAAGCATTTTTGATGCACTTCGCATAGTCATCAAGCTTTGCCTCATCGTCAGCGTTCAACACATACTCGTCGAGGCTAAAATAGATAGGCTCGAAGTGGCAGGCCGTATCGGACGCTGTCGCAACGATGCAGTTTCCCCCCGAGCAGGCCTTCCCTGCGGGGCAGTCTTCATTGGTTGAACACTCCGCGATTGGCGCCTCAATACAGCGACCGTCGACGCAGTTTTTCCCTGCTGCACAAGAGGTCGTTGCATCGCATTCTGGTTTTGGAACACAGCGGTTCGCAGCGCACATGAACCCGGGCTTGCAGTTCGCGTTGGTCGCGCACTCCTGGCACATTCCGTTGACGCACACTTCCTTCTGTTCCTTGCAGTTATCGTCGGAATCACACTTGGGATACGGAGGCGGGCACGCTGTCAAAAGTGCGCTTGCACCGATAGCCACAATTACTGCCCAGCCGTTCTTGACGGTTGAATGCATAAATTTTATTCCTCTCTCTGTTCTCTGTTTGATTGGTTGCGGATCCGCAGGTACAAGGAATCCGTCGGAGTATCAAACAAATCTTGGGTACACTCAATTCATCCCATGAACCGGTGCGCAGGCGCAAGCGCGTATCGGCGTGGGGATTTCTCTTGCTCGCATCGCTGGCCGCGCATGCTGGAGCGCTCCTCTCCGTCAGGGCCTCCGTCCGTCCCGGCCAATCCAAAGCTCATACATCCGAACTATGGATTGATTCTGCGAGCGCCGACACGCACCCAACCTCCACGGCGGCGCACCGACCAACCCTGGCGCCATCGACGCAGGAGCGCGCCCCTGGCGGACGCTCTGCGACCTCAGGGAAATTGAAATCGAACGAGGGAGATTCGTCCCCGGCCAAGGGGAGTGGCGGCAGTGACGCGCCGATCGCTGGCGATGCGATCCTCACACCGTCTTCCGGCTTTGTCCTTGGACTTGGGGGCCCCTCGGAGGGAGAGGAGTCTCCACAGGGCGGGCATACCATCCGCAACGGTCAGGGAGATGAACCAGATCCGGATGCCTCCCGAGAGTACGCGAGCGAAAAGCTCGCCCGTAGACTCAATGATGCCATCGCCCAAGACATTGGAGCGAACGCGCTGGCCGTCGGTTCCGTTCCGGGCCATTTCGTGCGCGTCGCCCAAGCGATGCGGAAGAGTTTGGCGAAGGAAAAACCGAAACGCTCGAAAGTGCCGCTGGGAGCGAGCGTCCGCAGAATTGCAACCGCGATGATCGACCCCAACATCAGCAAGAGTGCCGCCGATGAAGTTGCAGACAGCGCACTCGGGAGATCGGCGATGACCGGATCCGTTCCCCTCACCAATGTCGATGACCAACGGTTTCGCGAAGCCGCGCTTTCCATGATGGCGGTGAGCGTGCATCGCCGCGAACAAATTCAGGCGGTCCAGCTGACGACGATCCTGGAGATGACGACCACATCGCGAGGCGTTCTGGCAGAATTGACCATCGTTCAGGAATCGGGAGATCCAGTATTTGACCAATCCGTCCTTCACCTGAGTCAAACGGTCGCCCGGCGGCTTCCAGACGATGACGAGAATGCTCTCGGAACGGGATGGTGGAAGTCGCTTTGGAGATTCACCTATGCGTTTCCCGATGTGAAGGTAAAGCTGCTTTCCGCCCACCAAATCAAAGCGCCTTGAAGCCCAAGCGCACCATCCCCGCTCGTGCAGCGCCATCGGAGAGTCTTTTCGATGACGATCGGCAGCGACGAATTGGGATCGATGAGGCGGTGTATTGCGAGGGCAAATCGCCGCTGCAATTGGCAGCGCTCTTCAGGGAAGCACGTCACCTTGGGCGACGCCACCTCCTGACGCGCCTCGGCCAGGAAAAGTACGCCGAACTATCGCCCTCAGTTCGGCGGCGACTCGACTACGACCCGAGTTCGAAAACCGCGTTTTGGGGGCGCCCTTTGCCCTTGGGGTCGCCAGCCCGGGTCGCAATCATCACCGCCGGAACTTCCGACGCCGGTGTCGCAAAAGAGGCGCAGCGCACCCTCGTCTGGGCGGGCATCGCTTCCACAATGATCAGCGATGTCGGCGCAGCAGGGATTTGGCGCGTTTCCAAACGTCTTCAAGAGATTCGAGAACACCCGATTGTGATCGTCGTCGCCGGAATGGATGCAGCACTTCCAACGGTGCTGGGGGGGCTCGTCGGCAGTGTTGTCATTGGGGTTCCAACGTCCGTCGGCTACGGCATCGCCAGCGGGGGCTTCAGTGCGCTCGGCGCAATTTTGGGCTCCTGCGCTCCAGGAATCCTGGCGGTGAATATTGACAACGGCTACGGCGCCGCAACCGCCGCACTCCGAATTCTCAGCGCAGCTCGGCCGATGCTGAAGGCTTAATGGAGCGGTGGAAGGAGGACCGCGGTGCCGTTGTCCAGGCGCCGATAGTAGTAGGGCTCAAGCCAAGGAAAGGCGAGGTCTCCCTTGGTCAGGAGGCCAGAATCGACGAGTTCCTCAAGGGCTCCTGGAAGCTGTCCATGTTCCAACGCAAAAATCGAATTGGCGCAGCGGATGCGATCGATTTGCTCGCGGCTGGAGAGCCCTTGATAGGGAGGGGTGAAGACCCGCGCTGCGCTTGCAAAGCCAAATCGGAACGAGAGCATGTCGAAGCGCACGGCGATGGCTGCTGCGAATATCAAGACCAATGCAACTCCAAGAACCCGCGCCAGGGTCCCTGCCCATGCAGGATCTTCACGACGCTTTCCCTTGGTCTTGCCCGGAATCGCCTTGAGGAAGCCGTTCTTGACGAGGTTGGAAAGCGCCTTTCGCGTTTCAAAATCACCGAGGAGCGATTGCTCGGTGATTCTTCCGACCGTTGCTCCTGATTTTGCAAGGCCGTAGCAAAGGCGTTCGCGTTTGCCGATGTTCTTGTATTCGCCTTCTCCGTCATCGTCATTTCCGAAGCCAAACTTCGCCGGAGGGAGTTCTTTGCGTTTCTCGAACGTCATCCCGTCATCGGTGATGACATTCTCGACGAGCTTCCATTCGTCGACGCGCCGAAAGCCCTCCATCAGCACCGACTCGGCGCGCAAGGGAATCAGCATCTTGTCGGGATCGACTTGGCGCTGCTCGAACTCGTAGCGCCCCTGTTCCCAATGAAACAGCCCGTAGAGCGTTTCAGACGTCTGAAGCCGAACGACCTCGGCGAACTTCTCCGTCTTGAGCGCACCCTGCTCCACCAGCAAATCACCCAGACGGCCGAGATTGGCTCTTTGTTTCTCCAGCGCCTGCTCGAGTTCCTCTGGGGTGATGATTCCGGCGTTCACGAGCATCGTGCCAATGAGCTCGCGCCCATCTCTTGAACTTGTTTCAGTGCGAACAATGCTTCCGTTCTCGAACGAGATGGTGACTTGGGCTTGATTTTCATTGTCCTTGCTGAGGACCAAGTCGCCGGTCTTTTGTTGCTGCCCGATGAGCTGCAAAATATCGGCGATTCCGAAATCCTTGAGCGTGCCGTTGAGTGCCATGACCGCTAGTTCCTCCGCGCGATCGCGCGCAAGGTGAGCGCCCAAAGGACGAGGGCGATGAATGCAAGCGGGACGACCAGCAACAACATCGGGTCCACCCCGTACTCCGGTCGGAGCAGATGCCCGCGTAGAGCGAGCGCGCTTCCGAGAAGCGCAAAAACAAATGCCAGAATCGCTCCCCGCACGGGAAATCCTGAAAACAAGTGACCGAGGCCGCTCCAAAGGCTCAACGCCACTGCTGCCAACCGGAGACGTGACCGGCGGCGACCGATCTCCGTAGTCTTGCGTCGCGCCAGGGCGACGACGGCTATCGATTTGTCACTAAAGACTGAGGTGCACTGGCTGCATTGCGTCGCCATTGGCTTGAGGTCCGGATCCGCGCGGCGACTGACTGGATTGCCGCATCGAAAGCAGGGCTTGGCGACATTGAGCCATCGCCCAAGACCACCGAGGATCGCAATCGCGAGTGCGGCAACTCCCGGGAACCAGGGTGCGAAGGGTTCCGGAACGTCCCCGATAAGCTTGACACGCGCACGCGCCTCTTCACGTTGCGCTTCGCGTCGGACGTCGACTTGCGCGACCAATTCGGCGGTGCCCAATGGATAGGTCCGCATGAAGCGGCGACCGTCGGTAT
>JBGSMZ010000174.1:0-10633 GCA_041739845.1 Myxococcaceae bacterium
AGCCGGCGCATGTCCACGGTCAGCAAGACAGCGACCAAAACGTTCGCGCTGCGTACGTGCATGTGCTCACCGATGCGCTCACCTCGGTGTTGGCGATTGGCGCGCTTCTCGCTGGTCGGTATTTGGGTTGGGCGTGGATGGATCCGGTTGCCGCAGCTTTGGGGGCTGTCATTATTCTTCGCTGGTCCGGCTCGCTGGCGCTGGCCTGCGGTCGCCAGCTCATCGACCTCGATCCGAACAACGACCAGCGCGATGCGGTACGCACAGCGCTCGAACTGGATGGAAGCAGTGTTTCGGATCTCCACCTTTGGCGCGTTGGTCCACAGCAGCTCGTATGCGTCGTTTCGGTGGCGACTCCGAAGCCTAAGTCACTGGACCAGTACCGAAGCATCGTTCTCGCAGCAGCTCCGGTCACCCATCTCACGGTGGAGATCTGCGACGCCCGGAGCTGAGCGCTATTTCGAGCCCTTTGCGATGGCCGACGAAGCTGCTCTGAAATGAAACGCAGCCCCCAACCTTGGTAGGACTTCGAAGGTGTTGACACATTCAACACCTTCGAAGTCGCAAACGTTTGGGAGCGGAACTCGCTTTTTGGAACTTGGGTCGCGCACTTCCAGAGGAACGACCGCCGCGCCGCTTGCCTTCGCTTTCGCGACCACCCATGCGTCTGCGCCACGCAAAAACTCCTGCTTCGCGCCGTCGGTGTAACTGCCACTCTGTACGGCCGCAGCGATGCGCTTGAAGTGACCCTGAGTAGCGTCGTCATCTTGTTTGAGAAACCACGGCTCGCTCTTCCGCGCGCGGATCCACTTCGCGAGGTCGTCGTCGCTTTCGAGCATCTCGTCGCGAACCAGCTCGATCGAGAGAACATCTCCCTTCCCCATGATGTGGTCCATCCAGTCCCAAAAGCCGGGGCAAATCGCAAAGGCGTAGTAGCGGTTCTTGGCCTCGATGAAGACATTCGTGTCCAGAAGGTACTTCATCAAGCGCCTCCCTCTTGCCGACGATAGGCCTCGCGAACATTCTTGGGGCTCATGCTGAGCAGGCGGCCGGCATTGCGGTAGAGGAGCTCTCCAGACGCCGCACTCCCAAGCACGGCGCGAACGAAGGCATTCCCGTTCCTGGCCCGCGCCGTCCTGTAAAAATCGCCACCCCCTGAAGAGCGCTTTCGCTGCTTTTGCCTGCCGCGCTGCTCGGTCGAGTGGAATTGGTCGAAGGCTTTTTTGGTGATGCGGTTGAGGACCCTTGCTCTGACCGCAATGACGATGCGGCTGACACGGAAATGCTTCGCGAGCTGCTCTGCGTTGACGTCGAGGCTCTCATTTGGCTTCCAGGCGCGTAAAAACGCGTCTTGGGGTACCAAGAATTCGGCTGCAATAGCGTTACAGACCGCCTCCATATTTGGGGAGCCAGCGCCTCTTGGGGCTATGTGCGCCAAGAGGGTGTTTGAAACACCACTCAGTCCAACCCATAGGTGCGCGAGTTCGTGTGCGAACGTAAAAATTTGAGCGGCTCGGGTATCACGAGCGTTTAGGAAAACGAGAGGAGCGAACGGGTCGCAGATTGCAAACCCCTGAACACGTTCACGCCTATCGGCCTGGAAGAATCGTTGCCGACAACGCCGCTTCGAATCACCCAAATGCCCGCAGCGTCTGCTCTGTCTACCAACGTGGTCAGAAAGTCGTCAAAGGTACGCGCAACACGGCGATCCGCTTCCGACAGGCGAAGCACCTGGCGCATGTCTTCGGCAACCGCATCGGGGTTCGCGCCTGCGCCGAAACTGCCCACGAATTGAAGGGGGGACGCCCCGCGTTCGACCCGGTAGTCCCGAAACCAGTCCATCTTGAACGCAACACTTCGAAGGGCATCCATGAAATCGGAATTCTCCTGGGGCGATGTCGATTCGTGCGCGGTTCTGAGATCTGGGATCGGAAGTGCCTCCTCCGGAGGCGTCGGCAGAAATAGGAAACCAAACGGCACGTGAGTTGCTTTGGCCCAGAGCGAGGCCTGACGAAAGGTTGGGCGGGCTTCGCCCTCCTCCCAAGACCCAGCTCTTTCCACGGTGGTTCCCGCCCGTTTTGCGGCAGTTTCGATTTGCAAGCCAGCCCGTTCACGAGCCCATGTGAGCAGCTGGGGGGTGACGAATGCTTCGCTCATTTTGGTCCCTAGACTACTTCGCACCTACGACGCAGCCCGCTTGCCCCTTGGGCTGAAGCAGAGAAGTGCACGGAGTGTGCGGGTATCGCGGGAGATAGGCAACTCGAAGATCCCCTTTCTTTGGCGGACGTGTACGCCTCTCCGGACGGGTGTACCAGATAAGGAGAAGCTCAGTTTGCGCGGAAGTTGGAACACGAAAAGGAACAAAAAACCCTCTGAAGCCATTCGGCTTCCGAGGGCTTCAGCCTTGCGAGGAGTAGGGGACTTGAACCCCTGACCTCCGGCGTGACAGGCCGGCGTTCTAACCAGCTGAACTAACTCCCCAGATCGTGCTTCACTCTCTTCTCTTGTCCATCATAGCTTGGGCGGAACAGGATTTGAACCTGTGACCCTCGCCTTGTAAGGGCGACGCTCTACCGCTGAGCTATCCGCCCATTGCAGAATCCAACGGCAATCGCGCGACGTCCTGTAGGGCGTAGTTTGCGCCACTGTCAACGCATTTTGACGACGCCTGTCTTCCCGCACTCAGGTCCGCCGCTCCCCCAGGCAAAGCGCCCATCGTCTCGTGAGGTACGCAGCTATCGCTCGCCCTTCTCTTGCAGACAAGCCCCCCATGGAAAGGTAGGCCTGCTGCAGGCGAACTTAAGCGCAATCGGGTCGGCCGATTTCGCGCGCAAGGATCGCCTGACCAAGCCCTGCTTGGTCGCGTCGCACGTAGATCCTCGAAAGCCGCACACTCCCAAAACGCTTGTAAAGAGGGGTGTAGGCCGCAATGGGCGTGAGGCGCCCGCTTCCGGAGTCGATCACATAGAGCGAAGGGTTGTTGCCTTCCTCAAAATATTTGGAGAGGACACCCCGCGACTCGACAGTAAAATGTTCGATGCCTGCCTGTTCGAGGGCCGCAGCGAGCGCCCCCAGGTCATACTCTGGGTCGCGCTCGGTAAACTGCACCAGGTGGCGAAATCCGCGGCGCTCGACGATCCGTTGTGCCCAAGGGTTCGTGGACTCGCGGAGTGCGGCATAAAGTGAAATGTCATCGCAGCGAAGGAAAGCTTCCGGATCCGTTGGAATCTGGAATGCGCTCGGCGAGGAATCGTAGAAGCGGGCCAGCATGTACTCGAAGCTCGCTGCCGTATGGTGGTAGTAGACGGAAAGAAACATGTGAAAGCGGCTGAGCAAAAAGTCTTCGAAGGCGAAGACTGCCGCCGGTGAGATCGCCATGACCGAGGTATGCAGGCGTCGCTCGGCGGAAATGTGCTGAAGCAGCCATTCCAAGTCGTAGCGGCCGTAGTTGACACCGGTGTAGAGCGAGTCGCGCAGAAGGTAGTCCATGCGGTCCGCATCGAGTTCGCCGCTGACGATGGCGCGCAAGGCGAAGGTCCAATCGACTCCGCGATCAAAGAATGCGCCGGCAGCGAGCTCCGGCGCTCCCATCACCAAGGCCGTCGCCTGCTCCGCAGTGACTCCAATGTGCGCGTAGGCGGCGCGAACGATCGGCGTCAGCGATGAATCCAGGAGAAGCTTCGCCGTGAAGTCCTCATGGTTTGCGCGCCCCACTGGCTCGTCGAGAGGAGGTGGCAAGCGGAGGCTTGCGCGCATCGGGGCGATGCGCTCCGAGGAGTGGGAGAGCGGCATGTGCCCCAAGTCGTGGCAAAGTACGGCGAGGCGGACCGTCGCGCGGAAGCGCTCTCGGGTTTCGGCATCGAGCCCCGATTTGGAGGTCATCGCGTCAAAGAGCCGCGCAGCGACATGCATCGCACCGAGGCAGTGCGCATGGCGTGTGTGCGTCGCTCCCGGAAATGCAAGTTCTCCAAAGCCAAGCTGTCGAATATGCCGAAGCCGTTGGAAGTGCGGCGTATCGACGACAGTGGCTTCGGCGTCGGTCAGGACTATCGTCCCGTGGATGGGGTCGCGGATTCGCACCTGTATGCCTCCTCAGTTCGCTGAAAAGCTTGCGCCGCCTCGTTCGCGGAAGCCACAAGGATTGTGGAACCCGCTGCCCCCGAGGGACCGATGCGCGTAGCCCTCCTCTACAATGACGACGGTGCGGCAAGGCAAGAAGACCCGGGGAGGGCCGCCCGCGTAGACGTGCGCAATGTCGCCGTCGCAGTCCATCGCGCTCTCCTGGCTCAAGGGCATCAAATCGTCGCCGTTGGGCTTGGGAGTCGTATGCGTCGCCTTCCTCCCCAAGTTCTTCGTCATAGGCCGGAGGTCGTCGTCAACCTGTGTGAATCCATCGCTGGGGACTCGCGCGGGGAAATCTTGGTTCCGCTTCTCCTCGAACTGGAAGGCATTCCGTACACCGGTTCGGGTCCTCTCGCGCTCGCGTTGGCGCTTCACAAGGGGAAGGCGAAAGAAGTTCTTCGCGGGTGTGGAATAGCCACTCCGAGGTTCCGCGTATTTGGACCCGGCGATGCCATGGTCTCTTTCGTCGGTCCCATGATCGTCAAGCCAATTCAAGAAGATGCATCCGTCGGTATCGATTTTGATTCGGTCCTTCGCGGTCGCGCGGCCATGGAGAGGGCGGTTCGCACGGTGCATGCCAACCATCATCAGCCCGCACTCGTCGAGGCGTTCATCGAGGGTCGGGAAATCAGCGTGCCTTTCCTTGGCAATGCACCGCCGCGCGCGCTGCCGATGCGCGAGATTCATTTTGAAGGCGAAGCTTTCGCCAACCGTCCGAAAATCGTTACCTATGACGCGAAATGGACGACCGGGAGCGCCGCCTACCGCGGTTCTCGGGCACGCCTTGCAGAGCTCCCGAAGGTCCTTGAACGCCGTTGCGCTGCGGTGGCAGCCAAGGCATTTGAAGCCCTCGGGTGTCGGGACTATGGGCGGGTCGATCTCCGCATTGATGCGGACGGAATCCCTTGGGTGATCGACGTCAATCCCAATTGCGACCTCCACCCTTCGGCGGGATTTGCGCAGTCGGCGCGAGCCGCTGGAATCAATTACCGCGCACTCATTTCGCATCTGCTACGCACTGTACGCAGGCGATGGAAATACGAGAAGCCAGAGCAGCCGATGTCGAGCCCCTCGCACTGATACTCGCGCGCATCGAGAGCTTCACGAAGGATGAGGTGGTCTGCGCCAGGGAAGTGCTCGAGGCTGCAGTTGCTGCAAACGCAGTCGACTACCAAGCGTTGGTCGCGACTGATTCGCGCGCCCTTCTTGGCTATGTTTGCTTTGGCCCGACTCCAATGACCGAGTCCACTTTCGACCTCTATTGGATCGCCTCTGCTCCGAACGAGCGCGGCCGTGGAATCGGCTCGGCGCTCCTCAGCGCCATGGAGTCGAGACTTTGCCAGCGGCAGGCGCGAATCGTTCGCGTGGAGACGAGCGCCACCGAGGCCTACGGACCGACGCGTGGGTTCTATGAGAGAAACAACTACCGGGAAGAGGCGCGAATCGCCGATTTCTATCGGCCTGGGGACGATTTGGTCATCCTCACCAAACGGCTGGAGACGGCATCCAGCTCACCTTGAATTGGTTTTCGCTCCCTTGTGGACCTCAAGCGCTTCGATAATCTTCTCGACCCCCTCGTAGCGCGCGCCTCCGTGCCACAATGACGGCACGACAGCTCCACCGCGGGCCTCGAGGTCGGCGACGACTTCCGAGTAGGCGACGTTCCGAAACCGCACCTCATCGGTCAAGCCGCTTACGGCAATAACCGAGCGAACGCGCGCAGAATCCTCGTCGCCGATCCGGTGGAAGAGTTCGAAATATGCGGGTGCCATGGAGCCTCGGAGTGGAATCGACGGCTTCGATAGCGGATTCTCGCGCGGTTGGAAAGAAAGACATCCGCGGGGCTTGACGCCGCATTTTTCATAGGTTAATGCACGCACACTAATTAACCAATGGCACGACCACGGCAAGTCTCCAATAGTCAGATTCTCGAAGCAACGCGCAGGGTCGCGCTTGCGGCGGAGGGGCGAATTACGCTCGAGCAAGTCGCTCTGCGACTCGGGGTAACGGCGCCTGCGCTCCTTCGGCGATTTGGGAGTCGCGAGCTGTTGCTGAGCGAAGCGCTCAAGCCGGAGTCGATCCCCGAGTTTCTGGCCACACTGCCCGACGGCCCGCGAGCCGGCGCACCGCTCGCATCCCAGTTGGAAGCACTCCTCGCGGCGTATTGGAGCTTCCTTTCCGAAATGCTGCCTCGATTGCTTGCGCTCAGGGAACTGGGGCTGTCTTGCGCGAATGAAAGGGGAGAGATGCTGGGAAAATTCATTAAGCGACTCTCCCGATGGGTCGATCTTGGGTTGCAACGCGGAGTTATTCGGGAGTTCAAGAGCGAGCCCGTGGCCTTTGCGATGCTCGGCGCGCTCCTCTCGCGCGCGGTAGTGTCGCATCTGATAAACCGCTCTACTTCGGCGCGGTCGCAGCAGCTCTTCGTGAAGGAGTTGGCGGCATTTTTCGCGGCGGCGCTCGGTGCATCAGGTGGCGGAACAATTTCAAACCAGCGCGCGAAGCGCACGAAAAGAGGCAAACGATGAAGCGGTTGGTATTGATATCTGTGGTAGCCCTTGGAGTCGCAGGCTGCAAGCGGCCTACAAGAGCGGTGCCCGATGCAGGCACCAAGCCGATCGCTGTCTCCACGGCGCCGGTAGAAATTCGCAAAGTCCCGCAGTTTCTGACGCTGACCGGAGGCATCTTCGCGGAGCGCCAATCGGATATCGCTGCCAACGTCGCCGGCAAGGTGACGGCGACCTATGTGGAGCGCGGCCAGGAAGTCAAACAGGGACAGCCCATCGCGGTTGTCGATGCTCGGGCCGCTCGGTTCCAGGAACTTGCGGCCGTCGCGCAATCGAATTCTGCGAAGAGCCAAGTCGCGCTCGCAAAGGAGGAATGCGCTCGTGCGGACCGGCTATTCGCGCAAGGGGTGCTGGCCAAGTCGGAATTTGACCGGCAAACGACGCAATGCAGTGCGCAGCTCAGCAACGCCAATGCCGCGCAAGCGCAGGCGGACCTCGCGAGCAAGTACGCGGGAGACACGGTGATCCGTGCCCCTATAGACGGCTTCATCGGTGAGCGGTTCGTCAACGTCGGAGAGTATGTACAAGCTGCGACCCGCGTCGCTACCGTGTACGCGGTGAACACCGTGCGCGTCCAGGTGAGCGTCCCGGAGCAGGCTGTAGGGAAAGTGGCGTTGGGTCAGAAGGTCGAAGTGGGCGTCGCCGCGTACCCCAAGCGCTTGTTTCCCGCCGCCGTGCGCTACGTCGCTCCCGCGCTCCGGCCCAGTACGCGAGACTTGGTCATCGAAGCCGTCGCCCCGAATCCGGACCACGCGCTCAAACCGGGCATGTTTGCGACGGTGAATTTGATCGTCGGCGAATTCGACGCGCCCACAGTCCCAGCCGGCGCGATTGTCAAAGATGGAACCGTCAAGCGTCTCTTCCTCGCCAAAGAGGGAGCAGCCTACGAAATGGTTGTTCGGACTGGCGTCGAGCGCGACGGCCGCATTGCGGTCCTCGACGAGATGCAAGATGGAACACCGGTTATCGTCAATCCACCGCAGGGCCTTCGCGACGGGGAGCCGATCACCGCGGCAGCGAAGGAACTCTCGGAGCGCAAGGAATAACGTTATGCAATGGCTCGCTCAATTGTGCGTCCGAAGACCAGTCATGGCTTCGGTCTTTTCTCTGGTGATCCTCGCATTCGGCACCATTGCCTACACGCGCCTCGGCCTCGATCAGTTTCCCAAGGTCGATTTTCCAGTCATTGTCATCAACACAGTGCTCCCGGGAGCTTCGCCTGCCGATGTCGAGCGGGATATTTCCGACAAACTGGAAGCGGCGGTAAATACGATCTCCGGCGTCGATGAGTTGCGATCGAATTCTTCCGAGGGCTTCTCTCAGGTCCTCGTTCAATTCGTGCTCGAAAAGGACGTCGACGTCGCCGCCAACGAGGTACAGCAGAAAGTAAACATCGCCCTTCCGGAACTGCCTCAGGGCGTGGACCCGCCGGTCATTCAGAAGTTCGATCCGGATTCAGCGCCGGTGCTCTATGTCGCGCTCCAAGCGCGCGGCGTCTCCACCAAAGAAATTTCCGACTATGCGGACCGCATACTTCGACGCCGACTCGAATCCGTCAACGGCGTAGGGCAAGTCGCAATCCTCGGGGGTCGCAAGCGCCGCATCAACGTCGATGTGGATCCGCTGAAGCTCAAGGCACTCAATATCTCTCCCCTCGAAGTGGCCTCGGCGATCAACAGCCAAAACATCACCCTGCCGGGAGGGAAATTGGACACGAGCCGCGACTATGTCTCGCTGCGCGTCCTCGGCCGCCTCGAAGAAGTTGACCAGATCAATCGAATCGTCATCCGCAATGCGGACGGGAGATCGGTGCGGCTGGACGACATTGGGAGTGTCGACGACGGAGTGGAAGATCTCGAAACCGCGGCCCAATGGAACGGAAACTCAGCGGTCGTCCTCGCGGTGCGCAAACAGTCCGGAACAAACACCGTGCAAGTGGTCGATGCACTGAGGGAGCGAATCGCCGCCATGAAGACGAGTCTTCCGGCAAACTACGAACTCGTCATTCAAAGAGACGCTTCCGATTCCATTCGGACCAGCACCTCGGCGGTAAAGGAGCACCTCGTGCTCGGTGCGATCTTTGCGGCCCTCGTTGTCCTGGTATTCTTGGGAAACGTTCGCTCGACCATCATCGCGGCGGTGGCGATTCCGATCTCGATTATTGGAACCTTCGCGTTGATGAAGGTGCAAGGCTACACGCTCAATTCGATCACCTTGCTCGCGTTGGCGCTCGCGGTCGGCATCGTCATCGACGATGCGATCGTCGTTCTCGAGAACATCTTCAAGCACATCGAGGAAAAAGGGCAGTCGCCGATGGAGGCGGCGGTCAATGGAACGCGCGAAATTGGACCTGCGGTGCTCGCGACGACGCTCTCGCTCATGGCGGTGTTTATTCCGATCGCCTTCATCGCAGGGATTCCTGGCCGGTTCCTTTCGAGCTTTGGCGTCACCATGGCGTTTTCCATTGGTGTTTCTCTCTTTGTGTCTTTTACGGCAACGCCGATGCTTGCCTCTCGCCTCCTCAAACCCAAGGCCGAAGGAGGCGAGAAGAAGCCCTTCCTCACGCGGGTCGTAGATAACTTCTACCGGCCGATAGAGCGAAGCTACATGAGGCTGCTGACGTATTGCATGGACCATCGTTGGGTCGTGGTGGTGGCAGCGATCATTTCTTTCATAGCCGCTGTGCCTGCGTTGCAGGCGGCGAAGAAGGGATTCATTCCAGTCGATGACAAGGCACAGTTCGAAGTCATTGTCCGTCTCCCGGAGGGGCGCTCAGTGCCAGCGACGGAACTCGTTGGCGCACGCATCGCCAGCATCTTGCGTCAGTATCCTGAAGTTCAGGGGACGCTGTTGACCGTTGGCGATGACGCAGCACAAACGGCCAATTTGGCGCGGATCTATGTGAAGTTGGTCCCGCCGGATGAGCGAGAGAATTCTCAAGACCAGTTTAAGGGGGTCGTCCGAAAAAAGATCCTTCCGACCTTGCCGCCGGACCTGACGGTTTCCATCGCCGACGTCAACGAGTTTGGGAGCGGGCAGTCGACAGCACTCCTCCAATACATCATCGGAGGACCGTCGCTCGAGGCATTGATCGAAGCCAATGATCGCATCGTCGAGAGGCTCAAGAAAGTCCCCGGCGCGGTGGACGTGGACACCTCACTCATCGTCGGCAAGCCCGAACTCGGGGTGGTCATCGATCGGGATCGAGCCGCCGATCTTGGCGTCCAGGTGGTCGATGTCGCCCGTGCGCTTCAGTATTTGGTCGCTGGACAAAAGGTCTCGAGCTATTCCGACAACGGCGAATCCTACGACGTTTGGCTTCGCTCGATCCAAGAGTATCGAACCAACGCGGACAAGCTCAATTTGATCACCGTGCCGTCGCGCAAAGTAGGCTTGGTGAACCTTGCGGATGTCGTCACGTTGGTTCCTGGATCGAGTCCCACAACCATTCAACGGTATGCGCGGCAGCGTCAGGTCACTTTTTCGGGAAACGTTGCCCCCGGCGGCAACCAAGCCGAGATTGGCGCGGGGATGCTCAAGGTACTCGAGGACGAAGCTTCGCGCATGCCGCAAGGGATGCGCGTGATCCCGCAAGGGCAAGCGAAGTTGATGGCGGAGACGATGGGATCCTTTCTCCTAGGATTGCTCGCATCGCTCGTTTTCATGTACCTCATTTTAGCTGCCCAATTCGATTCCTGGCTCCACCCGCTCACCATCGTGCTTTCTCTGTTCCTGATGCTGCCGTTTGCAGTGTATTCGCTGCTCATTTTTGGGATTGCCCTCGACATGTTCACGCTCCTGGGAATCTTTGTGCTCTTTGGCGTCGTGAAAAAGAACGCGATTCTCCAGATCGATCACACCAATGCCCTCCGCGCGAGGGGGCTAGGGCGAGCCCAAGCGATCTTAGACGCCAATCGGGACAGGCTGCGTCCAATTCTGATGAC
>JBGSMZ010000021.1:0-5821 GCA_041739845.1 Myxococcaceae bacterium
GATGGTGAAGTCCTACCAAGGCAAGCGGCAGGAGGATACGCTCGCTAACCCCAAGGTCAGATGAGTTGACCCGATTCCCGGGGTTTTCACGTCGTGCGAACGAGGGACGCCCCAGCTCAACAGAAGTGAACCCTGGCGTTATGGAGTGCTCTCATGAGGTTTTCGCATTCCTACGCTGATTGGTGCCGTCGGCGCCCAGGGCGGCGGATTGGGAGCGCTTCAAACTCCTCTTCCTCTTAGGCAATCACAAAAATGCCGACGCGCCGCTTCGCCGAACTTCTGGGTGACGAGAGGTTGTAGCTGGAGGGGAACAGTGCCTCATGCCAAGACACTCCTATGAGGCGCACCATCGAATTTTGCTTCGACTATATTTCTCCCTACTCCTATTTGGCATCTACGCAGATTCGCGCGATCGCTGCGCGCCACAGCGTCGAAGTCGAGCCAGTTCCCGTGTTGATCGCCGCGATGTTTGCGACGCCGGGTTCGCTTGGGCCTGGCGAAATTCCCGTTCGGCGCCGCTATATGTTCCACGACATTTGGCGTCTCGCGAAGGCGCTGAATGTTGAAATCGAACCTCCGGCGACGCACCCATTTAATCCCTTGGTCCCACTCCGGGCGACCTACAGCGTGGACGGCGAGCGTCGGTGGAAGTTCATCGACGCGCTGTTTCGTGCAGCGTGGGTTGAGGGGAGGCGCATCGACGAAGCCCCAATCGTTGCAGAGATCGCAAAGGACCTTGGTTTCGATGCGGACGCAATGTTCGCCGCCGCCGCGAGCGATGAGGTGAAAGGCAAATTGCGATCTGCTACAGCGGACGTTGTCCAGCGCGGAGGATTCGGTGTCCCGACCATGCTCGTGGACGACCAACTCTTCTGGGGAGTGGATTCGCTGCCTCTGCTCGAGCGCTACCTCGAAGGAAAGGCCACTCCGAGCGTCGAAGAAATCGCGCGCTGGAGCGCGGTTGCGCCCTCGGTGACGCGCAAAGTCGGGAGGTAATTGGCTGTTGGTCCAGCGAGGTTCTGTGGTGGAACGGAGGCCTTCTGATAGGGGGGAACTATCAAACGAGTCCCTAGAATGTGTTTGAGTAATCAGGGCTAGAGTGGCAACAGTACTCGCGAATCATTTCTCATTACTTTGTGAGGCCTCATGTCGAATGAATCAAAATGTCCGGTTCACCACGCAGGCGGCGGTACGACGAACGACACCTGGTGGCCGAATCGACTGCGACTCGACCTGCTCCAGCAGCACTCGACCAAGTCCAACCCGCTTAGCGAATCCTTCGACTACCGAAAGGCGTTTAAGAGTCTCAACTACAAAGCGCTCAAGAAGGATCTGGCCAAGCTGATGACGGATTCTCAGGCGTGGTGGCCGGCGGACTTTGGCCACTACGGCGGACTCTTCATTCGAATGGCGTGGCACAGCACCGGGACCTACCGCATTGGCGACGGTCGTGGAGGAGGTGGTCGCGGCCAGCAACGGTTCGCGCCGCTCAACGCCTGGCCCGACAACGTCAGCTTAGACAAAGCGCGGCGGCTTCTGTGGCCAATCAAGCGCAAGTACGGACAGAAAATCTCTTGGGCCGACCTCTTGGTCCTCACCGGAAATGTCGCGCTGGAGTCTATGGGATTTCCGACGCAGGGGTTCGCCGGCGGACGCGAAGACGTTTGGGAGCCTGACCTAGACGTCTTCTGGGGCGCTGAGACGACCTGGCTCGGAGACGACAAGCGCTACTCGGGAAAAAGAGACCTGCTCAATCCGCTGGCCGCTGTGCAGATGGGACTCATCTATGTCAATCCGGAGGGCCCAGGTGGCAATCCGGATCCCATCGCTGCTGCGCACGACATTCGCGAGACGTTTGCCCGCATGGCCATGGACGATGCGGAAACCGTCGCGCTCATCGCCGGGGGGCACAGCTTTGGAAAGGCGCATGGCGCCGGACCTGCTTCCCACGTTGGACCGAGCCCCGAAGAGGCAGGTCTCGAGATGCAGGGCCTCGGTTGGAAGTATTCCTACAAGTCCGGCAAAGGAGCCGATGCGTTTACGAGCGGTCTAGAAGTTACCTGGTCGACGACGCCCACCAAATGGGGACACTCGTTCTTTAAAAACCTTTTCGAATACGACTACGAGTTGACCAAGAGCCCGGCCGGTGCACACCAATGGGTCGCGAAGGACGCTCCGCAGAGTGTTCCTGATGCGTTTGCATCGGGAAAGAAGCACCGCCCGACCATGTTGACGACGGACCTGTCGCTCAAGATGGATCCCGCGTACGAGAAGATTTCGCGCCATTATTACGAGAATCCTGAAGCGCTCACCAAGGCGTTCGCGCGCGCCTGGTTCAAGCTCACCCATCGCGACATGGGGCCGCGATCTCGCTATTTGGGTCCAGAAGTTCCCAAGGAACACCACATTTGGGAAGACCCACTTCCTCCTGCCAAAGGTCCTAAACTGGGCCCCGCAGACATCGGCAAACTCAAGAAGAAGATTGCAGATTCCGGGCTTTCCGTATCGGAACTCGTAGCAACGGCATGGGCGTCTGCTTCAACTTTTCGGGGCTCGGACAAACGCGGCGGCGCGAATGGAGCGCGAATTCGCCTGGCTCCCATGAACCACTGGGAAGTCAACAAGCCAAAACAACTCTCCAAAGTGCTCCATCGCCTCAATGCTATTCAGAACGCATTCAATGCGAAAAAGGGCGGCAAGCGGGTTTCGCTGGCGGACGTCATCGTCCTGGGTGGCTGCGTAGGAATTGAGACAGCGGCCAAGGCGGGTGGCCATAAGGTCACGGTGCCATTCTCGCCAGGCCGTGTCGATGCGACTTCGGAGCAGACCGACGCCGCGTCATTTGAGTTCCTCGAACCACAGGCCGATGGTTTTCGGAATTATGCCAAGCGCGGTCTCGGCGTCGAGGCGGAGGCGATGCTCATTGACAGAGCGCAACTCCTAACGCTCACCGCTCCAGAAATGACTGTGCTCATCGGCGGAATGCGAGTGCTCAAGACCAACGCCGACGACTCGCGGCACGGAGTTTGGACCCGTAAACCCGGGGCCCTCTCCAATGACTTCTTCGTCAATCTCCTCGACATGGGGAATGACTGGAAAGTGGACTCCAAGGACGGGCAGGTATTTGAAGCAACCGACCGGAAGTCGGGAAAGTTCAAGTGGAGCGGAACAAGAGTCGATCTCGTTTTTGGATCCAACGCACAGCTTCGTGCGCTTGCAGAAGTCTACGGAAGCACGGACGGCGAGGCTCTTTTTGTTCGTGAGTTTGTGGCCGCATGGGCCAAGGTAATGGACTTGGATCGCTTCGACCTCGCCTAGCGCCACACGTGTTGGGCTTAGGCGGCCAGCTCCGCCTAGCCCAAAGACCTCTCGGCATAACGCCGTAAGTTTTCCGCCTGCATGGCCCAACCATCCGAATTCATACGGTAGGCTCGCTCGCGGCGATGGGTGGGCACGCGGTCGAACCCCGACTCGGTGATCGTCACGAGCGTTCTTGGGCGCTCAGACAGCAATTGAAATGTGACGAGCGTCTGCGGTTCATTCGCTGGGTCTGCTTCCGAGTCGATTCCGTAGGGTAACCAGCGAAAGGAAAAGACTCCTTCCGCATCAATTTTGGAAACCGTGCAGAAATCGACTTCCCCAGACGGGAAGCGGACGGGGCTTGGGCTCACTCCCGCGCGGCGCTGGGCTGCGATGATTGAATCGACGGTGGTGGTCGAGGGCCACTGGCAACGCATCAATTTCCCAACCTCAAAATCACCAACCAGCCGGATACCAAACCAGCTCCCAAAGGACTTGGCGCTCGTAATCGCGTTCCAAACCCGCGCGCGCGATCCTCGAATGGAAACCTTTTGTTCGATTTGATTGCTCATGGTTGAGCCGCACCCGTCTTGGTCAGAGCCGGCAGAATCTGCACCTTGCGCTAGGGTGAAGGAACCTTCGGCTCAGAAGGTGAACAAGCAAATTGCTCCATTCGCAAGTAGGGATCACCATTTTGGGTCGCGACGATCGGCGTCTCTGAAGCCTTCTTCCACTTGGCAGCAGGCCACCATCGCTCGGGCCCGAGCACAAACGAAGGTTCCACGGGTTCACCAGGTCGGGGGGAAATCACCGTTACGCCGGCGCAGGCGGCAGCCGCCAGGACGCGTTCGATCGGTTCGGTCCACCCGTGGAGGCCAAGTTTGAAAAGTCCCCAATGAACGGGAAGCATGACCTTCCCTTGGACGCGACGGTTGGCCCCCACCGCCAATTCAGGACCCAGGTGCCAATCTGGCCAGTTCGCATCGTATTGTCCAGATTCAATGAGCGTCAGGTCGAAGGGGCCAAAGCGCTTCCCAATCTCCTGGAGGTCATTGTGAAAGCCGGTATCGCCGGAGTACCAAACGCGGTGCGATTTCCCGAGAACCGCGAAACCTGCCCAGAGTGTCTGGTCGCTGTCGGGACCAACGCGCCCTGAAGCATGGCGCGAGGGGGTCGCAATAATGGTTAGCTCCCCAACGGAGGCTTGTTCCCACCAATCGAGCTCGATGATGCGATCTGGAGGAATCGCCCACTTGGAGAGGTGCGCACCAATTCCGAGTGGGACCACAAATTTCGCGGCTCCCTTGGCAAGCAATCCAATGGTTGCGCGGTCGAGATGGTCGTAGTGGTCGTGAGAAATAAGCACGACATCAATTCGCGGGAGGTCCTCGAATTTGAGCGGAGGAGCATACCAGCGCTTGGGACCAGCCCACGCAATTGGTGAAGGTCGGTCGCTCCAGATAGGGTCTATCAACACCCGAGCGCCATCGATTTCGACCAGCGAAGAGGAGTGCCCAAACCAAGTAACGCGAAGCCCAGACTTGGCGGGAAGTGCAAGCCGCGATTTGGTGTCCGTTGCCACGTTGACTGGCGCGGAAGGTTCGGCATCAGGAGTTTTAGATAGCCAATCCCCTAAGCCACCCCAGAAGTTCGTCCACATGCGCTGCTTGTTTTGGATGCGGCCATCTTTCCATTCGGGGGATCGCTCAAGTCGCGCAAGCCGCGCGCCCTCGGCGTGCGCGCCGAGACTGTCCCAGGCGGTCGCAATCGCGCAGGATCCGAGGCCGAGGACGAGCAGGAGGACCACCGCGAGCACGCGGAGCATTGGACGTCGACGTTCGCTTCGGCGTGAATACCGAGGTATTTCCATGAGAGTTTTCATGGAAGGGCCCGAGATCGAAGAGGCGACAAGCCCCAGGCGCTCGCTCTTGCAATGCATTCCAAGTGCGTTGTCCTCCAAAGGATTTGCGATCAGATTTGTCAGTCTTTTGCAAACGACCGACTGCCTCTAACACACCGGCGTAGTGCAGTCGAAGCGCGCCCAAGCGACGCAAAGGCAATGTCATGAAGGTCCTCGCAATCGAAGCGTTCGGATTCAAAGGGAGGCGAAGCAAGAGCTCGCCCCGACCTGGTCGCCGACGATGGTTTGGTGTAGGGGCACGTTTCCATGATTCGGCTAAAACTTGGGTGCTCGAAAGTGCAAAGCTGGTCAAGACTTCTGTCTTTTTCATCGATTGTTGGGTTTGCACTGCTTGGAATCGCCGGGTGTAAGCCCAGTGGAAACCAGGAGAGCGGAAAACGGGAGCCCGAAGTCGGGGTCGAAGCCGTCGTATCGCGGAAGCTGAGTCCTGAAGTGCCCCTGACCGGGCGGGTAGAGGCGATTCACGACGTTCAAATTCGGCCTCGAGTGATGGGCTACATCACGGCCATGAACGCGCGGGAAGGGGCAGAGGTCGCCAAGGGTAGCCTGCTCTTCACCATCGATTCCCGACCCTACGTGGCGGTGCTCGCGCGCGCGAAT
>JBGSMZ010000035.1:0-9416 GCA_041739845.1 Myxococcaceae bacterium
TATCGTGGGTTCGAATCCTACTCTCTCCGCTTTGTGTACTACCCGCATTAATGCCTACCTCACGACGAGCACTTGTAGAGCGCATGAAGCCGCTCTTCTACGCGGGGTTTCGAACCGCAGTAGCAACCGTTGTTCCTTTTGCGGCTGCCATGCTGTTGCACCAACCGCATCTCATTTGGGTCGCGCTGGGCGGGTGGTTCGGGTCCCGCGCGGATCCCGGAGGCCCCCGCGCTGACCGGGCTTGGGCAGCGACGACCTTCGTCATCGCTGGGACCGTTGCCATTTCGCTCACGTTGGTAGGAGCGACGACGATTCTCGGTGCGGTCGCTATGTTGGGAGGGATTGCTTTTCTTGGCTCCCTTTCGATGGCCTTTGGTTCCAATTTCGCTCCGACCGGTACGATGATCGTCATCGCCGCGTCGGTGGCCGCGTCGCGCCCAGGGAGCGCAATTGACGGGTTGATGTTTGGTATCGGTGGAATTTGGGCGGCGCTCAGTTCGACCATCGTTTGGCCGCTCTGGCCGCACGTTCCGCTCCGAATGGCTACCGCTCGTCTCTATGAGCGCCTCGCTGAGTTCACGGAAGCCGTTGAGGCTCCCGCCCCTGTTGACTGGCATTCCGTAGCACGCATCCATCAGCGCGCGGTCCGGCGAGCACTCGAGGAAGCGCGCAACTGCGCGATCCGTATTCGCGCCGGACGCCGCGGCGAAAGCACGCTCGGCACCAACCTTCGCGTGCTCCTCGGCGAAGCTGAAGCGGTGTTTCATGACGCCATTGCCTACTCTGAGGAAGTTGAGCGCGGAATGCCGAAACTTGCCAACGCCTCCACGGCACTTCGCAACATCGCCAACGACCTCACGCTTCGCAAGCTTGGCCTCCAACTAACGGTGGATCCAGCGAATCCCCTCGGCCGCGCCATTGCGGGAGCCCAAGCAATCGTCCGAGACCTCGAACACACGCATGGGAGCACTCCCTCGTTCACACCCCGAATGAAACTCGACTTTCAACGCGTTTTGGGTGCGCTCTCGGTTCGTGGGCCAATTTTTGGCCATGCGGTTCGCGTCGGCCTGCTAGCGGCATTTGCCATTGGGCTCTCCCGCTTCGCCGCGCCCGGAAACCCAGGCTGGATTCCAATCAGCGCACTGACGGTGCTTCAGCCGCAGCTCGGAGCCACGTTTCGACGCGGCGCGGAGCGGATGTTGGGAACGATTTTTGGAGCAGCTGTCGCGCTCTTCGTCCTGGGGACCATCCATGATGTACGGATCGTCGTCACCCTCCTCTTTTTCTTGACCATCGCCGCATCGATGGTGCGCGGCTACAGCTATCGTCTCTTTGTCGTCTTCTTCACGCCGGTATTCGTTCTCCTCAATGCGCTCGGGGGTGGTGACTGGCACATCGCCTTCGAGCGGATCATCGATGTTGCGATCGGTGGAGCCCTCGCCGTGGTTGCCGCCTTGACCTTCCCTTCCTTTGAACGCCCTCGCTTGGAGCAGGCGACCGCACGCGTCTTGTCCCTCGTCTCCCAGTACGCACGCTTGGCGACGGAGGCGCAAGCTGACTGGACGCTCCGCGCGATCCGCCGCGAGTTGGGAGTCGCATTGGAGCATGCTGAAACTTCTCTTGAATACCTCCTCGCGGAACCGCGGCGGCACTCGCATCAGCGCGCGGAGGCCGTGCTCTTCACCCTCACTTACGCGCGACGCATTGTGGCAGCTCTCACCCATTCCCTCGAAGAGGGCGTCATCGTAGATAAGGACGTCGGTGAATACGTTGCGCTTCGAGCCGATGACGTGCGCGCAGGATTGGAAGGGCATACGGCCATCGCCGGGCGCGACGGTCTCATTGGACGCGGACCGATTATGGCGGAGCTCATTCACCGCGCGGATCTATTGGCGAGTGCGGCGAGCAGCTGGAACGCTTGACGCGCTCCTTGCACCTGCGCACCGCTGCAACTTGCGGATTCTGAGATTGTTCCAACGCGGGTGTGTCGGCTGTGACTACTTAACTTGCGTCCATACGAAGTCATTCATGGAGCCAGAGTGGCAGCGTGTACATTGGCTGAGTCCGTTTCCGTTGGCAATCGGGGCGCCATCGCCTACACGCTCGTACCAAAACCAGCCGTCACCTCCTTTGCCCATCTCGGTTTTCACATACACGGCGAACCCAATGACTGGACCTCCGGCTGGCGATTCGTGCCACTCCTTGACTGCCGCGGATCCGACAGGAAATTCTCCGGGTCTGGAGGCGTTGCTCAGCGTAGGGTTTGAACAGATCCGATTGGCGCCATGCGCCCCTCGCCCCCGGGCTGCGTGTGCCTGTGCCTCGCATGGCCAAGTCTTGTAGGTCCCTGCATCGAGCCAGGCTTCAAGTGCCTGCGCACTCTCGATGGGGATAGCTTGGGTACCGGCATCCATGCTTCCGGCGTCGCTACCTGCGTCGCTTCCGGCGTCGCTTCCGGCGTCGCTACCTGCGTCGCTTCCGGCGTCGCTACCTGCGTCGCTTCCGGCGTCGCTTCCGGCGTCGCTACCTGCATCCCCCCGATTGCCTCCGGCGTCAGTGCCGCTGTCGTTGCCTCCCCCACCTGCGTCGGTCGACCCAGAATCAGGGGTGCTTCCCGCATCCGGGAGACCATCCCCCCCACAAGAGGTGAGAGCAATGGCAAGTACAACTGCAACAACGTAGCTCGACGGGTTCGCGGTGCGCATGGAACCTATTATGCACGAGACGTCCGTAGGGTTACGCCAAATGCGCCGACTGCGAACCCTCCCAGATTGACGGAAAGCCCCTAACGCTTACATTGCTCATAGCAAGCGCATGGAATGGTTCCTGCGCCGCTAGAAGCAGTTCACCGTTGGGAGCGATAGCCCCAGCAGAGGAAGACAAAAATGCATAGAGGATTCTATTCTTGGTGGAATGGCAGGGGAAATGGCCGCTCTTGGCGCAACGAGGAAGCGCGCAGCGAACAGCCCGGTTCCGGTTCCTTCGACATGGGCGAAGCGCGCAAGAGGCACTGCGGGGAATCGCAAGGTTCCGACGCCCACCATTGCTCGGAGAAGCACGAATGCGGTGATCGCGGACCGTTTGGGCGGCACGGGCCTTGGGCGGGGTCATTTCGAGGTCGCCGCGGGTTCGGGCATGATGGAACCGGAGATGGCTTTGGAGTTCGACGTCCTCTGCGTTTCTTGGCCTATAAACTCGGCCTCGATGAAAATCAGGTAGGGGACCTCGCGAGAATCATCGACGCACTCAAGACCGAGCGCGCCCAAGCAGAAGTCGATAGCCGCCGAGCAACTGCCCGCATCGCCGACGCACTCGGCGGTGCAACGTTTGATGCGCCAGCAGCCGATGATTTTGCGAAATCTCGAGTTCATTCGGCGGAGCAGCTTGGAACTGCCATCACCAAAGCGCTCAAAGAATTGCACGCGCTCCTCAACGACGAGCAGCGCAAACACCTAAGCCATCTCGTGCGAACCGGCATTCTCACGTTCTGATTCCTCTCCGAGAGGAACGCGGGGCGCATCCTTAAAACCTCAAGTTGGGATGCGCCCCCGCGGTTTCGAGCTTTGGGGAATGTTCAGGTCATTGCCGACGTGAGGCGGTAAGAGCGCTCGGTGGCCTCGTCATCCCTAGGACCCTCGGCGAGTCGCAGCGCAGCGCATCTGTGGCTCTTGCTCATCGCGGTTTTAGTCGGCCAGTTCTTCGTTGGCCTTGGCTCCGTCGAAACCGGATCTGGCCCCGATGAAGCGAGCTACCTCGCGGTGAGTTCTGACATGGCTGCGCGAGGTGAGTGGCTCGCCCCAACGATTGACGGCCACCCGGTTTGGTTCAAACCGCCGCTGATGTTTTGGCTGATTCGGCTTTCGCTTTCCTTGTTTGGGCAGACAATTTTCGGAGCGCGTTTTCCCGTGGCGCTCGCCGCAGTCTTTCTCGCACTGACTGCTGGCGCGATGGCGAGCAGGATCGGGGGCGGCAAATCCGCGCTCGAAGCCGCAGCGCTCACCGGTACTTGCGCAGGGTTGGTTCGTTTTGGACGCCTGGCGATGTTCGACGTTCCGTTTGCCCTCTCGGTGTGTGTCGCGCTCTATGCGCTGCTGCGCGCCACCGAGGAACCTCGGCGTCGTTCTTGGCTCGTCGCCGCAGGAGTCGCGACAGGTATTGCGGTGATGACCAAAGGTCCCGGCGGAATCATCCTCATCGGTGCCATCGGCATCCCTTTTCTCCTCTGGCGATCGCCCAAGGTCCTTTGGTCACCGTCGGCAGCGTTGGCCGCGCTCGCCGCATTCGTCATCGGAGGCGCGTGGCACGTGTACGCCTTTGCAAAATACGGCCGCGCCTTCGTCGATGTGTACCTGCTGCGAGAACATGCGGGAAAGTTTGGAGTGCCCTGGACGTGGACCAAGGAAGGAGAGCTATTGCTCGGCTTCTTGGTAATGGCCATCCCCTGGGTATTTTTAGGAGTCAGCGCGATGCTTGGCGTCACATCGAAAAGACACCCCGGCAGAGTGCTCGCACTTCTTGGAATCTTGGTGCCGACCGTGCTCTTCACCATTCCGGGCTTCAAGCATGCGCACTATCTGCTGCCGGCGATTCCCTTGCTGTTTGTGCTCGTGGCCACCACAACGCGCCGGCGATGGACGCAGTTGGTGACCGCCGCGATGCTGGGATTGGTTGCTGTTGGCATCCTCCTCAGCGCTCGGATTGCCCCGATCGTCGGTAGCCTTTCGCTCGTCATCGCTTCGGTCGCGCTTGCATGGAGCGCCGCCTGCGTGCTTACCAATCGACTCTTTCAGTCGGCGCTCCTCGTAGGAATCGCCGTCATGCTCGCGCTGGGTGTCGCCTGGCCGACTATCGCCCCACCCTACGTTCCCTCCTCGCTAGGAGAAATCACGAAGGGTCGCGACACTTGGATTTATGGCCGTTCCGCCGGAGTCTTCTCAATCGCCCTCGGACGCCAGGTAGTCCGCGCCTATGCATTGGGAGATTTCCAAGCAGCCATAGGCGCTGGAGCTCCGGTAATCATGACCAAAGAGAGCTACGACAGCCTCCCGGAGAGCTTCCGCGGGAATCTAGGGACCTTGCTTCGCTGGCCGATTATCGGGCACCCTCGATTTTCGGAAATCGCCTCGGCGATAGTGGCGAGGGAGCCCTCGCCTATGTTCCAAGAAATGGTGCTCGTGGAGACGGCGCACTGACGTGCAGACAGCGCACGTCAGTAGGCCGCGTCTGCTCAGAGCGCTACTTCGCTGCCAATTCTGCGTCGATGGCAATCTTCACGTCGTCGCCGACGATCATGCTGCTGTTGGCAACCGGGCCACTCCAGTTGACGCCGAAATCGCGTCGCTTAATTTGGGTCGAGGCGCTAATCGCTCGTATCTTCCCTTTGGTAAAGGGGCTGGTGATTTCCGGAGAAATCTCCGCATCGAGGGTCACCGGCTTGGTGACTCCGTGAAGCGTCAAGTCGCCAACAATCTTAAGCTTTGCTCCAGCCTTCGCAAACTTCGTGCACTTGAAGGTAACGGTTGGGAACTTCTCGACGTCTAGGAATTCCTTGGAGCGGAGGTGCTCGTCACGCTTCCCATTCCTGGTGTCTAGCTCTTTCGTGTTGATGGATGCCTCGCAAGCCGACTTGGTGATGTCTTTCTCATCCAAAGTCACCGTGCCGGTCACAGTACCCAGCGTTCCGGTAACGTTGGAGATCGTCATATGGCGCACAGCAAAGTTCGCCGAAGCGTGCGACGAGTCGATCGCCCAATCTGTGGCGAAAGCTGGGGACGCGATAACGAGGACGAGCAGCAGTTTCTTCATGATCCGATTTCCTCACAAGTTTCGATGGGAAAGACGAGCGATTTCGCCTCAGCGCATGCCATCATTGCGCTTTCCCTGCACCAGAAAACTACTCGCCAGATATTCCGCTGGCTTTAGAAGCGCTGCCTCTCATAGAAGGACCGTGCTCGCGAAGCATTGGGGCTGAGGCAACGTGGGACCGTGAACCCCGCCAGGTCCGGAAGGAAGCAACGGTAGCGCCATCCCGCGTGTGCCTCGGCCGTCGCGATTAGAATTCGAAGCTGATTCCAAAGCTAAAGTAGTTCGCGGACAGGTTGAGGTCCGTAGCGTCCTTGGCAAATTCGAATAGCGACATGTTTTGATAGGTGAATTCCGCAAACAACGTGGTGTGATTCACGCCTGAAAAGGTATCGAAGTCGAGAGCGAGGCGAGGGTCGAGAAAGTCGAGGATAAACGCGATGCCGACCGTGGCTGCGATTCCGAACTTGTATCCGGCTCCTCGGTACCCATCGACGACTTCGATTTCTCCACCCTTGGTTGACCACCAGGGCATGAGGACCGGGCCAAATTTCGCGTATGGGGTGAGTGGGACTTTGAACCGTGGCCAAAGGAAATCGGCCCGGTATGTCGCCAACAACTTGATGGGTACGAGGTGCAGACCTGTCGCCTGACTCGATCGCGAACCTTCCGTCGTCAGCGCGCGCCCGTAGATTTCTGCATACCCGCCGGAAGCGGCGACAGAGATAGTTCCCAGCTCTTGCCAAACCTCCACGTCGAGTTCGATTTCGCCGAGAATCATAGGCTTCCCGTTGAAAATCGTCTGGTATGGGCCTTGGCCTTTCGCGAATCGACTGTCGATGAGTGGAGTGAACGGAGAGCCTTTGAATTCGAGGACGAAGCGCCGCGGTGAAGCCATCGACCTCGAGGGCGCTTGCCAAGCTGTCACTTCTTGCGCCGACGCCGTAGCGGCGACCAACCCAACCCCCAAGAGAACCGAGGGGAGCGCGATCCGCATCTTCATCGAAGCTTGTCTCCGGAAGCACGCTTGTGCATGGAAAGCGCGAGCACGATCAGCACCGCCGCCAGCGGCCAGGCTGAGGCTGAAGCTCCTGCTGTCGCGCACCCGCCGCCTTTTTCCCCAGACCCACCATCGACGACATTCTCGTAGAACCCAGCGGTGTGGGTAGGAATAACAGACATTATCGCTGAGCCCTCGCTGACATTGCCGGCGACATCGATGGCAAAAAGTTGCAAGTCATAGCGCTGTCCGTTCGTGAGCCCCGTGACTTTGATGGTGCTCACCGTTCCCGTCGCCGTCTTGGGCCCAACCCGCCAAACGCTCTCCCCGGTCCGTCGGTATTGCGAAGCGATGGAGGTGGTATCGCCGTCGACTGCAAATGTCACCGCTGCTGTACCGTCGAATCCAGAAATGGATGCGATGCGCGGTGCTGTCGGGGGCTTCGCGTCGTAGACGAGGACCAAGTCGTCGGCTTGATAGACAGTGGCCGTCGCCCCGACATAGGCTTGGTAGCTGATGGCGCCGCACAGCCGCTGCGTGACAGTGACTCCCTTGTCCCCGCAGGCGACGCTGGCCCCTGCATCTGCTGAGGACGTAGAAAACCCAGGGAGATTGGCAATTGCGATTTGAAACTGACCGCTTCGGGTGAGCGTGACCACCGATGATGCGACACTGTCAAACACCAGATCGGTGGCACCAGGAGTCGTGCCGCACGCATTGGCGCTCGTCGCCCAAAGTGAAAGCGCGGTGGTAAAGGAGAATCCCAAGGACCCGTCATAGGTCCATTGGACGTAGGGAGTAGCCGAACAGAAATCGGCTGAAAAGGAATACGGGTCGCTTCCGGTGGCGGACGCCAAGCGGATTGAAAGCGGACCTTTGGTCGTCGTTTGCGCACGTGCCACGGCTGCGCCCAGGGCCAAACTGAGACCCAGCGCCATGACTATCAACCTTGCCGGAGGCTTCCTCGTGTTCAAGCTGGCCCCATGATTTCAAGTCTTGCGCCAACCATCCTAGCGCTCTATCTCTTTGAAGTTGCTGGATTTACCGATCACAGGTGCGTCGTTTGACTGACAAATTGTCAGCGCTTTTCCAGCGCGAGGGCCACGCGCACCGCCGCCGCGCCAATGTGCGCCGGGGCATCGGCAGTAGCAACGATGGAAACTCTCCCGTTTTTGACGCGAACTTTGCCGACCAGAAAGTCAGGGTCCTCGACCGATAGCATCGGCATTGGAACGATTTTTTCCTCTGGCGAGTCCAGAAGCTTGAAGCGCGGGACCTCGCGAAGGAGCAAGCGCAGCGCTTCGGCATCTCCGTTGCCAGAGAAAGACACGGAAGCAAGCGCACCGTGGAAAATGGGCGCGCAGACGACGCTCACCGCGAACTCCGGTGTGCCCAACTGAAAGCGTCCGCATTCCGTAGCCACGCGTCGCTCTAAGTATCTGGCAGGGTCACCTTCGGGCCCAGTTGCGGCCAGGAGGTTGAAAGCGAGGCGATGCGGAAAGACTTGAACTTCGACTTCTTGCGCATTGAGGAGTTGGGCGGTTTGCTGACTCAAAGCGGCGAGGCCTCGCCGCCCATAGAGCGACGCACCGTGGATGATTTGCACCTCGCAGTCGCCCAGCGGAGCCTTCCAAACCTCGCGAAGCCAAAGCAAGAGCTGGGTCCAAGGATGGGCGAGCGCTACGATGCGACCAGCAGAGGGCGTCGACATCGCGCCTTCCGCCACCAGAGCGACGTCTTTGGCCGCACCAAAGGCTCCGCTGAGGTCGATGACCGATACGCCCAAGCTTTCGAGGCGAAGGGCGAGGGGCTTGGCGACCTCAGGGGGAACCGCCAGAATCGCGCTCGACAGTTTCTCGATCTCCTCGTCGGATACAGACTTGATGGTGAGGACATCCTCCCCCAGCGGAAACTCTTCGCCGTCGCTTTCTGGCGAAGCGAAGACCTTCAAGCGCTCCATGTCGAAATCGGCAGCGACCAGCGCAGAAACAATCTGATCTCCGACGACTCCGGTCGCACCGAAGATGCCTAGTTGCTTCTCCCCCATGGGGTCGCTCTACCGCGCTTTGCGCCGTGAGGTTCACGGTTTCTCGCCTTCCTCAGCTTCCTTGATTCGTGCGCGCGGGCTTTCACCAGCGATGGGCGGGAATTGGGGATTCTCTTCTGCTGCCGATCCGCGCAGATATGCGGGTTCCAAAGCAAATACCTTCTCCTGCTCGTACGTGAGCCCGCCCAATGGAGGCAGGAGGCGCGCGAGGTTCGCGGCGCGCGGGACCGCGATGTCGAGCAAGATGCGCTCCGCAGCAACTCCCGCTGCCCGGAGTCGCTCGAGGATTACCGGCACCGCTGGACCAAGGATGCAGGCGTCGGCGTCCTTTTGGAATTCGGAAAGGCACGCATCGACTGTCAGCGAAATAGTCTCGCCCAACTCGCTTGGAGGGGCGCTGGGGCTAACCCGGCGAAACTTCGCGAGATAGAGCTCATTGCGTTTCACCGAGGCGACGGCGTAGAGCGTGGGCCCAATAGGCCCCTCCAACGCACATGCGGCGAGGGATGAGGCACCGACCAGCGGCAGCCGTCTCGCGTACGCAAGTCCCTTGAGCGTCGCGAGGCC
>JBGSMZ010000062.1:0-14315 GCA_041739845.1 Myxococcaceae bacterium
AGGTGCAGGCGTCGGTGTTGTCCAGGGCGTCATTGAGCGAGGCATTGCGACTGGCAGCGCCAGCCAGGCGTTTGATGGCCGTGCCATCACAGGGGATGCCCTGGGCGGCGGTCTCGGGGGTGGTCTCGCACATGGTCTCGCGAAGCCTGTAGGGAAGTTGGCCTCGACGGTTGGGGCGAAAGTATCCGCCCTGGCTCGGCGGGTCACGAGCGCCGAGGCAACCGCTGGGGCGAGGGCTACCGGGACGAGGGGCTACCGCTATGTTTCGCAGGCCGAGGTGGGCGCGATAAAGGAGACAGGCTACCTTCGTGGCGGTCTCTCTGGACCAACCTACTACACCAAAGACCTCTATAAATCCGCCTCGCGAGCGCAGGAGCGCCTTTCGCTAAAAGATGCGCCAACGCACCGCATTGAGTTTGAGATAACGAACAACCCAAACTTGGTTCGGAATGGCACCAAGGTCGAGCCCGTTGGAGCATTTGGCGGTAAGGGCGCGGAATTTATGGCTACGGATGCAGTGAAGGTCGACGTCATCAACATACAACCTTTGAGGTAGCGTGCATGGGCAAGTTGCTCGTAGGTGAACCGTGGAACTTCGAAGGGCCAAGTGGCCCGAATGAGATATTAGGCCGTGTGCTCAAGCAACTTGACCCAAAGAGCTTGCTGTTTAAAAGCGATGAAGAAATTACAATAGACGGCCGTACGAGTTGCTATTGGCTGCTGACGACGCGATACCAAGGCCAGGTGTTCCGCTCAGAACCGTACGACACGGACCCATACCGAGGTACCGTCAACGCGACCATACTGCCCTCGCGCCTTCCTGAAGATGATGATGTGGGCAAGTTGCAGGCGTCTGGAAAATTTGTGATTGTCGCAGATCTCTACCTCTAACCCCAGTGCTCAATTGAGTTAATCGGACTTGCTATCGGGATGGTACTTTGATCTGTGGGGGTCATGGCAGAGGCTCTTCCAATCGAGTTGAGACAGCGTGTTGTTGAAGCGTACGAGCGTGGCGAAGGGTCGTATCCCACTATTGGAAGGCGGTACCGGGTCGGCGAAGCGACGGTCCGACGTTGGGTGGCCCAGTACCGAGACCTAGGACATCTGGAACCACGCAAGAAGGGTGGCGGCAATCGATCCGACGTCTCGGTCAAGGTGCTTGAGTCAATTCTCGACAAGCTCGGAGACGTCAGCGCAGGAGAGATTACCGCCGAGTACAACCGAGGGCGCAGAGGAAAAGAACGAAGACATGTATCAAGCATCAAGCGAGCGCTTCATCGCGGCGGGTATGTCGTGAAAAAAAACGACTGAGGGCGCTCGAACAGCTTCGGCCGGATGTCGCCGCGAAGCGAGCCGCCTTTCAGCGAATGATGCCGCATTTGCCGGCAGAGAAGCTCGTCTTCCTCGACGAATCAGGCCTCAACGCCTCGATGACCAGGAGCCACGCATGGGTAAAGAAGGGAGCGGAATGAATCGAAAGGACTCCGATGAACTGGGGAAAGAATTTGACCCTTCTTTGAGCGATGCGGCTGAGCGGTTGGGTCCTTCTCAGCATGATGTTCGACAACACCAACAAAGTTCGCTTCGTCGGATGCCTGGTCAGCAAGTTGCTGCCTAGGTTGAAGGGTGGCGACATCCTCGTGCTCGATAACTTGAAGGCGCATCACGACTCTCGAGTGGAGCTTTGGTGCAATCATTTCGGCGTCCGATTGCTTTACTTGCCGCCCTATTCCTACGACTTCAATCCCATCGAATCGGGCTGGGCTCTCCAAAAGCAGTACGTCCGGAAATACGCACCGCGCACAGCCACAGACCTTGTCAGAGTCGCACGACGCGCCCGCCATAAAATCACACCGCGACACTGGCGCAACTGGTTCGCCCACGCCGGATATTCCGTCTAACCCAACTGATCCGTGGGACTAGGGAAGATGAAGACAGAGTACCCTGAGGCAGTCGTGGAGCCACTTTTGGCGGACCGAGCAAGGTTGAAGCAACTCAGGAAGGATTTCAGGACTAAAGCCTTTCCCGACCTCGAAGACGACTGAGGATTCTCAGGCGTTCTCCGGCGGGGCAGGGTCTACCCTGATTCAAATGGGAGAGAGCACCTACTCCTGGAATCCCTTGGGGCAGCTCGTCCGGGTGGTGACGCCCAAGGGCACCACAGAATATGCCTATGACTATACGGGACAGCGCGCCTCCAAGCGCGTCATCGCCTCGGGCAAAGAGTTGCAGACGCACTACATCGACAAAGTCGCTGAAATACGCGATGGGAAGCTCCTCAAGTACGTCTTCATGGGAGATGCCCGGGTGGCGCGTCTTGGTGGCATAGAACCCACGGCACTCTCCATCGCTGGCTTTGTCTTGGGCCCCTTCCTGGGTATTGCTTCACTCATGACACTCCTGTTGGCGCTGGGGGTAGCGTTCCTCGCTGGGCGCAAGAGAGCGCTCCAATATAGGTCCTTGGCCGTCGGCAAGCGCTGCAAGGAAATGGGAATCCGTCCCTCCCTGGGCTCAGTCGGAGACGCCTACGACAATGCAATGTGCGAAAGCTTCTTCGCCACCCTTGAGCACGAACTGCTCAAACATCGTCGATTCAAAACGCAAGCGGAAGCCAGAGTCGCAGTATTCACCTATGTCGAAGGCTTCTACAATCTACGCAGAAGGCACTCCGCGCTCGACGACAAGCCGCCCGTTGCCTACGAGAGGAAACATCACTCCTCGATGCGTCGCGCTAGGAATAACTAACCGACCCCTGAACCGACGTCACTCGCAGTCTCGCGGAACCTAAAGTGCCCTTAGCGCTTCAGTTCCTTGGGGCAGGTCTTCAAGTCGCTATCCTTTAGGGCGCTGACACGCTTTGCCTCTTCGCCGTAGGCACCAACGATTTGCGACAGCCGCGCTTCAAGAGGACCCCAGGTCGCTGCGTCTTTGGCCTGCTCGCCGCGGACCAAGGTCAGGACACTGTCGCCACTTCCCTTAAGCTTTTCAAGTGCTCCTAGCCAGGAGCCGTCGGCCTCGACGAGGTCAAGGCACATGGAGCGCAGCGCCGGGTATTTCTTCATCTCAGGTTTCGCGTTGAAGGCCTTGGCCGCGCTCACATACTTGCTCGCGATGTCAGCTCGCCCTCCACTTGCAATCATCACGTCTGCGGTCTGTTGTTCGCGAATCCCATCCCATTGCAAATTCTGAAGTGGCGCTGCGGCCCCGGGAGTCGGCGCATCGGCATGCGAGTTCATCAGGAGGAATTGGTAGGCGAACGCGACGTCAGCTTTGGGGAGGTTTACGGCGGCAAGCTTGCCCTTGAGGCATTCGGCCATCGGTCCTGACTCTGGTGCGAGCGCAATGTCAGCCGGCGCCGTCGCATGGAGTGTGAAATTAGCGGTCAATATCGGTGCCGGCGCGCTACCAATCGAAGCGTAGCAACTGCATGCGGATGGTTGGGCAAGGCGAATGTTCGCGACTGCGTCGGATGCTTCATTGAGTCCAAAGGTGACAGCCGGACTATTGGGCACAAGGTTGAGCTCCCCAACAATGGGAGCCGAGCTCACGCCAGGCTTTGGCATTTCTATGCGCTTCGCCGCTGCCATGATGCAGGCTTTGCCGAATTCGGAGATACCGGTTCCAGTGATTTCAAAAGTCGTCGTTTCCCCGGCAGTCGCCTTGAGCTTGGAATTGATTTCAGCTCCGGCGCGCGACTTCGGGTCCATGAAGCACTCATGGAATGCTGGCGAAGAGGCCATGAGCGCTCCGGTAATTCCTTCAGGAGTTGCTGTCGTTGCAACCGTTCGCGGCGCGCAGGATGCGACGTCGAAGGTGCGCATGTTGTTGACCTGCATCTTCACTGCTTGGGGTGATACAGCCGGTTTGGTTGCGCACGCTGCGCCGAAAAATGCGCTACATCCGAGGGAAGCTGCCAACAGGGTTCGCATTTGCATTGGATGTCCTATTCCGCGCTTAGCGCTTGCTGTTTGTGTCTACCTGAATGCCATCACATACGAAGGTGTCGTCCGCTTCGTACATGGCGACAATCGCACTTCTCTTTTGCAATTCGTCGAGTGTTTCGCGCAGGCTTTTGGCTTGCGCGTCCTTCGACGGGCCACGCCTGGGTTCTTCGAGGCGCGGGAGCAAGTCAAGCGCGCGCACTGCGGCACTTCGGTAACCGGCGAGCGTCGAGAACCAGGTTCGGTCGACGGCCACCACGCCATTGCAGCGCTCCTTTACCTGACGCAAGTACCGCTCGGGGTGCGCAACGGAAGGCACGACTGCCACATCTGCGAGGGCCTTTGCCGCTTCTTCGCGCTGCGCAGGGGCAACGCGCAACTCCGCTCCGCGCTGCTCAAAAATGGTCGCCAACTGCTTCATCTGGATTTCTGGTGGATAGCCAGGCGTCGCTTCCGAGGCATTGGAGTTGAGAAGGTAGGGGCGATAGATGAACGTAGATTCTGCGCGTGGGAGCCGAAGCGTTCCGAGCGTGTCCTGCATGCAGTTTGCGAATGTCGGGTTTGCCGCATGGACTTCAAAATCAGGGGCGCGATCCGCGTGAAGGCGAACGGTCGCTTCCCATTCGGGAGGATAGGTCTCTACGAAAGGGAGGTAGCATGCGCAAAGGAGTCGCTGGTCACGGCGGATAGTTCCCGCCGCCTCTTCGCTCGGAGTCGTCCCAAAGGAGACAGGTTGGGGCGGCTTGGGGACGGGATAGTCGAGCGTCACCATTTCGCCGGAGGCCGCGCGAGGCTCTGCTTTGAGAGGCGTTGCGTCGTTGATGCCGAGGCCGCGGGCCACCGTCAAGATGCAGGTTTTTCCGGCCTCGCTGATCCCCGACGCTGAGAGGTCGTAGGTGGCCTGAGGAGCGTGCAGCGTACCTGTAACAAGGGCGTCCCAGGGTTCATCTTCGCGCGAGCGGGGGTCCACCAAACACTCCCGAACATAGGGTGCAGTCGCTTGAAGAACTCCCGCCAACTCTTGCGAAGACCTGGGGGTGATCGGCTCGCGCGTTCGGCATACCTGGAGGTCGAACTCCGCACCGTTTTTTGGCGAGATGACCTCGAAGTTACCAGCGCCATTGGCCGACTTGGTTTGCGCGCAAGCGGCCGTCGCAATTGCAACCGCGACTGGAATGAGCCCGCGCATCAGGCCAGTGCCTTCCCGCATGGGGACTCTAGACACTATCCGTCGTTCCGTGGCAATGCGAAAGCGCGTCTGCGCGCTTTCGCGTCGCAGCGCTGACCCAAAAAGGAACTTCCATCCCATGGCCGAGAACTTCATTTTTGCAATGCAGGACCTCCGCAAAGCCAAGGGGGGAAAAGAGATTCTCAAGGGCATTTGGCTCTCGTTCTTTCCAGGGGCAAAAATCGGCGTGTTGGGCCCCAACGGCTCGGGCAAGTCGACGCTTCTGCGCATCATGGCGGGGCTCGACAAAGAATTCACGGGAACGGCGCGCCCAGATCCAAGTGCCCGCATCGGCTACCTTGCGCAAGAGCCGGCCCTCGACGCGTCGCTCACCGTCTTGGGAAATGTGGAGCTAGCACTCAAGAGCACGAAAGACCTGTTGGAGCGCTTCGAGGCGGTGTCCAATGCGCTCGGCGAGCCCGATGCGGACTACGACAAGCTCTTGGCCGAGCAAGCTTCGCTGCAAGATGCCATCGATGCCTGCGGAGGCTGGGAGATCGATCGCACCCTTGAAATCGCCATGGACGCACTCCGGCTCCCGCCGGGAGACGCAGACGTGACCACGCTTTCAGGCGGCGAGCGCCGCAGAGTGGCGCTGTGCCGGCTTCTCTTGGAAAAGCCAGACATGCTCTTGCTCGATGAACCGACCAACCACTTGGACGCGGAGTCGGTGCAGTGGCTGCAGCAGCACCTCAAGGCATTCCCGGGAACCATCGTGTGCGTCACCCACGATCGCTACTTCCTCGACGAGGCGTGCGAGTGGATTTTGGAACTCGATCGCGGAGAGGGCGTTCCCTGGAAAGGCAACTACTCAGGCTGGCTCGACCAAAAACAAAAGCGCCTCGCGGCAGAGGAAAAGTCGGCGAGTTACCGTCAGAAATTCTTGGAGCGCGAACTGGCCTGGGTTTCCTCAAGCCAGAAGGCCCGACAAACCAAATCGAAGTCGCGCCTCGCACACTACGAGGAAATGCGACAAGCCTATGAGCAGGGAAAGAAATCCGAATCGACCGGGGAAATCTACATCCCACCGGGCCCCAAGCTCGGAGGCATCGCGGTGGAGGCCAAAGGCGTCAGCAAAGCCTTTGGCGACCGATTGCTTTTTGAAGATTTGACCTTCAAGCTTCCGGCCAACGGAATCGTCGGGGTGATTGGACCAAACGGGGCCGGGAAAACCACGCTCTTCAAAATGATTCTTGGCCAAGAAAGCCCATCGAGCGGCGAAATCGTCGTCGGAGAAACGGTGCACGCTGCGTACGTCGATCAATCGCGCGATGCGCTGGTGGGGGACAACTCGGTCTGGGAAGAAATCTCCGGTGGGCTCGACCAATTGGACTTGGGAGGCCGGATTGTTCCGTCGCGAGGCTACCTCGCATGGTTTGCCTTCAAAGGCCCCGACCAGCAAAAGCGCGTCAAAGACCTCTCGGGCGGGGAACGCAATCGCGTCCATTTGGCAAAGCTTCTCAAGGAGGGCGGCAACCTCTTGCTCCTCGACGAGCCCACCAATGATTTGGATGTCGAAACGCTCCGAAGCCTCGAAGAGGGCCTGGAGGGCTTCGCAGGTTGCGCGGTCGTCATTAGCCACGACCGCTGGTTTCTCGACCGGGTGGCTACCCACATCCTCGCCTTCGAGGGGGATTCCAAGGTGGCCTGGTTCGAGGGGAACTTTCAAGATTACGAAGCGGACAAGCGCAAGCGTCTTGGGGCTGATGCGCTCACCCCCACCCGAATCAAGTACAAGCCGCTGACGCGAAAGTCCTAGACGCGAGCGCGGCGAGCTTTCGTTAAAAGGCTCGCTTTAGAGTTCCTTCATCAACTCGGCCTTCTTCGCAGAAAACTCTTCCTCGGTGAGCATGCCGCTTGCTTTGAGGTCGGTGAGTTCCTTGAGGCGGTCAGTCACGGTGCGCGTGGCGGCCGGGGCAGCGTTTCCCCGTCCAGCTTGTTGGCCCGCAAACATGTTGGCCATTCCAAAACCCATGCCCATGCCCATGCCGCCCAGCGCGCCCCCCGAGCCTTCACCGCTGCCTTTGGCCATTCCTTCGGCGGCTCCGAGCATCGCCTGCCCCTGGGCGTATTGCTGAAAACCTCCCGCAAGCTTGGAATAGGCGACGTCCTTGGTCATCTTCTTGAGCGTCGCTTCATCTTCTGGCTTGATGGTGACGGTGAAGTTCCCAAACCGCACGACCCGAAGCCCATAGCTTTCGATGGTGGGTCCAACGCCGGCCAGGAGGTCAGCTTCAATCTCTTCGGTGTAGGCACCTGAGGTGACGTTGAGGAGCGGCCATTGCTTCTTCACGCACAACTCGGCGATGCGGTCCCGGGTGACTTTGAGGACGAGCGTGCGGAACCAGTTGAGCAGCTCATCGTTGGAACTGGCCTTGAGTCCCGCAAGGCCCAGTACGAGCTTGGAGGGATCGGTTACCTGCACCGAAAAATCCCCATAGACCATCGTGCCGATTCCAAGGCCGCTGTCGGGATCGCGAACGTCGCCGATGGGTCCTCCGAACTTGACGTCGGGGATTTCACGCATCGTTACGAAGTAGACCTGGGCGACAAACAAGTTCCCCGCGGTAAACTGCTCCAGCAGCGCCCCCACGAAGGGGATGTTCTGGGTGTCGAGCTGATGGCGCCCAGGGCCAAGCGTTCCATGAACAATTCCTTCGTGAACGAACAGACAGACCTCGTCGGCATTCACTGTGACCTGACTCAACATCCGAATGTTGCGCTCCGGGTATTGGTAGACGATTTGGCCTTTGGCTTCCTCTGGGCGAGCAATGAAATTCCGCTGCACCTCGCCCTTGAATGCATCCAAAAGTCCCATGGTAAACTCCTCTTCTGACCAGTGGTCGTCAAGTATTGTCCAGGGCACGCGCCCAATGGCTCGGTACGGAAGACTATCCCACGTGACGCACCATGGCTGCAACACCGCGCTCCCATCGCGCAAACGCACGTGACGCGCGGGCGCGCGAGCCTGGCCGCTCCTGCACGAACGCTCTACCTCTTCCGAACGAGGCTGAAGGACCCAGCGGAGGTGACGGTCTCGACTTCAGTATCGAGAAGGCCCCCAAAGACCTGAGCAGGATTTGGCCCCCGAATGAGCGCAGTGTCATAGAATGGACCCTGTACGGGCCAATCGAGAGTCGGCCGCCACTCGCTAATGACTGGTGGGACCCTATCGCGGTACATGACGGGAACTTGCTTTTGCAGTGCAAAGGAAAAGCTCGTGATGCCGCCTCGCCGCATCGCCACGTACGACGGCGATTGCAACATCAACGCGTGGCGAAAGGCCCAGGAGCGCCAATCATATATCATCCCCATGAGTTTAGGCTTCTGCGGTGTCTCTTCTACGATTTCCAGGAGTGGTCGTGTTTCTACATCAAAATCGCGGAACGCTGCGGTGACGGGCCCCGAAAACACGATGGCCACAAGGAGGCCCGCCCACAACCCTCTGCGCGCCCATTGCGGGGTGAGTACAGGTACGGAGCACACCAGCAGTACTCCGGCAATGGAAGCAAAGCGTTGATTGAACAGGTTGATATAGCCCGTAACCTCAAATGGCGTGAGGAAGTAGAGGGCAAGGGCCACCGTGCTAAGCCCCAACATTTGAAGTGACGAGACTTCAATCTTGGAAGGTACGCCCGCGGCTCGTGCAGCCCGGAATTGCCGAATACCCAGAAGGCAAACACCAATGACGACCGCGAAGGTCAAACGCATTGCGGTTTGGTCGCCGTCATTGTTCAACATGCCTGCGAGCAATGGAAACTCTGGGAGCACGCTGTTTTCCGGGAACCTGATGAAGGCATGAAGGTTGTCGATGAAGGGCGTGAACTTCACATAGTGCGAGTCGAGTGCATTGCGAATGGCCGCAAGAATCGAGTGTTGTCGTGCCTCTGGCACGGTCGGAAGGTTCCAAAAGTAGTCGGTGGCGACTCTCGACCGCTTTCCAAACGTCGCATCAGCCCAAAATGCAAGTTGCGCAAGGCTTGGCGCGAGGCCCACGAGCGCTGGCAGCCGCGGCTTCATCGCAAGCATTCCACCGTCTGGTGCACGCGTTGTAAAAAGCAAGAACGGCAGTGCAAATCCCAAGAAGATGAACACTTGTACGTGGCATAGCAAGACCCCGACGGTGGCGATTGCGAGCAACACCGCCCAACGCCAACGGCGTGGCCCATCGGCAATGCAGCGCACAAAGGCACCACACGCGACGAAGGCGAGAGGAATCGCCGCGGTCACGTTGACAAAGCCCCACGCAAACGTATCCCCGTACGCGAGCGGGACGGTCATCAAGGCAGGCCAGGCTGGACGGCGGAAGCTCCGCAGCAGAAACGCCATAGCGAGAGGCAACCCAACGATGCACAGCGAAAGAACGACGCGGTTCGCCAATTCGAGTGGCAGGAACGTATTGAATGCGATTACCAAGTAGTAGTAGCCGAGGTAGGTGACGACCCCGGGGCGGAGCGCGAAGAATTCTGGATATAAGGTTGTGGGGTCTTGAAGCCGCGTCATGATGGAAATCATGTGCAAGTGCTGCGGCATATCCACTGCCGGAATGAGGTTGCAGACCCATAATGGAATGACTCCCGCGACAAGGCCGATAGCCCATGCGAGGGAATCGAGACGCGCGGAGGTGCGGTTGGGTTCTTCGATCATTGCAACGTTGAGCGGATTTGCCGCTCGACCTAGCACGATCTGTGCGAGAAAGCCACTGCTCCAATGACTTCGCTTGAAAGGCATCGCACCCCGGTCGGTTGGGCGCCAGAGACGTGGCGCCTCCGCGAGGTTGAGCAGCAACCGATGTACGCAGATGCCGCCGCGCACGACGCGGCGATTGCGCGAATTCGCAAACTTCCGCCGTTGGTCTCAGTCGGCGAAATAGAAAGCCTCAAGGGTCAGCTCGCAGACGCCGCCGAAGGCCACCGCTTCGTTCTGCAAGGGGGCGACTGCACAGAACGATTTCGGGATTGCGCCGGTTTGGCTGTCGTCAGCAAACTCAAAATCCTCCTCCAGATGAGTCTGGTGCTCACCTATGGGGCAAGGCGCCCCGTCATTCGAATCGGGCGCATCGCCGGTCAGTTTGCAAAGCCGCGGTCCCAGTATTCCGAGGAGCGGGAGGGCGTCTCGCTTCCAGCGTACCGCGGAGACAACATCAACGACCTCGAATGGAGTGCGCGCGCGCGCATTCCAGACCCCGCGCGTCTCGAGCGCGGCTATTTTTCGGCGGCAGCCACGCTCAATTTTGTACGCGCATTGCTCGAGGGAGGCTTTGCGAGTCTGCGATCGCCAGAGCATTGGAAGCTCGACTTCATTCCAGATTCCGGGGAACACGCAGGCTATCGGGAAATCGCCGACCGGATTCGTGACGCGATCGACTACCTAGAGAGCCTGTCAGCGACGACCGACAACTTTCGACGCATCGAATTCTTTACCTCCCACGAAGGTCTCCTGCTTCCGCTCGAAGAAGCGCTGACGCGACAGAGGACTGGGGACGATCGCCACTACAATCTGGGGGCGCACTTTCTTTGGGTTGGGGAACGCACCCGTCACATCGACGGTGCCCACGTCGAATATTTCCGAGGTATCGCCAATCCCATTGGCGTGAAAGTCGGCGGGACCACCACGCCAGAGAGCCTGTTGCGACTCCTCGACATTTTGGACCCGTCGCACGAACCAGGACGACTGATGCTGATTACGCGCCTCGGTGCAGGAGCTATCGCCGACACGCTCCCTCCGCTGGTGCGCGCGCTGAAAGCTGCAGGGCGCAAGCCGGTCTGGAGCTGCGACCCCATGCACGGGAACACCACCGTCGTCGATGGGACGAAGACGCGCGCTTTCGAGGACATCGCTTCGGAGCTCAAGTCGGCTTTCCAAATCCACCGCGCCGAAGGGAGTCACCTCTCAGGTGTCCACTTCGAGCTCACTGGCGAGAATGTCACCGAATGCTTGGGAGGCGTACAGAACCTCTCTCCTGCGGACTTGCGGCGTTCGTATGAAACCGGATGTGACCCGCGCCTCAACTATGCGCAAAGCATGGAAATCGCGTTCCTCATCTCCAACATTCTTGCGACCGAGCGACGCCCAAGCGGGGTGCATCAGCACCTTTGGTAAGTGCGGCACCAACGGGAGTTAGCTTCCGATTCCCTTTTTGAGCGTCGCGACAAAGCGCTTGACGCGCTTTGCGCGCTGGGATGTCGTTCCTGGCATTGCCGCACGCCGAACGATTGCGCTTCCGACGACGACGCCATCCGCATGGCGTCCAATGGCGCGCACCTGCTCTGGGGTCGATACACCAAAGCCGACCACGACCGGCAGCGGGTTTCCAGTTCGAACTTTGCGAATCAGATTCGGGAGTTCAGCCGGGAGCGATTGGCGCGCACCCGTCACCCCGGTGACAGAGACCAAATAAATGAAGCCCGTGGCAGCGGCGCGGGCGGCTTCGATGCGCGCGGGCGTCGAAGTCGGCGCGAGCATGAAGACGGTCGCGACGCCATTCGCCTTGGCATGCCTGCATATGGAATTTGCTTCTTCGGGAGGGAGGTCAGGAAGGATCACGCCGTCGACGCCCGCCGCTCGGCACGCCCGAAAAAACCGCGCTTCTCCAAAGGTGAGCACGGGGTTCAAGTAGCCCATCAAGACAATGGGCACGTCGCACGCCTTTCGAATTGCCGCGGCCGTCGCGAGACAGTCGCCGACGCTCGTCCCGCCCTTGAGTGCGCGCTCGTTTGCCCGTTGGAGCGTGGGCCCGTCGGCGATAGGGTCTGAAAACGGCATTCCGATTTCCAGAATCGTGGCGCCTCCTGCGACACAACCAAGGGCACAAGCTCGGGAAGCCTCCAGGCTCGGGTCGCCCGCCATGACGTACGTCACGAGCGCAGGCGCTCCCGGTCGGCATGCCGAAAATACTTTTGCGAGGCGGATGCTCAAGACCCTCCCTGTCGGGGCCGGCGATGATTCTTTTCGAAGTATGTGCGCATTTGGTCGACGTCCTTGTCACCGCGTCCCGAGAGATTCACGATGAGGGCAGCCCTCTTGCCTAGCTTCCGCGCGATCCGGCGAGTGGCCGCGATGGCATGCGCGCTCTCGAGGGCCGGGAGGATGCCTTCGAGCTTCGCAAGGTAGCCGAATGCAGCAATCGCCTCTGCGTCGGTCGCGCTGCGCACTTCGAGGCGCCCGGCTTTTTTTAGCGAGGCGAGTTCAGGTCCAACTCCCGGATAATCCAGTCCAGCGCTTATCGAATGCGCCTCGGCGATTTGCCCGCTCGCAGTTTGAAGCACATAACTCTTCGAACCGTGGAGCACGCCGGGGCGGCCTTTGGCGAGGGAAGCGCCATGGTGTCCGGACGCAAGCCCAAGCCCGCCAGCCTCCACGGCAATGAGGCGGACCCCTTCATCACCGATAAAGTCGGCAAAGAGGCCCATCGCATTGGAGCCTCCTCCCACACACGCGACGAGCGCGTCCGGGAGCCGCCCTTCGCAAGCCAGCACTTGCGCGCGCGCTTCGCGGCCAATCACCGATTGAAACTCCCGAACCATCGCCGGGTAGGGGTGCGGACCGGCGACGCTGCCGATGACGTAGTACGTGTCGCGAACGGTCGTGACCCAATCGCGAATCGCTTCGTTCATCGCGTCTTTGAGGGTGCGGGCCCCGCTTTCGACGGAATGCACCGTCGCCCCCAAGAGGCGCATGCGAAAGACGTTGAGCGCCTGGCGCTCGATATCCAAGGCGCCCATGAAGATTTCGCACGGGATTCCAAACAACGCACAGGCGGTCGCGGTGGCGACGCCGTGCTGACCGGCTCCGGTTTCCGCGATGACTCGCCGCTTCCCCATTCGCCGCGCGAGCAGCACTTGCCCGAGGGTATTGTTGATTTTGTGCGCGCCGGTGTGACAGAGGTCCTCGCGCTTCAAATAGATGCGTGCGCCGCCACAGTCCTCGGTCATCCGTTGCGCAAAGGTAAGGGGAGTTTCGCGGCCCGCAAAATTCTTGAGGAGCCCCTGAAGTTCTGCCTGGAAGCTCGCGTCGCTGCGCGCTTCTTTCCAAGCCGCCTCCAACGCCTCGAGCGCCGGCATGAGCGTTTCGGGAACGAAACGTCCGCCGAAGTCTCCGTAGTGGCCACGAGCGTCAGGAAGAAGCTTCATCAGAAGGCGCCTCGCGCCGCCAACACAAATCGGGACATCTCTTGGTGGTCTTTGATTCCGGGCGAAGTCTCTACGCCACTGGCGACATCCACGCCATGGGGTGCAGCAGCGCGCACCGCTTCCGCTACGTTTCGCGCATCCAGTCCGCCGGCGAGCAAGAAGGGGCGCGCAATCTCGCAACTGCGCACCAGCTCCCAAGAAAAGCGCTCGCCGCTGCCGCCAAACTTGGCACTCGGCGCGTCGAGAACAAATGCCGCAACATGGTAGTCCCGCGCCGCTGTGAGCGACTCGGCATCGCGCACATGAAGCGCTTTGAAAATAGGCACCGCGTGCCCGCGACAATCGTCGGGAGACTCATCGCCGTGAAGCTGCACCGCAGAAAGCCCGAGCGCGGTCACCGTCTTTGCGATGAACGCTCGCTCTTGGTTCACAAAGACGCCAACCGTCGTCACCATTGGCGATAGCGCATCGATGATACGGGCTGCTTCCTTGAGAGGAATCGCACGCGGTGATTGTGGCCAAAAGTTGAGCCCGATGGCATCGACCCCTAGGTCTTGGGCGCAAAGCGCATCATCGAGGCGGGTAATTCCGCAGATTTTGATGCGCACGGTCACGGAACCGCCACCATTGCGCCGAGCAACGCTTGTGGATTCGCGGCCCGCACGAGCGCCTCTCCCACCAGGAAATTGGAGGCTCCAAATTTGCGCAATCTCGCGACGTCCTCGGGACCGCGGACGCCACTTTCCACGACGCGTCGAACCCGCGCGGGAAGGAACGGGAGCAAGCGCTCACTGACCGAGATGTCCACTTCAAAGGTTGCGAGGTCCCGGTTGTTTACTCCGATGATGTCCGCACCGCAGGCCAGCGCGCGTTGCACTTCTTCTTCGTCGTGGACTTCGACGAGCGCCTCGAGTCCGATGGAAGCGCAGGCGCCGAGCAAGTCGGCAAGCGCGACATCGGTCAGCGCCGCCACAATGAGGAGGGCGACGTCGGCTCCCGCCAGGCGCGCTTCGA
>JBGSMZ010000086.1:0-11434 GCA_041739845.1 Myxococcaceae bacterium
TGCTGTGTGGCGTTGCTGGCGTCCTGCAAGTCTGGCGACAGCGCGCCGCTCGCCACCGGGGTCTTTGAGTCCACCGAGACGATCGTCTCCGCCGAAAGCGCGGGGCAGTTGCTGGCATTCAATGTCACGGAAGGGCAATCCCTCGAAAAGGGACAATCGGTGGGCCAAGTTGATTGCGAATCCATGACGCTCCAGCGCAAACAACTCGCGATCCAAAGGGTGAATCTGCGGGCGCGCATGTCTGACATTGCGACGCAAACCGCGCCGCTTGCCGAACAGCTTGCGACCGCCGAGCGAGAGCATCGGCGCGTGACCGCGATGGCTACCGGCGGAGCCGCCGCGTCGCGCGACCTCGACAACGCAGACAGCCAAGTCAAGTTAGCACGCCGCCAATTGCTCGCCACGAGCCAGTCACTTCAAACAGGCAATACGGTGCTGGTGGACCAAGCGAAAGAAATGGATGTCCAACTTGCGAACCTCGATGTGCAAATCAGCAGGTGTACACTCGAAGCTCCGGCAACGGGAGCGGTCCTGGTGAAATACGCGCAGGTCGGAGAGTATGTAACTCCCGGGAAACCGCTGTACAAGCTGGCGGACACGCACGCGATGTTTCTTCGAGCCTACGTGACGGCGGACCAGCTGACCCAACTTCAACTTGGTCAAGAAGTCCCGGTGCGCGCCGACTTTGGGACCCAGGGGTCGCGGGACTATGTCGGGAAGATCACCTGGATCGCCTCCGCCGCTGAATTCACGCCGAAGACTATCGAAACGCGCGATGAGCGCGCCAATTTAGTCTACGCAATGAAAGTCGCAGTCCCGAACGACGGCTTCCTCAAGATTGGAATGTACGGGGCAATCCCCTCTCTCAAGGGAGATCGCGATGGCGGGCATTCACGCGTACAACATCCGTAAGCGATTTGGCGAAACCCAAGCGGTGGATGGTGTGACCTTCGACGCCGAGGGAGGGGAAATCTTTGGTGTTCTCGGACCCGATGGAGCTGGCAAAACCACCCTCTTTCGAATCCTTACCACGCTCCTCCTCGCGGACGAAGGAGAGGCCACTGTAGGGGGCTTTGACGTTCGCCGCGACTATCGAAAGATTCGTAATCTCATTGGCTACATGCCCGGTCGGTTCAGTCTCTATGGTGACTTGACGGTCGAGGAAAACCTTCGCTTTTTTGCCGCTGCGTTTGGCACCACCGTGAGCGAGAACTATGAACTCATCAAAGACATGTACCAGCAAATCGAACCTTTCAAAAAGCGACGCGCGAGCGCACTCTCGGGAGGCATGAAGCAAAAGCTTGCGCTGTCCTGCGCTCTGATTCACCAGCCATCTGTCTTGTTCCTCGATGAACCGACTACCGGTCTGGACGCCGTGTCCCGTCGCGAACTGTGGGAGACGCTCCTCAAACTAAAGCGTCGCGGTCTGTGCATCCTCGCGGCGACGCCTTATATGGACGAAGCTGCGAGATGCGATCGGGTAGCACTCACGATGAATGGAAAGTTTCTCGCCCTGGACACGCCTGCAGGAATCATTGCCGCCAATCCCCAACGCCTTGTCGCTGTCAAGGGACCACGGATGCCGGCGCTCCTTCGATCGCTGCGGCAAGTACCAGGTGTTCTCGCTTGCCAACCCTTTGGTGACAGCCACCATGCGACGATTGGTTCAGAAGTCCAACTCGCGCACGTTTCGGCGCAACTGGAAATGGCTGGATTCTCTGGCGTCACCTTGACTTCCATGGAGCCGACCATCGAGGATTGCTTCATTGCCCTGGTAACGCGTGGCCACGAGGCGCACGCATGAGTGTCATTGTCGCGGAAAACCTCGTCAAGCGTTTTGGAGCATTTACAGCGGTCGATCACATCACGTTCACCGTGGAAACCGGCGAAATATTCGGGTTTCTGGGAGCAAACGGTGCGGGCAAGACGACGGCAATGCGGATCCTTTGTGGACTCTCGCGACCGACGAGCGGCACGGCGACCGTCAACGGCTTCGACGTCGCGCGGCAGCCTGAGGGTGTCAAACGTTCCATAGGCTATATGAGTCAGAGATTCGCGCTCTATGATGACCTCAAAGTATGGGAAAATATCCGTCTCTACGCGGGAATATACGGGGTTCCGCGCAAAGAAATCCCAGCACGAACCCATGAAATTCTCGAACGTCTTGGGTTCGAGGACAGTCGCAACACCATGGTCCGCTCGCTCCCCCTTGGCTGGAAGCAAAAACTCGCCTTCTCCGTTGCGATGGTGCATCGGCCGCCGATTGTATTCCTGGACGAGCCGACCGGCGGCGTCGATCCGGTGGCACGACGCCAGTTCTGGGAATCCATCTACCAAGCTGCCGAGAGCGGAGTCACGGTATTCGTGACGACCCACTATATGGATGAAGCCGAGTATTGCGACCGGGTCACCATCTTGGTCGATGGAAAGATCCAGGCCTTGGACACACCGGAGAAGCTCAAAGAATCCTTCGCTGCAAAATCGATGGAAGAAGTGTTCTTTCAACTTGCCCGAAACGCGCAAAGGCAGGCAGATTGACATGCGCCCATTTTTTGCTTTGGTGGTCAAAGAATTTCGTCACATTCTGCGCGATCCAATCACGCTGGCGATACTCTTTGGTCTGCCAATACTGCAACTGTTTCTGTTTGGGTTCGCCATCACCACAGAAGTCAGAAACACACGCTTCGCGGCTTATGCCCCAATGCCCGATGACACGACCACTGCCATTGTCGAGCGGCTTGCGGCCAACGAGTACTTCATCTTCGACAAGATGCTTACGTCGCCGCAACAAGTGGAGGAAGCATTTCAGCGCGGCGAGATTGGTCTGGCAGTGGTGTTCAGCGAAAACTTTCAGAAAAATGTGCGCTCCGGTGCGTCCGCGCAGGTACAACTCGTCACCGATGGGACCGACCCTAATACTGCCAAGGCGCTCGGCACATATGCTTCGAGCGTATTGCTCGCTTACCAGGAATCCTTGAATGCCGGTGCGACGTCACCGCTTTCCATCGATGTTCAAATGAAGCTCCTCTACAACCCTTCCCTGAAGGGAGCCTATCAATTCGTACCTGGAGTGATGGGGATGGTGCTCCTCCTTATTTGCACGATGATGACATCCATTACCATTGCACGCGAAAAGGAAAACGGAACGATGGAAGTCCTCCTCGTGTCTCCCGTGCACCCGCTGCAAATCATTCTTGCAAAAACGACTCCCTACTTTGTGATTTCGACGCTCGATCTCGGGGTCATCTTGCTCATTTCCGTATACATTCTGGGCGTCCCTATTGTCGGAAGTCTCGGCCTCCTGGTCGGTCTCGCGCTTCTCTATATTTTTCTTTCTTTGGCGCTTGGAATCCTGATCTCGACGGTATCGGACTCGCAAGCCGCTGCGCTGCTCATTTCAGGAATGGCAATGACATTTCCGGTCATCCTGCTTTCTGGGATGCTGTTTCCAAGGGAGAACGCCCCCTATCCGCTTCAACTGATTGGGTACATTGTTCCTGCTACCTGGTTCATACCCGCCATGCGCGATGTGATGATTCGCGGATTGGGTTTTGCGGCGATTCGCTCGCAGCTCGGAGTTCTTGTAGGGATGACGCTGCTTTTTCTTTTTGTTGCGCTCAAACGCCAGAAGGTCCGCCTCGAGTAACAATGCTCCGCTTTCTCATCGAAAAAGAGTTCAAGCAACTCATCCGCAATCCGGCATTGATGCGCATGGCATTGATCCAGCCGATGCTTGTGATGTTGATAATGCCGCTTGTCGCCAACTTTGATGTCAAGGATATGAAGCTGGCTCTTGTGGATTCCGACCGCTCACCATACTCGACTCGCCTCGGCAACAAGGTAACGGCTTCGGGCTACTTCGCGTTGACGCAAGTCGCATCGAGCTACCGCATTGCATTGGAAGACCTTGAGGCGGATCGGGCCGACGTCATTCTGGAAATACCTCCCAACTTTGAGCGCGATCTCGTCCGCGAAGGAGACGGCGATGCACTGATCGCCGTCAACGCTGTGAACGGCGCCCGCGGCGGCCTCGGGAGTGCTTATCTGGCCGGAATCATTGGCGACTTTGCGCGCGAACTGCGCGCGGAGCGGCCCACCGCAGCAAACCAGAGTGGTGCTTCGCGGTTCGAGATTGTCCCCCGGTATCGCTATAATCCGCACCTCGATTACCGTATTTTTATGGTGCCGGCTCTTATGGCCATGGTGATTACAATGATTTGCGGCTTCTTGCCGGCGCTCAACATCGTGGGTGAAAAGGAGCGGGGAACGATTGAGCAGCTGAATGTGACACCTGTCAGTCGCGCGGCGTTTATTGTCGCCAAGCTCATCCCCCATTGGGCAATCGGCTACTTTGCGCTCACGGCGGCGTTTGCAATAGCGTGGTTGGCGTATGGGCTAACCCCAGTGGGCGGGTATCTGACCCTCTATGTGATTACTGGAGTGTACATCATTGCGGTGTCCGGGATGGGCTTGCTGATTTCGAACTTTGCATCTTCGTTTCAGCAAGCGATGTTCATCATGTTCTTCGTGTTGATAACGATGATTTTCATGAGCGGCATGTATACGCCAGTGGCAAGCATGCCCGATTGGGCCCAGAAATTAAGTGATGTGTTTCCGCTCAAGTATTTCATTCTTGCGTTGCGCGCGGTCTACCTAAAAGGGAGTAGCTTGCGTGAGCTGAGCAGCGTCATCTTCGCGCTGCTCATTTTTGGAGCCGGCGCGAATGCGCTTGCTGTGCTTACCTACCGCAAGCAGTCCTAGGCTCCGAGGCGTCGAATGGCTCCATCGAGGATTGCGCCGACCAAATCGCGGTAGCGCAGCCCCGCCGCCTGAGAAATCATCACCAAATCGCTCCATTCAGGGGTCAGGCCCGGAAGCGGATTGCATTCGAGAAATTGCAGGCGCCCATGGGCGTCCAAGCGAAAGTCCATGCGCGCCACGTCGCGGCATCCAAGCGCTTGAAAGGTGGTGAGCGCCGCGCGCCGCAGTGCAGTCGCGAGGCGAATCGGTATGCGCGCGGGTACTTGATAGCGAATCCTGGGATTGGGCGCGCATTTGTCCTCGAAGGTGTAGATGGGGTCGGCGCCGTGCTGCTCGGTGAAGATGATTTCGAGAATCGGAAGCAGCGTCGGCGAGGGCATCTCAAGGATGGCTAGGCTAAACTCTCGGCCGCCCAAGTAGGACTCGACGAGCGCCGGTTGACGGTAGCGACCTATGATCGCTTTGGCGAGGCTGCGAAGCTCTCTGGCGTTGTTAGCCACGCTCTTGGCGTTGACCCCCTTGGAGCTTCCTTCCGCCGCAGGCTTGACGACCCGCGGGTAGGGTCCGAGGTGCCGAGCGAGCGGCTCCTCGCCCGTCCGCAAGAGTTGGAACGGGGGTGTTGCAACACCCGCAGCGGCGACAACAACTTTTGCAACAGCTTTGTCCAAGGTAACGGCGAGGGTTGCCGCATCGGAGCCGGTGTAGGGAATTCCTAGGAGTTCGAGCAGCGCCGGCACTTGGCTTTCCCGGCTTCGGCCCTGCTTCCCCTCTGCGACATTGAAGACGACATCGACGCGACTCGCTGCGAGAAGCGCGGGCAGTTTCTCGTTCGCTTCGAAGTCGATGACGCGATGCCCAAAGCTGGCGATCGCCTCGCGAATGGCTTGGAGCGTCGCCGGGGAATCAAATTCCGCCTCGCTATCGTCACCTTTGCCAGGGGTTCCAGGAGCCTGAGGGCGCTTGATATTGAAGGCAAATCCGACTCTGAGGCGGCGGCGTCGCCCACGCTCACTCTTCAGCATAGGTGGCTCTAGAGGGTCCGTTGGGTGAAGAGCACAAAGGCCATGGTTGGGCGCCGGGAAGTATCGGCGACGACAAAGTGCATTCCGTCCAGTGCGTAGCCCTTTTCCACCCAATGGTTCAGGCATGCTTCGAGGGATGCTGCATCGACGGGAGCTACCTCGAGCACCTTGTATCGAACTCCGGCTTCGTCACGCGCTGGCATAGGAGCCAATGTCCCCCAAGGGGGGCAGCATATGCAACCGCATTTCGAGAAGACGCAAAGCGGCGCGCAAGTCGGGTACAATCCTGGGGCATGCCAATCACCCCCTATCGAAATCTTGCTCCCGAGGTTCATGCCTCCTGCTTTGTGCACCCATCCTCCGAGATTATCGGCGAAGTCCGTTTGGGCAAGGATGTCTCGGTTTGGCCGGGTGTCATTCTGCGGGGGGATCGGGGAGCCATCGTCGTCGATGCGCGAACCAACCTTCAAGATGGCGTGATTGCACACGCGACGGGGGGCATTTCCAGCACCACTATCGGAGCCGATTGCACCGTGGGACACCGGGCGATACTCCACGGCTGCCAGGTGGGGGTTCATTGCCTCATCGGAATGGGCGCTATTCTCATGGACAATACGGTTCTTGGGGAGTGGTGTTTTGTCGGTGCAGGCGCACTGTTGACTCCCAAGAAGGAGTTTGCGCCGAGAAGCCTCATCCTTGGATCGCCGGCGCGCCGCGTGCGCGAGATTGGTCCATCGGAGATTGCGGTCATTGAGCGCAGCACGCTCGCGTACTTGGAGCTGGCAGCCGCGCACCGCGGGTAAGCCACAGCAGGTGTCGGAGACCGCAGGGAGCGAGGGAGGGAAGCGCTACATTTGGCTCACCTGTCCGGCGGCAGAAGAGCCCGGTGCAGCGTGTGCATGGACGAGGAGGGCCTCGAGCAGGCTTCCGGTGATACCCCAAACGATATCACCGCCATCGCCCCAAATGAGCGCACTCCTCGGAAGACCGAAGAAGGGTCGTTTGGTGCGCGCAAGGCGCATGAGGGGCGCGTAGAGGACCGCATCGATTTCGCTGGCCGCGGGTTCAAGGGTCCTTTCATCTGGAATGACGCCTACGAAGGCCGTTACCCGGTATCCGGTAATCGTTGCAATCGTCGGCAAGCGCCCCAAGAGTCGGACCGATGTGGAATCGATTCCGACTTCCTCGTTGGATTCGCGCAACGCCGTCGCGAGCAGGTCACCATCGCCGCGCTCATAGCCGCCTCCTGGAAATCCGATTTGCCCCGGGTGCGATCGCAGGCGCTGCGAACGGCGGACTAAGACGACGTGCGGTTCTCCGCCGCTCCAAAGAAGAGGAATGAGCACCGCCGAGTCGCGCAAGCCCTGGCGGTACTGAGGCAGTGGAATGGGATGCAGGGGGGCGAGGCGCGCTCGCAGTTCCTCGAAGAAGGGGAGACTCACGCGGGCCAACTCTGTTCGGTTCTTGCAGGTATGTCCATGAACTCCGCGAGATCCTTTGGGAGTGGAGAGCAAAAGGATGTCGCCTTTCCCGTTTCTGGATGAGCGAATTCCAGGGAAGCGGCATGAAGGGCGTGCCTCGAAAGCTGCAAACGGTTCCGGTCCGCGTCGGTGAGGAGGCCCTTCGAAAAGCGATCGAAGCACGCTGGATCCACGCTGTATATTTTGTCTCCAACCAGGGGAAAGCCGCTGTGCAAGGCATGGACGCGAATTTGGTGCTGACGTCCGGTGGTGGGCGTGCATTGCAGTAGCGCGTAGCGACGGCCGCCGCGCAAAAACCTCCGCAAGACGGCAAAACGCGTTTTGGCGGGGCGTCCGCCGGCTGCGATTTGAACGGCAATCCGAATGAGCACCGTCCCTTCGAGAATGGGCGCATCCACTTCAAAATCTCCTGAGGGCCAACCTTCGACGATCGCCAAGTATTCCTTGGCGATGCAGCCATCGCGGAAGGCGATTCCCAGCTTTCGGCTCGCGAGCGCCGTTCGGCAACAGATGAGGAGGCCAGAGGTTTCGCGATCGAGGCGATGCGCCGGTTCGGCGCGAAACCCGTAGCGCTCTTTGAGTTGTGCGGTCAGCGTGTTGCGTTGATAGCGAGCGCTGGGATGGACTGGCAATCCCGGTGGCTTGTCGACCACGAGGAGGTGCGCGTCTACATGGACTTCGCGCAACATCGCGATGCTCGGCACGTCGGGCTCTGCTTCGGCGGGCTTCTTGAGCTGGAACGCCAGTCCGGTCCAGACATGCGTCGAGGGCTTGAGTGGCACGCCGGCAACGAGGCTCCTGCGGATGAGTTCCTGAATGCGCGTGCGCGAGAGCCGGCGAATTTTCTCGCATAGGTATTTGTCGAGTCGCCAACCCGCGTAATTGGCCTCGACAACAAAAGGGACCAACACGATTCCGTCGCTTCCCCCTTCGTGAAGGAGGGGCCGGTAGGCTTCCATAATGCGCTCGCCATAGCATAGACGTGGGGAGCGCTCCCGCGCTACAAAGCCGCCATGCTTCCCAGAAAAATGGTTCTCGCCGCTGCGGTCATTTCTGCGTCGGGCTGGGCCCAATCTCCAGTCGTTGGCTGGATTGCGCAAACAGCCCCCTGCACGAGCCTCAGCTATGGCGGCGACCTGGCCCTCGTCCGTTATCCCAGCTTCGAAGGAGCGCCTCCGCGAATAGCTTCTGCGACGACGCAAGGGCTCGATATCCACCTCGCCACGGGACCTTGCACCGGGACCTACAGCGACGCGGCGGCCGCAGGAGTCATTGGGGGAATCGACAGCCGGATGTTCGGCGGAACCGCGTATCTGGCGGGATCTTCGGCGACGACAAACCGAATCTTTGTACTGCGCGTTTTCAATGATGGCGGCTTGGGGCCCGTCGCCGGCGGGTCTCGGATCGTCTCTGGCCTGAGCAGTGCCGCGCCGCTCGCCCTTGAGGCAAACGACGCCGGGCTCGTCGTCTGGCTTGCGAATGGCGCGACGGCCACTCCCTACGCGATTCTCGACGGAAGGATTGGTGACGCGGGGCTCGCGGTTGCATTCCCAAAGCGGATTTCAGCGCTCGAAGCTGACGATCGCACCGGCGATCTATACGCCCTGGTGGACGGTGCAATCTATCGGCGCCTCGCTGACGGGCGTGTCGTTTTGCAGCGAGACCTCTCGAACGATGGCATCGGTGCCGCAGCGGGTCTTGCACTCTATCCTTACGATGCTGGCGGAGCCCTCCTCCTCGTCGGTCAATCCAATGGAAATCGCGTCTTCGTCTACGACGTAGCTGGTGAAACGAAAGGCACTCTCCGCGGCGCGGCGGCTCTGGGAGCCCCTGACGGAGGGTCTGGCCGGGTGGGGGGAATAGGCGCTCTCGCGGTGACGACGCTTGCGGATCCTTACGGCCGAAGGTTGCCGTTTCCGTTCGGTACGCTGGCCGTTCAAGACATAGGTGGCTCCAACATCAAGACTTTTCAATGGGAGGATTTTGCTGCGGCCTTCACGCCTGCACTTCCGGTGGTGGTCACTCCAGAAGGAGGCGTTGGCCCCGTAATGGACGGAAGTACGACAGGCGGAGACGGCGATGCTGGAGGAGGGGAGGCTGGTGGCGCTCCCGGCAACCAGGCGCCAGGTACAGGGAGTGGAGGGAGGACTGGTTGCGGATGCAACCAAGGAGGACTAGTCGGCGCCGTTCTGGCTTTCGCATTCATCCCGCCATGGCGCCGACGGGCCTGAACGCACGCAGCGCAACGACGAATGGAGAAAAATGGCAAAGTGCTATTATTCTTCCGTTTCGTCGGCTCGACTGTGGCAGACTGACACATTGGTGATCGATCGCCGAGGCCAGGCCCGGTTCCGGGAGTTGTCGCTCCGAGCGTCCGTGATCTACCTAGTCCTCGGGGCCACAGGGAACCTGGCCGTAGCTGGCCAAAATCCAAGCGGCGGTGAAGAGGTCGACGGAAAGCCGATTCGAATTACCGTCGTCAGCACCAACGATCTTCACGGTTGGATTCGCGAACGCAACGAGACCATCGCTGGTCAAGACTTGCGCTATGGAGGCGTCGCGCTTTTTGCTTCCTATATTCGGGAACTCCGCGCCCGAAATCCGAACGGCTTCCTGCTGTTGGACGGCGGCGACATGTTCCAGGGAACGCTGGTGTCGAATCTCGGTGAAGGCAAGCCGGTCATCGATGTGTACAATTTGCTCGGGTACGATGCGGCCGTCATCGGCAACCATGAGTTTGATTTTGGTCCGGTCGGGCGCGCGTCCGTGGCGACCTCCCCAGATCAAGACGCTCTGGGCGCCCTGAAAGCACGCATCAAGCAGGCCAAATTCCCCGTGCTCTCCGCCAACATTCGAGATGCGGCAGACGGCCAGCGTCCCGCATGGCTCGGCGGCGATGGAACTGCGATCATCGAACGCAAGGGAGTGAAAATCGGCGTTTTTGGTCTTACAACGACTGAGACCCCGACGGTCACGTTCCCCTTGAATGTCCGGTCACTGCGCTTTGAACCCTTGGTCCGCACGGCGCTTGCCTCCGCAGAATCGCTGCGTGCGCGGGGTGCCACGGTGATCATTGCAATGGTGCACGCCGGTGGCAAATGCCGCGAGGACAAGAATCCCGGGAGTCAATCGAGCTGCGCTTTGAGCCGAGGAGAACTCTTTGCATTGGGTCACGAGCTCCCCGCCGGTACAGTAGACCTCATCGTCGCTGGTCACTCGCATTGCACCATCGGCCACATCATCAACGGCACCCCGATCGTAGAGAGCAACGCTTTCGGCAAGTCCTTCGCTACAGTGGAACTCACCATCGATGGCGCTACGAAGCGGGTACTTTCAGGAAAAACGACGATCAATGCCAACGTCGAAATCTGCGAAACCGTCGATGCGCTCACCGGAACGTGCGATCCCAAAAAGCTCCGGGATCGCAAAGTCCACCTCGTCCCCGCCACCTTCCTCGGGAAGAAAATAAGTCCTGACCCTGATGTAGCGGCGCTCGTCTCCGAGGCAGAGATGTCCGTGGCAAGCCTTGCGAAGGAGCGCATCGGGGTGACTGCGCCGGAGCGACTCCTGCGAGGATCCGCCGACGAGAGCCCGCTTGGCGCGCTCATTGCTGACGCCATGCGCGTCGTCACCAGCGCCGACATCGCCATCGTCAATCCCGGTGGACTGCGCTCCGACCTTCCTCCGGGAGCAGTGACCTACAGCGATGTCTACGAAGTGTTCCCGTTCGACAATCGGATCGCCATTTTGGATCTTTCCGATACTGAACTCGAGCGATTCATGCGGGCCGCCTACGCATCCTCCAAAGGGGTCTTCCAAGTTTCGGGGGCGCGCGTCATCCTTTCGCGGTGTTCAGAAAAGCGCCAGCTCGCAAGCTTTGCCTTGGACAACGGTGCGATGGATCCCAGAAGGCGTTACAGAGTTGCGGTCCCTGATTTTCTTGCGTACGGCGGTGATGGTCTCAAGGAGTTCATGGCATCGCTGGACCCTGCGAAGATTGACTTCGGAACGAACCGCCAAGCGACCATGCGCGATGAGATCGTAGCGCTCTGGAGAAGGCGCCAGGCTCCGCTGGTGATGTTACCTGCGGATCGCATCACGTTCCTCAACGCGGCGACGGCCTGCGGCACCGGGGACGGGCGGCGCGAAGAGATGGCGATTGGTGCAGCT
>JBGSMZ010000097.1:0-7524 GCA_041739845.1 Myxococcaceae bacterium
CGCTGCAATCGCGGCACTCGCCTATGCGCGCGCCGCCTCGGTGGCGACTTTGTTTGCGATGGGAATTCTTTGGTGGGGAAGAGCGCGCGCCAGAGTGGCCTTGGTAGGGATCGTCGCCGGCGCCACGGTGCTCGCGGCTGCTTTGGCATCCCAAGCATCGGTGCGCACGCGCTTCGAAAGTGCGCTCGATCCAGGGGTGAACGCTGAACGCATTGCTCTCTTCACAGCTGGCCTGCGTACCGTCGTCGCGCACCCGATCGCAGGGATTGGCTTGGGCCAATTTCATGCGCGCGACAGCCTCCCAGCAGGAGCTCCCGCGAGTGCGGCTAGCCACCAGGGAAAGGCACACAACCAGTTTGTGACCATCGCCGCCGAATCTGGGATCATAGCTTCGCTGTTGCTATTGGCGTGGCTCTTTCGCCTCTTCCAATTGGGGTATGCAAGTCCTCCCGCGGGTGGATTGCTCCTCGGAGCGGTGGCGCTCTTCATCGCGCTGTCGCTGCTGCATGACCCGCTCTTTCACGCAGAAACTTCCTTCGCGCTCATGCTTGCCATTGGCTCTGGCATCGGAGCGCTGGAACGAAAGAGCCATGAGCGCCCAGCGAAAGAAGCGCGCCCGACGACAAAGGCATTCACTCCACCGTGACGCTTTTCGCGAGGTTGCGCGGTTGGTCCACGTCAGTACCGCGGAGATCTGCGACATAGTAGGCCAACAACTGGAGCGGAATCGTCGCCAACATTGGCTCGATGCTCCCTCCTCCAGAGGGGATTTCAATGACGTCATCTGCGAGCTCTCGAACCACCGAGTCACCAGGATCGACGATTGCAATCACCTTTCCTCCGCGCGCTTTGACCTCTTGGAGGTTGCCTAGCATTTTGTCGTAGTGCGTCTTTGGATTGCTCGGTGCCAAAATGACGACCGGCAGCGATTCATCGATCAACGCGATCGGCCCGTGCTTCATCTCTCCGCCAGCGTATCCCTCGGCGTGCGAGTAGGAGATTTCCTTCATCTTGAGCGCACCCTCCAGCGCCACCGGGACCATCGGACCGCGCCCGAGAAAGAAGAACCCGCTCGCGTGAACGTATTTCCCGGCGATGGCTTTGATGTGCTCCTCTTCTCGCAGCGCTTCCTCGATGCGCCCTGGGGCTTCCGCGAGATGATCCAGGTGAAGGCGTGCAGCCTCCGTGCCTAGAGTTCCCCGTTGGCGGCCGAGCTTTATCGCCATCAAGTAGAACACCGCGAGTTGCGTGGTGAAGGCCTTTGTCGAGGCGACCCCGATCTCCGGTCCGGCGCGCGTCATCAGCGAGACGCTCGCCTCTCGCGTCAATGCCGATCCGACCGCATTGCAGACCGCTAGCGTAATCGCCCCGCGGGCCTTCGCTTCTCGCATCGCGGCCAAGGTGTCGAGAGTCTCCCCGGACTGGCTTACCGCGATAGCCAGCTGCCCCTTGCGAACGAGCGGGTTCCGGTATCGAAACTCGCTCGCCAAATCGACTTCCACAGGTATTTGCGCGAGCGCTTCGATGAGCCAACGACCGACCAGCCCAGCGTGGAACGAAGTTCCGCAGGCGAGAAACCATATCTTGTCGAGCGCGCGCGCCTCCGCATCGGTGAGCGGCCATCCGTCGATGTGAATATCGCCGGCTTCACGAAGAATTCTCCCGCGCAGCGTATCGGCAACAGCCCTGGGCTGCTCCACGATTTCCTTGTGCATGAAGTGTTTGTGGCCGCCCTTTTCTGCCATCGTCACATTCCAATCGATGTGTTGGCGTGGGCGCTCAATGATGTTGCCGTTCGGCGCGCGGATGACGATCGTATCGCGTCCGAGCTCTGCGACATCGCCATCTTCAAGGAAGGTGACCTCGCGGGTATGTTCCAAGAGCGGCGGCACGTCGGAAGCAACAAAGTTTTCTCCCGTTCCGTGCCCGAGGACCAGAGGTTGCGACGAGCGGGCGCAAACGATTGCCTCAGGTTGCTCTGAAGCGAGAGCGACGATGGCGTAGGTTCCGCGCATCCGCTGCAAGGTCAATCGAACAGCCTCGGCGAGAGACGCGCCCTTGGTGATGCTGTCCGCGATGAGATGCGCCAAAATTTCAGAGTCCGTATCGGAGCTGAAGCTGTGTCCGTTCGCCTTGAGTTCCGCTTTCAGCTCGAGGTGGTTCTCGATGATTCCATTGTGAACGACTGAGACACCTCCAAAAGTGTGCGGGTGCGCATTGTCATCCGATGGGCGTCCATGGGTCGCCCATCGCGTGTGCCCAATCCCCATTGTCGCCTGAAGGGATTCGCTACCGATCTTGGCGCTTAGGTTCTTGAGCTTTCCGGTCGCGCGAATGACTTTGAGCTTCGTACCTTCAAGCAACGCAACGCCTGCCGAGTCGTACCCACGGTACTCGAGTCGCGTGAGGCCGCTGATAAGGATAGGGCAGGCAGGTTTTTGTCCGATGTAACCGATGATTCCGCACACGAATTCAATGCTCCTTGTCGCCCCTCGTGCGTTTCAAGATTTTCAGCCGATCTTCTACCCAGCCCTCTTTGACAGACTGCGGCGCGCGAGAGAGCGCTAGCGAGCCCGCAGGGACATCTCTGACAATCGTGCTCCCTGCTCCGATCAACGCATTATCGCCCACGACGACGGGGGCAACGAGCTGCGTGTCAGATCCAACAAACACATCGCTCCCGATACGGGTCACATGCTTCGAAAAGCCATCGTAGTTGCAGGTAATAGTCCCAGCGCCAATGTTGCAGCGCTCGCCGATTTCCGTATCCCCCAAGTACGCATGATGGTTCGCCTTGGTATCGCGCATCAAGTGCGCCTGCTTCGTTTCGACGAAATTGCCCACGTGCACGCCTTCGTCGAGGCGCGTGCCGCCGCGAAGTCTCGCGAACGGCCCCACCTGGCACCTCGGAGCGACGACTGCTCCTTCGAGTACCGAGTAGGGTTTCAGCTCACAATCGTCGCCAACGACGGACCGGCGAATGACGCAACCTTGGCCCACGACGACCCGAGATCCGATGGTGCATCCTTCGCCGATCGCGACCCCTGAACCCAAAATAGTATCCGGACCGATTTCCACGCCCTCGTCAATGAAGGTCGTTGCTGGGTGCTCCAAGGTCACCCCATTCGCCATCATCGCAGCGTTGATTCGACTGCGCAGTGTCTCGGCACGAAGTGCCAGGTCCGCGAGACAATTCACGCCTTCCACTTCCTCCGCCGCAACGCCAACGGTGATCGCACCTCCCGCGGCAACCGCTTTGGCGACGATATCAGTGAGGTAGATTTCTCCCTGCGCGTTGTTGGGTCGAAGCGAATGAAGTGCCTCGAAAAGGAAGTCGGCGTCTGCGATGTACACCCCGGCGTTCACTTCCTCGATGCGTCGCTGCTCTGGAGTCGCGTCGCGCTCCTCGACGATAGCCCTCACTGCGCCCGAATCAGCGCGGAGGACCCGACCATAGGAGTGGGGGTTTGGTGGTCTGCACGTCAACAGCGCGAGCGGAGCATCGCTGTTACGAAACGCGGCGACCAATCCCTGAAGCGTTTGTTCGGTGAGCAACGGAACGTCGCCATAGAGAACGAGTACCGCACCCTTGAACCCCAAGAGCGATTGTCGGGCGCAAAGTACCGCGTGACCGGTGCCTCTCTGCTCCGATTGGATGGCAAATTGAATTGCCGGGCCTGGAAATAGGCGCGCCATCTCCGTTTGCACTGCTTCGCCTTGATGCCCCACGACAGCAACGATGGGTTCGGCTCGGAGCTCCATGGCACGCGTGAGCGCATACCAACCGAGCGGTCGACCCAAGAGCGAATGAAGCACCTTCGGACGCTCGGATTTCATCCGTCGTCCGACGCCAGCCAGGAGCGCGACGCATGCAAGGGAATCGCTTACCACTGGATCGGAACCTTTCAGACTTCCACGGGCAAGGTCAATGGCGGAGCGAGGGCGCCAGTTCCCCTCGCTGTATCGGCGGCCGTCGCATTGCTCCTCAGAAACCGCGACAACACCGGGTAGACTTCAGAGTTGGCGCGCGCTCCAACGACAAGGTCGCCGTGCCCATAGTCATCGAGATGCCCATACTTCCTTCCAAACATCGTAAGCGTCTGGCGCGACTTTGCAAGCCCTTCGGCGAGTGCCCGCGTCGCATACTCCGGGCAAAGCATGTCTACGGAGCCGCCAACGACGAGGGTGGGACAGATGATTTCTGCGATGCGGGTACGATAGTCGAGGGTTCGATCGCGCGATCGAAAGGCATCATGCGAAATCCAATCGTCGAGCTGGTCGAGAACGCCTCGGAAAATCCGCACAATAGTGTTTGCGAGCAACATTTGCTGAACGTGAACAGAGAGATTTCGCAGGTTCGCGGAGTGGATGTGGTCAGAAAGCGGGACCAGCCCGGCGAGCGGCGCCAAGAATTTGACCAAACCGCTATTGAACACTCCCCAAGGCGCAAGCCATCGACCCACCCGAATGAGCGCGACTGAAGCGTTGCTCGTACGAAAGTAGGCTGGCGAGCCAATGGTGACCAGAGCCTTGAACGCACTTCCAAGGGTTCCCCCGGCAACCGCAAGCCCTACCAATCCGCCCATCGAATGCCCTACCCAAAGCACTTGCGGCGATCCGGAGTGGTCTTGGATTCTCTTCAAGAGCGCTGGCGCATCGCTTCCCACGTAGTCATCGAAGCTCACATCGTAGGGCCCTTCGAACTCGGTTGCATTGCTCCTGACTCCGCGCAAATTCACCGAGTAGCAGTCGAAGCCGCTATCGCTGAGGAACTTCGCGAGATTCCAAGGTTCGGCGAATTCGAAAATCGTGTGATTGCTTCCCAACCCGTGGCAGAGGATGACCGGCTCGCGAAACCTGCGGTCCTTGGCTGGGTGAAGGTAGACGTCTAGTGTCCACCCGTCCATAGTGGCAACGCAGAGGTGGGTTGTCGGAGACTCAGGAAGAGGATAGCGGCCAGGTACATACGCCACCCAACAAGCCAGGAGGATGGCTACGATCGCGGCGACAGCAATATACGTCATGAAACCCGCTCCGAAGCTCGCGAAAAGATGAAGCTCCCCGACCTAATCTTTGTTGTCCCGAGCCTCTTCACGCTTTCCTCCATCGCCTGTGGTTTCTACGCGATGACGCTGTGCGCAGCGGACGGGCTACCCCTACACCTCTACCAAGCATCTATTGCCATATTTTTTGCGTTCTTCTTCGACGGCTTTGACGGCCGCGTGGCTCGACTGACCAGAACCCAGAGTCTCTTCGGTCAAGAACTCGACTCCCTCGCGGATATCGTCACTTTCGGGGCTGCGCCTGCACTTCTCGTGTGGAGGTGGGCTCTGGAGCCGCTTGGCTTCGCGGGACTTGCTGCCGCCTTTGCCTACTTGGCATGTGGCTCGCTTCGGTTGGCGCGCTTCAACGTATTGGCGATCAGGTCGCCCACCGGTGGAAGTTCTCGCTTTTTCGTCGGGATGCCGATTCCGTTCGCTGCAGCGGGCATCATCTCTCTCATCATCGCCTTTCAAAACACCAAGGGCGGCCAACTCCCAGACGCCTACCGCTGGCCGGTATTCGCAGGGGTTCTCTTTCTTGGACTATTGATGGTCTCTTCGGTTCGCTACCGGACCTTTAAGCACCTACGCCCCTCGTCCACCGCTGCGGTAATATTGGCCACGATTTTTGTTACTGGTGTATTTATTGCGACCCGGGTTCACCCTGCGTGGGTGTTGGTTGCATTCTTTGGTTTGTACCTCGTCTCGGGGTTCGTCGAGTCTACAGTGATGCTTCTTGCATACGTTCAAAGGCGCGGCGCGAGGACTTCGGGCGCGCTTTCTCCAGAGGAGAGTGACGAGGACGACGGTGCAGATACTCCCGACGACCAAGAGTATCTCTAGGAGAGGTCTGATAGAATCAGGGAGCACGAAGTGATAGCAACCGGGATCGAACTACCCGGTTGTAGTAGCTACCTGTTGTTGGCAAGGCTTGAAGTTTGTGATTCGCAGCGCAACTCTTTGAGTGGAATTCCATCGTGGCAAGAAAAAGAGCTACGCGCGCGAGCGCTGAGAATAAGCGGAAATACCCCGAGACTCTCACGTTTCGGGTTCTTTTCGTTGAAGATGAGCCTGTTATTGGCGGCTTGGTCCAACGCATGTTGAGTGACATTCATTGCGAGGTCATCTGCGCCTCTAATGCGCTTGAAGCTATTCGGATGACCCGCGAACAGAGCTTCGACTTGATTCTCTTAGACATTGTCCTTTCGCCTGGAGACGCTTCGGGAATCGATGGCGTTAGCCTGTGCCGGATGTTGCGCGGAGACTCAGCGCTTGTGACCACGGCGATCTATATGTTGTCCGCCAAGAGCAAGCGGGCAGACGTCGCTGCGGCTACCGAAGCCGGAGCAACGGGCTACATTCACAAGCCCTTCCAAAGCAACCAGCTTACCGACCTCGTCGCTTCGCTCCGCGAACCCCGTACGTCCTAGGACGCGGTGCGCACCGTCCGAGTGCGCGAACGAAGCGAGCGACTTGCAGGCGGAGGTTCGCACGGCGCTCTGGCAAGAGTTGTTGGCACAATCCATGAAGCCTCTCCTATCAAAGGGAGGAATCATGGAAAGAATCGATGCAAAGCTTTCGTTGACACCAACGGTTGCGCGGCAAACCCCAAAAAGTGAATTTAGCGGGGTGCTTCGGAACGCGCTGCAAGTGGGCGGAAACATGATGCGCGGCGCTGCGAGCGTAGTCCCAGGTGGTGGCATTGTGAGTGCGGCCATCGGAAGCGCCACGGATGCCGCAATCGCAGGGGGCTCGCAAGGTTTGGACGCTGGGGGTCCGTTGCAGGGAGAAGTTGCACAAATGAAGGCGCAAGCAGACCAATCTCTGGCGCTTCAGATTGCCATGCAAAACGAGAGTCGCGAGTACACCACGCTGTCGAATGTCATCAAGATGCGCCACGACTCCGCACGCGCGGCCATCAATAACATCCACTAGCTAGCCGTGTACACCAAGACTGTTGTCGCGGCGCCCAGTGTGGCGTCAGCTTCCGAGCACCCTAGACAATCCTTCGGTGCAATCTTCAAGACCTTGCGACAAGCGACGCCGACCCCGCCAGTCGCAGCGCCAGGAGGGGTCGACATCTCTGGGAGTCACCCGCAACACTTTCAGGCGACGGCACTCATTGACCACCTTGCCGTGGCGCAGAATCGGATGGAGCGCGTGCTTGCATTGGCTGAATCTGGGAGGCATTTCACTCCCGCCGAGTTGCTCTCGCTTCAGACGTCGATGTACCAATCGACTCAGGAGCTCGATCTCGCAGGAAAGGTTGTCGAGAAGGCGACATCCGGCATCAGGCAGATTCTTCAAACGCAAATCTAGCAGCGATGCGTCCTCGCCCTATCATCGCCATCTCTTTCCTGATGGTCAGTGGTTGTGAAGTTTCGATTCAGCACGGGTTGACTGAACGAGATGCCAACGAGATCGTCACCGCACTCGGTGCAACCGGCATAGCAGCGTCCAAGGAGCGCGAAGATGGAAAGCT
>JBGSMZ010000162.1:0-33746 GCA_041739845.1 Myxococcaceae bacterium
GCCCATCGCTCCGCGCGGCCCGGATGCGCGCCGCCGCCTGGTGGGTCACAACGGCGCGCTCGCTGTGCATCAGGTGGCGAGACACTTCTTCTTCGCGCAATGGAAGAAATGTCCCGAGGCCGACCTCCAGCGTGATTCGCACTACTTCGACTCCGACCACTGCAATTTCAGAGAATATCTCCGGGGTGAAGTGAAGCCCCGCGGTGGGCGCGGCGATGGAACCCGCTTCGCTTGCGTAGATGGTTTGGTAGCGTTCCTCATCTGAGTCGCCGGCAGGCCGAGCGATGTAAGGGGGAAGGGGCATCTGACCGGCCAAGACAATCGCTTCGCGCAGCGTTTCTGCGGACGAGGAAAATCGCACCGTCAGATCCCCGCCCCTGCCAATCCCTTGCACCTCTCCAACCAAACTACCCGCGAAGTGAACCCGCGAGCCGGTCTTGAGGCTGCGGGTAGGCTTCCCCAAGCACTTCCAAGCAACGGCGCTGGGCGGCGCCCCTAACGCCTCCTGCGCGGACTGGCCGTCGGCAGGCCGCGCCAAGAGGAACTCCACTTTGCCGAGGGTTCCTTCCTTGGTTCCCAAGAGCCGGCCTGGAAACACCTTGGAGTCGTTGATGACCAGAAGGTCACCCGGTCGCAAGAGCTTGGGAAAATCGCGAAAGGCGCGGTCGACCGCATCGCCAGGGCCCAAGTGGAGCAGTCGACTCGCATCGCGCTGCGCCGCAGGGGTCTGCGCGATGAGGTCGTTAGGAAGCGCGTAGTCAAAGTCCTTAGCCTGCACCGGCTCCCACTGCCACAGGCAGACCAACCACGTCCACGCGTATGCGTAAGCGCCCTCGAAAGAGGGCGCTTACGCACAGTCAGCGAGACGCTAGCTCAAAAGAATACTTGGGCTTGGAACTTGGCCTGGAATTGAAACGGCGTTGACTGGGCGTCCGTGTAAGGTGCGGTTCCCTGCACGAACGTCGTCGCACTCGTCGGCACCCAAGCAGTGAAGTCTTTCGAGGTCGCACCGAGGTCGGTCGCAGTGCCGCGCTGGGCCTGAACACCCGCCAGCTCAAGTTTGAGGTTCGAACGGTGGCCAGCAAAATACCAGCCAATTCCGCCTCGCACCGCTTGGTAGTCATTGACGAGCGTCGCACTGATGAATTTCTCGTAGCTGATGTACCCGAGCAGCTTCTTGTAGCGGTAGGCAACGTCAAAGAACAATGCATAGCCCGTGTTGGGATTGGCCACCAGCGCCGCCGGAAGGCCATCGGCAGGACTCGTGCTCAGCTCGCGGTACGGAAGCGCAATAGAGCCGGGAGGGCCGCCAGGAAGGGCGACGCGGACCGGAACGCGCTTACCATCGGCATCGAAGCCTGCTCCCTGGTTGTACGCCGCGAAGTTGAAGGACGCGATGACCTCGTGCTGATTGTCGATGCCAAAAGGATGGTCGAAGAAGATGTCGGCGGCAATGCCAAGGCTATCGGTGTTCACATTGCGCGATGCATCCCAGGCCCCCTTCTGCTGGTAGTCGGCAGAAACCCCCGCGGTGAGCACTTTCTTCTTGCCCATGTAGATACCCTGCACGATCGGTCCCTCATCGGCATCCCAGAGGTTGAACTTGAGCGTGCCCGAAAACCGCGGATAGTTTTGCGGATTGACGGCGAAGGTCGCTGCGCCGGTTCCCGTTCCTACCGTCACGGTGTTCGAACGAACGCCGGCGAAGATTCCAGCTCGGTATTGAATGTGTTGCTTCAAGAATCCGCCGCGAAAAAGAACCCCGACGTCCCGCCAAATGACAGGGCCTTCGGTTCCTCCTCCGTACAAGTTGCCCTTCACCGTCGCGTGCTTGATGAAGAACGTGTGGTAGTCCATCGTCAGCAACGAGACTGCGGAGGTCACTCCCATACGGCTAAAAGGGAGGAGCATCAACCCGAGGTCCACCCCAAATTCGTCGGCGACCTTGTACATGAGCATTGCGTCCTGCACGAAGATCGGCGTTACCGGATTGCTCGCCAAACCACTCTGCGTGACCGGGAGATTCCCGGCTACGCCAATGTTCGGCGAGTCCGTTTCAAAAAAGAACGAGAGGCCAGTATAGATTTCCCCAGCGAGGATGATCCGAATTCGCCGAAAGCCCGTCTCCCAGCCGACGGCTCTATCTCCATACACGGTGGCGTTGTTGGCGCCATGCTCATAGAGGTTGAATTGGTACTGCGTCAGCAAGCCAAGAGTGAACGAAGACTTTTCGCCGAGCGTAACCGTTACCGCGTCTGCGCAAGGTGCCCACAGCATCGCCGCCATCGCAACCGCGGCCACAACCGGTTTCAGCGCTTTCATGAACCCTCCGGGTCTAATGAGAAATCGACGCGCACATCCTTGCACAGGACGACCCGAGACAAGCAATAATTGTTGATGCTCCCCACTGGTTATTTCGGCATCCATTTATGATGCAGTGTGCCAATCTACGCGGGTGCGAAAAAGTCTATGCACGCGTCGCGTCAAACGACGCACCTCTCCGCCCTGGATTCACAGCTCCCACATTATTTGGTCTTTTTTTGGCTCCTGCCACTAGACAAATCCCGCTACTCGTGGCTAGTTGCGGCGAATTATTCGGTTAGCAGATGAATAATGTCGAGCGCGGACGTAGGAAGAAGCCACTCATTCGGAAGGGGAGACCATGAGTCAAGGAGCAATCGCTAAGAGTCCCGACGTTCCCGCCTTCGAGCCGACGAGCCTGTGGCGCGTCATTTTCGCTTCGTCGCTGGGCACCTTGTTTGAGTGGTACGACTTCTACCTCTACGGAAGTCTCGCGGTGTTCTTTGGGAGCAAGTTTTTCCCTCCCGGGAATGAAACCGCGCAGCTCCTTGCAAGTCTTGCGACGTTCGGAGCCGGATTCGGCGTGCGCCCACTGGGTGCGCTGGTGTTTGGCTATCTAGGTGACATGATTGGACGCAAGTACACATTTCTCGTCACGATGGCGACGATGGGTGTGTCGACAGCGTTCGTCGGCCTCATGCCAACGTACGAGCACGTTGGCATCCTCGCCACCATTCTCTTAGTCTCATTGCGCTTGCTCCAAGGCTTGGCGCTCGGCGGCGAATACGGCGGTGCAGCCACCTACGTGGCGGAGCACGTTCCGGACTCTCGGCGCGGCTACTACACCTCGTTTATTCAGACGACCGCTACCTTGGGTTTCTTCTTGAGCATGGGCGTCATTGGTACCACGCGCACCATCTGGGGCGAGTCTGCCTTCAAGGAGGGCGGAGGTGAAGGAATGCTCGCCATTTCTGGCTGGAGAATACCCTTCCTCCTCTCCTTCGGCCTCTTGGCGGTGAGCCTCTACATCCGCCTCAAGATGAACGAGAGCCCCTTGTTTGCGCGGCTCAAGTCGGAAAAGAAGGTCTCGGTCAATCCGCTCAAAGAGAGCTTCACGCGGCCGCTCAACTTGCGCTACGTGCTGCTGGCCCTCTTTGGCGCAACTGCCGGACAAGGAGTTGTTTGGTACACCGGGCAATTCTATGCGCTGACGTTCATGCAAACAGCCCTGAAAATCGACTGGGCGACGACCTATAAAATCATGTCGGTAGCGCTGCTTTTCGCGACACCGTTCTTCCTGATTTTCGGAGCCCTCTCCGATCGCATCGGCCGCAAGAAAGTCATGCTCACTGGAATCGTGCTTGCGGCGCTGACCTATGTGCCCCTTTACATGGGCATGCGTCACTTTTCCAATCCAGATCTGCTTCCCGCGGCTGACCCAAGCCAATTGAATTTCGCGATGATGGTCATCTTGATATTCATTCAGATGATCTACGTCACGATGGTCTATGGGCCTATCGCGGCATTCCTGGTGGAGCTCTTCCCTACCAACATCCGCTACACCTCGATGTCCTTGCCCTATCACCTTGGCAACGGTTGGTTTGGTGGGTTCTTGCCACTGATCGCGACGGCACTGACGACCTCCGTGATCGCCAAACAAGCATTCGGCGACAACGTTGTGTACGTGGGTCTCATCTACCCAATCTCCATCTGCCTCATTACCATCGTGGTCGGTGGCTTGTTCATTCGTGAAACCAGCGGTCACAAAATTGATACTGCACTGCTCACCGGAGCTGCGGACGAAGGACACTACGATTGGTGGGCATCGCTGATCGCTCTCATCCTCGGGTGGGTGATCGTTGGTGTGCTCACCGGGAGCGTGCTCTGGGGCATGCTGGGCGGTGCGGGGCTCTTTGCGCTCCCGGTGGTCTTCTTCCGGTTTGGTCTCGATCGGGCGCGGTCGATTTTGACGCCGGTTGTCTGCCTCGCCATTACCTATGCGCTCTCCTTTGTGATTCGCCCAGCGATGGATGCTCAAGGTGGCCTGGCGCACTTCTCGACCAACTTCATCCTCATTGGCGTCTACTCGGCCCTGCTGTGGATTGCCTACCGCATGAGGACCACTATTGGCGGTATGCGGCAACCACCCGCAGCACCTTAAGAGAACCAGGCACGGACTTCCTAGGCAAGGTTGCTTAGGAAGTCGCGTACCAGGGTAGCAACCTCCATAGGGCGCTCTCGATGCGGAACGTGACCGACATCACTGAGGATTTCTAATCTCGTCTCAGCGCTGATGTGTCTTGCCATGGCCTGAGGCTGCGCAATGGTGCCAAATTCGTCGCGATCACCGTGGATAATGAGCGTCGGGCAGCGCACCTTTTGGAGCGGCTCCGCCAAGCTAAAGTTCCTGAACTCCGGTTTGTCCCAGGTGTTCACCCACGCATCCAGAACCCAGCGCGCTTTGGCACCGTGGTACTTTTCGATTCGCGAAAACTGAATGGGGTCGCGAAACAACGCTCTCGCTGCAGCAATCCCTTCCCAGGAGCGCGCTTCGCCCAACACCTGGGTGGACTCCGAAATGACAGCGACGCAGGACTCTGGAAAAGCACCGGCACAGAATACGGAAATCGCACCGCCGATGCTGTGTCCGAAGCACACGCATTTCTCAAACTCAAAGTGCGCACGCAGCTTGGGAAAGTAGACGTTTGCTTCGCTAGCCATGAGATCCGATTCCATGGGTTCGGTACGCGCGTCCGAGCGACCAAAGCCGAGACGGTCATAGGCGATTACTTCGCGCTGGGTTTCCTTGGCTAGATAGTCAGGGAATTCCCGCCACTGAGCCACGCTTCCCAGCGATTCGTGAAAGAGCAGGATTGGAGCGCGTGCACCAGTGTCCTCAGTCGGCTCCCATCGTCGCGCGTAGAGGCGCCCACGTTCAGTGCCTATCCACCCCTCACGCGACTTCGAGGTCACTCCAGCCTTCCCCTCGCGTGGCGCTAATCGGGTTTCGGATCGAGAGCCGAGGGAACGAGATGAGGCTTGATGACTGGGTTTGGCGTGCGGTCCACTACGATCGCCAAGATGATGGCCGCCACCCCAAGGCACATCCCACCAATCCCCACATTTCGCGTCACCAGGTCAGTGTTAGCGCGCGCCACCAGCACCGGATCCGGATCGACCGAGCCCAGATACCTATTGATGGTGTTGTTGCGGTCAATCTCACCGTACGTCGTCATGTACACGCCGGCTGCAGTCACAGCGATTCCGGCGATGAGCGGTGCCCAGAAGGCCACCCCGCGCTTCTTGACTGACGGTGTCTCCGGAGCCGCCGGAGCGTCGAGCTGAATCGTGAGCGCGTTGGTTGCATTTCTCGCAGCGTTCTCGGTGGGGTCGGGACCGCGCCCCGAACCAACGGCTTTCCCATCGACTTGCCCGCTGGCGACTCCCAGCAACGTGAATTCAAGCCGCAGACCGTCGCTGGTCTTTCGTGCTGAAGTCAGCAGGACAGCGTCGGCTTGGAGTGCGGCGGCAACGGCAGCGTAGCAGGCACCTTGGTTTCCGCAGTTCTGAAGCTCTTGAAGCACCGGCGCGTCGACAGCCGCTGCCACGGCCACGGATTTCCAATGCCGCTCCGCGAGCGCCGCTTGCACCGCATCGGTAATGGCGCGTGCGCTCTCCGAAGTAATTCCCTCTCCGGTGGGCGGCATCACGGCGATATGTTGCGGCGCTGCTGCGAGGACTGCGAGAATCGATGGAATGAGCATGGGCTACCGAGTAGCTTGCTATGCTATTCTCTCCTGCGGCACAATTGCGCATTTGTTCGTTCCAAGGGCATGGAGGAGGCGCCGGCCGCCGCATGAAAACGCGCCTACCGGCAGTCCCGTGAAGCGAGACCCTCGAATTGGGCCCCATCGTTCCTGGCCGCGCGGCTGTCCGAGGGCGCGCATCGCGGGCGCACGCTACGCACCATGAGTCATGCCCCCTCTCCACCCAATGGATTGTCATTCCGGTGCCTTCGCAGTTTTGCGGAGATTTCGGAGCGGGACTGGAATCGATTGGTTCCTCCAGGATCGCCTCCGGTGCTGCGCTACGAATGGCTCCGCGCGTTTGTCGATAGTGGATGTGCAAGCCCATCGACCGGATGGGAGGATTCACACCTGACGCTTTGGCGCGGCGGCCGACTCGCTGCCGTTGCCGTTGCGTGGCGCAAGCACCATTCCATGGGTGAGTACATCTATGACTTTGCATGGGCAAACGCCTCCGAAGAAGCCGGGATACGCTACTACCCGAAACTGCTCGTCGGACTACCCCTCTCCCCTGTGACCTCACCCCGTATTCTCGTCGGTCCCGGGGAAGACTTGCAGGCCTGTCGACGATTCTTCTTAGACGCCGCGACGCACGTCGCTCGCGAAACCCAGTGCGCATCTGTGCACGTATTGTTTTCTCCAGCCGAGGAGGCCGATGCGCTTGCCCTGCAGGGTTATTTCCGACGCGCTTCCATGCAGTACCAGTGGTTCAATCGTTCCTATCGCGACTATGACGACTATCTCTCGCGCTTTGACTCCAAACGCCGGAACCAACTCAGGCGAGAACGCGCCGCGGCAGCAAAGGCTGGCATCGCCATTCGAACGCTTGCGTCAGAGGGGCTCCATGCAAGCCATGGGAAGCTCGCTTGGCAACTCTACCAATCCACGGCTGCGCGTCATGCGTATGGACCGATGCAACTCAATCGCCCCTTCTTCATGCAAATCTTTCAAACCATGCGCGACGCTCTCGAGTTGGTCGTCGCTGAGCGGAACGGGGAAGTCATCGCCGGCGCCTTCAATCTGCGCTCTTCGACGCGCCTCTTCGGCCGCTATTGGGGTGCCTTCGTTGACGTTCCGCTCCTGCACTTCAATGTGTGCTTTTACCACGGCATCGATGCGTGCATCCGTTCAGGGCTCAGTGTTTTCGAGCCCGGCGCCGGCGGTGAACACAAGATTGCCCGCGGTTTCGAGCCAACCGTTATTCACTCACTCCATAGAGTTTTTGAGCCTCGATTATCGCGAGCGATTGAATCTGCATGCCAGCGGGAGGCTGCCGCAATCTACGCATTGTGTGCTCGCAGCGCAGAGCTGGCTGGCTTCAAGCATCCCTCGGCCAGTTGACCAGAAGCGAAGCATCGCGCCGCCTTGCGCCCGCTACGCGTAGAAACCTTCTCTTTCAGCGCCCGCTTCACGCAGTGCGGCAGGAAGAGTTGCAGCCGCACCTTGACGCGCCGTCATAAGTGCCGCTACGAGTGAAGAATGGAAATAAAAGCTCGCTTCGTAGCGCTCTTGGTAGTCGCCGCCGCTCCCGCACTCGCACAACCGGTCGGCGCACAAACCCCAGGCACGCCAGTCGAAAAGGCGCTGCCTTCGCAAGCGATTTGCGAAAAGCTCGACGCCCTCTGGGAGACGCGTGATGAAGGAGCGTCCCAAGGAACAGCAGACCAGCTCTTGCGCGAAGGGTTGCGAGCTGATCCAAAGGACTATGGACTTCTCTGGCGTGCCTCGCGCCAGCGTTGGTGGCAAGCGGACGGCATGACGAACAAGGCCGAACAATCCAACACAGCAAAGATCGGGCTCAACTATGGGGACTCGGCGATCGCCGCGAACCCCAAGGGTGTGGAAGGATATTTCTTTGCCGCCGCAAATAGCGGACCCTATTCCTCGGGCGTTGGAATCATGCGCGCACTCACCGAGGGACTAGAGGGGAGATTCCTCAAGAACCAATCGGAAGCGCTTCGCCTTGCACCCGACTACCGACATGGCGGCGCGACCTTGATGAAAGGGCGCTACTACTACAAGTTGCCATGGCCAAAGCGCGACTATGACAAATCCAAGGCGGAACTTGAGAAGGTTCTCCTTGGCCATCCGGAAAACCTCCGTGCGCACTACTACCTGGCCGAAACGCTTGAGGCCGATGGCGACAAGGCGGGAGCCAAAGCACATCTCGAAGCAGTCCTGGCGGGAGGCGACACCTACGACGCTCCGGAAGCGCGCCGCCTTAAAGCTTTGGCAAAGGGAATGCTAGGGAAGCGCTAGCGCGCAGCCAACGCATTTTTAGCCTCGGCCTTGGGTGAGCGCCTTGCTAGCGCAAGGCATGCAGCAGCCAGGGAAGAAACTGTCCTGAAGTGACGAGTTCCATGTGGCCTAGTCGCTCTGATTGAATCCACACCACCGGGGCGTTGCGGGCTTGCGGTGGCAGGCTGTCGTACATGTACGGAAGGCGCTCTATTCGCACCACCCTCGGCCAATCCTTGACGAGTTCTTGCGCTCTCTCTTGGGTATCGTAGCTCACGAGGATCAGCTGCCGCGTCCGCCCGCCAACTGTCTTGCGCCCAGCGCGCGTGCGCACCCAACTCTGAAAGTCCAATTCATTGCCATACAAACCGTCGAGCAAAACCACAGTATCCACATGAGCGTTGAAGAGCCAGGCAGCGGCGGTCTTGTAGCCACCACTATGGGCAATAACAAGTACTCCCCCGCGCGGGACCGCAACACCTGCACGCCTTCTCACTGTCGCCAACAACTGCGATAGACTCGGCCAATAGACGGGGTCCGTTGCAACGCTTCGCGCTTCTGGAACAATGAAGAGAGCGTTTCGCCCAGAGTCACGGAACTGGCGAGCGAGGTCGTGCCCGAACATCGCTCCGTCCGAGTCTGTATAGAATCCGTGAATGTAAATGACAATGCTTGCAGTTTCGGCTTTGTAAGAAGCCGGTCTCCACACATGGACCGGACCGTTTGCGCTGGAACCAAACCGAACGTAGATGCCGTCGTCGAGCAGCGCCTCCTCACGCTCAGCTCCGTCGGTGCTGGCAACCCGCGCAGCCGCGACACTCGTTGCGAGTGTCGGTACACTTCCACCTGCGTCCACCGAGAGCTGTGCGCTGAGCAACCAGAGCCCTGCCAAGGCTTGGAACATGCGTCAATGCTCCGATTGAAGAGGCAGCGGCACTCGCGTCGTCACCAGCAAGTGCGTCGACCGACCAGCGTCTATGTAGCCGTAGCGAAAGGGAAGTGGTTCGGCCCCACTCCAAAGACTACGGAACTCGCCGTTCATGGCTTCGTTGGCGCCAAGGAAGGAACCTTCGAAGTTGCCGTAGGCAATTTGACGGAAGCCTCCCGCATTCGCGAAGCGCGGCGGGATCCCCGTACTATCTGAAACCATAAACACCATGTCCTTGAGTAACAAGTTGCGAATCAATGAAAAGGAATCGCGCCAAAGCAAATAGCTCGCAGCCTTCGTCATCGCCGAGAAGGGGGCACGGGCATTGATATAAGTAGTGAGAGCCGGATAGGCGCGCAAGCCGTCATTGCCAAGGTTGGCTGCCACATGCCTGTGGATTCGCACTTGGGTGGGATCGTAGCGAGGACTCCCAATCTTTCGAAATACCAGCTCCACGTTCGAGAAGGCGCGAGAGAAATCCGGCGATATCCAGGCTTTGTGAAGGAGTTGCGCATCCTCTCTTTCAAGAGTCGCAAGCGTCTCCCCATCAAGGTAGCGCACCGTGCCATCGGGTCGAAGCGTGAAGTACCGGACGCGTACAGGCTCATAGCCATGCACGACGAGCGCCATCAGGAAGAAGCAAAGTTGACCTGGAAGGTCGCCGCGCTGGCCCTTCTGCAAGTTGCTGGTCTTTGAATCAGTCGCCAAAAGCAGTCCCGCACTGGTCGCTCGCAGCAATGCGAGCGACGCTGCGAGACGCTTTGCCGGAAGTGCCATGACACGACGGGGATCGCCGGCATGCTCAAGCGAAATGGTAGTGACTTCCTGGAGGTCCGGAAAGGTCGAAAGAGCGCTCACCAAATCCCCTCCTCCAAATGGATACATGACCTGCTGGGGTATATTGGGCGGTCGAATGCGCTTCAAAAACGGCGCCGCCTGCGCAAGCCATCGGTCTCGGTACACAGCGTATCGCCGCCGCATCACCCGGCAGTGTTTCTCGACTTCTTTTCCTTGAAACATTTTTGGCAAAGGGCTGCCATCCAAGGACCCACACGCAGCGACTTGGTAGAGGAGCCGAGCTTCGGCAGTGAAATCCAGCGCGGGAAGCGCCGCAGGGACGAAAAGCGTGAGGAGGGCTATGGCGAGCATCTTCGGGAAGCCGATCGCATAGCACGGAGCTTGGCGTTGCGTATTCCGCGTCAGAGACGATGGTGCTAGGCGCTTGCCAATGCGAACGGCCATCGACGCGACGCTCGCCGACGAGCCGACGACAGGAATTGGACTCTACGGAACGGAGCTAGCAAAGGCGCTTGCTGAGGGTGGAGAAGCACCCGAGCGGTGGGGTGCACGGCTCTCGGGAGAGGTGCCGCGCGGAAATACTGGCAGAGCTGCCTGGACAATAGGAATCCTCCCAAGAGAACTCGCACAGCAGCGCCCAGCCCTGTACCACGCCATTGCAAACCACAATTTGCCACTTTGCCGGGTGAACGGCGTCGCCTACGTCCTCACGCTGCATGACATTATTCCCCATCTCCTTCCCGAAGCAGGAAAGGCCAGTTCGCGTTGGCTCTTTCGCACTTGGCTTCCGCGTGCGCTTCAGGTCGCACACCGGGTGATTTGCGTTAGTCACACCACCCGTCGAGATGTCATCGCGGAGTTTGGTGCGGACCCCAGCAAGCTCTCAGTGATTCCCTTGGGCGTCGACCATGTCGCGCGGACGGTGAGACCGTCGGCTGCCGATGTCCAATGGTTTGCAGACTTGCAGCTTCCGAAATCATTTGTCCTCGCCCCTGGTGCGCTCGACAAGCGAAAGAACCTCAATGCTGTCTTTGACGCTTGCGAAGAGTTGCAGCGCCGACGGCGACGCATCGCGCTCATCGTTCCCGGTCAGCGATGGTTTGGGGCCGACGCCTACGCGCAACGAGGGGAACGCCTTCGAGCCATGGGTATCGATGTGCGCTTCACCGGATATCTTTCGGCCCCGCGATTGTACGGTTTGATGGTTCGAGCGCTCGCTGTGCTGTTCATGTCTCACTACGAGGGCTTTGGACTTCCACCTCTGGAGGCCATGGCGCTCGGTGTCCCGGTGATTGCCTCCAACAAAGGGGCGCTTCCAGAAGTTCTCGGGGACGCGGCCATTCAACTCGCTCCAGATGACATCCGCGGCATTGCCGATGCCATAGAGCGGCTTTCAGACAATGCCTCGCTTCGCGTCGACTTTGCGTCGCGAGGGAGGAAGCGGGCTGGCCGGTACCAGTGGGCGCGTACGGCAAAGGCAACGCGAGAGACCTACCGCTTGGCCGTTGCTCCGAAATAGAGACGACCCGCAGCGGCCTGGGGGGAATCTATCGCGGCGGCATTCTGGTCGAGCGGCTTCCCTGTGGTATTAAATGACCCGGGGGGAGCATGAGTGGCTCGATATTCCTTGTTGCCGAGGATAAGGAACTCATCAGCACTGTCACGCGGATAACGGCGGGACAAGGTTATGAGTGCATCGTGGCGACCTCTGCGGCCGCCGCGACCCAGCGCCGAACGGGCGGGGGAATCGAACTCGTCATCATGCAGCCGCTTCGTGAACGCGACGGCGGAAAGTCGGTCATCGAAATCCTGCGAATTCGCTACGGCCTCAAACCCACCAACGTGATTCTTCTGGGAAGTTCCATCCCTCGCGAAAGCTACACGGTCGAGCAACTCCCCCTCGATGAAGCACACTTCGTGCAGTCGATTTTTTCGCACCGACTTCAAGCCGTGAGACCTCTGAAATCGAAGTCGAGGGCAGTCGAGGCGCCGGCCCCAAAGCATCCTCCGGCTGCAAAGCCTCCCCCACTGCCAATCGCGCATTCCGCTGCCTCGTCGGGCACCAAAGTCAAGCCTCCGCCAGTTCAGGCCCCTTCAAACAGCGGAGCGAGAAGAGGAAACACCCCGGCAATGCCACAAGCGCCACCCTTGGGGCGTTCAGGAGTTGCAGCAGTCGGAGAAAGAAAGCCAACCGGAGGAGGAAAATCTGCTGAAGCGAAAGCGCAAGCGGACGTAGGACCTTCAGCTTCCAAAACGCCACCCGAGGTGGTCATCTTCGAGGAATCCATGATTCCTCTCCCCGTCCCCAACAGCTCCCGGGGACGCCCTGGACCGACGATCGGTGAGCTCACACCCAAACGCGATCCGCAGGAGACTCCGCGCGAGCGCCCTCTGCCTCTCAAGTCCTCTCCCTCAAACTTGCGCGCCGCTGCGGTTTCAGCCTCTAACGCCCCAGATACCCAAGAGTTTGCCAAAATTCTCGCGACTGCATCATCCGAGATAGAACTGCTCAGCAAGGAAAGCGCCAGGTTGCGCGAGGCCCTGGACGTCGCCCGCGACGAAAAGCGCCTTTTGAGCGCCGCGCGCGACACCCAAAACGCGACCATACTTTTCAATGACAAGTTGCGCATTGATGCGTCGACGGAAATAGTTGCGCTCCAGCACGAGGTCGCCGCGCTACGTCATGCACTTGAAAAGTCTAGGGAATCACAAATAGCAGCGGAGGTTGAACTTGCGCAGCTCGCCTCTGAACGAACCGACGCGCTCACCTCTGCTCGACAAGAAGACCTCGATGCGTTGCAAGCGCGCCAGGCTGAAGTCGCCCATTTGCAAGAGCGCCTTGACGTTTCGGAAACCGCCCGTGCAGCGGTTGCTCGCGAACTCGAAATGGCGCGAAGCGCGATCGAGGCGGGTGCACGAACGTCGGGGGAAGAACTCACCCAACTCACCGAGGCGCTGAGAGTAGCCATGGATACGCAATCGGCCCTTCAAGTCGAGCTTGCGCGCACCAAGAGTGAACTCCTCAATATTCGGGGGACTGCGCATGGCGCATCATTCGAAGTCGAGCGCCTCCACACGGAACTCGCTGCTGCCTCCGGAGATTACGCCGGCGCGCTCGCCGAACTAAAGAATTTGCGCGCTGCACTCGCAGAGGCACTCAAAGGTCGCGGTGCGCGCGATGTCGAAATGGAGCGATTGCAGAGATCCTTGGAAGTGCTCCGCGCCGACGCTGCCGACCACGAGCGAGAAGTCGTTGAATTCCGGGCAAGGCTCTCAGCACACCAGGTGACAAGCATGCGCCGCGAGGTGGAGATTGATACCCTCAAAGAGCGCGTCGTCGAGCTCTCGAGACGCGACAGCGACGCGCAGCGGCAAGCTGGCAAACTGGAAGAAGCTGAGCGCTCCGCTATCGCGCGTGCGGAAGAACTCGAAGGCCAAGTCGCAAGCCTGACCACGCGGCTCAAGGAAGCGCTGGCCCGACAGAGCGCGCCGCTGGTGCTGGAGGGCACTGAAATCGCAGAAATCCGGCGCCACGGAACTCTCGACACCGAAGGTCTCGCCATGCTGGCAACCCGGCTCGCGGACGCAAAAGCCAACGTCGAGCTTGAACTGCACAGCCACAACGCAATCCGAAGATTGTGGCTCAGGAGGGGCGCGCTCCTAGGGGCAACTTCGGATTCGGAAAGCGAATCGTTGATTGGTCGCGCTCAGCGCGATGGACTTATCGGTGCCAAACAAGCCCAAGAACTCACCGTTCTGCGCACGGCTACGGTGAGCGAACAGTGCGACGCACTGCTCGCACGGGGCTTCATTCGTGAAGCCGAGTCGGCACCGCTGCTCAAACGCTACGTGGAGCAAATCGCGCTGGAAGGGTTCGCAGAAGAGGCCAGCGACTACCGAATTGCGGAAGAAGACCCGCCCCCCGGATCCCTCCTGCTCGACGCGCCGTCTCCGCTGATGCCACTGCTGCTCGCGGCGCTCCGAAGAACCCTCCAGGGGAAGCCGTTGCTCGCACTGCTCGGAGGACCGCGCGCTGTCGCACAGCCCCAAGAATTGCGCGAGAATCTCGAAACGCTGGGGTTTTCAGAGGGGGAACGAGGCGTTTTCGCGCGCTTGGGCCCCGGCGCTACCGTGGAGGCACTCACCGAAGCTTCAACCCTCCGCCCCGATGCCCTTCAGCGCTGCCTCCTCATCGGGAAATACTTAGGTCTCCTCCGCATGGAGCCTCCCAGCGAGGGCGCGCGCAGCGCCTCCTATGAGCCCGGCTTCGAAGAGCGTCGACTCAAAGCAAAGTACGCGCAAGTGCAAGATGCGGACTATTTTACGATTCTCGGAATTCCTCGCTCCGCCGGCGTAGATGAAGTTCGTCGTGCATATTCAGGACTCTGCGAGGAGTTCAATCCGCTGCGTTTTGCGGGGCATCCCAACTCCCAAACACGGATCCAAGCGACAACGGTGTACACCGTCGTCGAGGAAGCAGCGCGCGCCCTTGAAGATGATTGGCGGCGGGGCGAGTATGCCCGCCACCTCGCGGATTGATGGGTTCGGTTGCGAGGATGCGGCGCACAGACTAAATCGTGTCCATGATTCGTGAGATACTTTTGTGGCCACATCCCCTCTTAAAGACGGTGGCGAAAGAGGTCGTCCCCGTCGACACCAAGACGCGAGAGCTCATCGCAGACATGTTTGAGACGATGTACGCAGCAGACGGAGTCGGCCTCGCGGCGACCCAGTTGGGAGTTTTGCATCGGGTGCTGGTGCTCGATACGTCGCCAAAGCAGCCTGAGACCAAGCCCCTTGCGATGGTGAATCCAGAGATCCTTTCCTCTGAAGGAACCCAGATTTACCGTGAGGGCTGCCTTTCGATTCCGGGCGAATCGGAAGACGTTGAACGCGCGGCCGTCGTAACAGTTCGCTACTTTGACGAGCGCGGCACCTCGCAGTTGATGACTGCGGATCAGGTCCTCGCCGTTGCGGTGCAGCATGAAGTCGATCACCTCAATGGAATCATGTTTGTCGACCATCTGTCGCCCTTGAAGCGGGACCTCATCCGCCGGCGTATGAAAAAGGTCAAAGCGACCAGCGCCGAAGAGGCCAAGAGTGAAATGCACGCAAAGCCTTCTGCGAAGCGTGAAGGCGTCCGCACTTTCTAGCGCCGTTTCCTCGCTTGCCCCGACCGTCGATGCGCTACACCCCTGTTGGGGCACAAGGCTGCCACCGGGCAGCGGTCACAAGCCGGCTTCTTGGCGGAGCAAACGCGGCGCCCATGCCAGATGAGGAGCTGGTGGCCCTGAAACCAACGAGCCAGCGGGAAGATTTGCTGAAGGTCCGCTTCGGTGCCATCTGGCGTCGAACGCGAACTCAGTCCCATTCGATGGGCGAGGCGAAAGACGTGGGTGTCCACCGGAAAAGCCGGATCCCCGCCTAAATGCATCGCGACCACACCGGCGGTTTTCGCGCCCACGCCAGGAAGCTCGGCGAGTCGCGCCCGCTCGATAGGTACGCTCCCTTCAAAGCGCGCCTCGAGTTCCGCACCGAGGCGGATGAGATGGCGCGCTTTGCTGCGAAATAGCCCAACGGTCTTGATGTACCCTTCAACTTGCGCAGTGGATGCTTGGGCGAAAGCGAGGGCGGTTGGATAAGCGGCAAACAATGACGGCGTAACGACGTTGACGCGCTTATCCGTTGATTGTGCGGACAAGAGCACCGCGACCAAGAGTTGGAGCGGTGTCTGGTAGTTGAGTTCAATTTTTGCGTTGGGCATCGCCAGCGCAAGCGCCTCGAGGATGCGACCCGCGCGCCTCCTTTTCTCAGTGAGACTTTCCCTTGGCACAGCAAGTCCTTTAAGGTGGATGCTCGATGAAGTCGCTTCTCCTCTTCATGCTTTTGCACGCAGTTGGCGATCCGGACGCGGGCGGAACGGGGAACGCCATCGCGGAAGCGCGCTCCGACGCCGGTACATCACTCTATGACCCTCGCGACCCCTCAACTTGGCGTCTTGAGGCTGTGCTGAAACCTGAGAGCCGCGAGAAAGAGGCGCTGATTCACGCGCTGACGCAGCAGGGCGGCGAAGGTGCGCCACTCACGCGCGCAGAAGCAGAGCAGATATTGAGCGATGCGCGCGCTCAGCGAATCTACGGAGACAAAACGATTTCCGTGGTGGCTCCCACGCAACCCGCTCAGCATCGCCAAGAACATTTGGACCTCACAAAAATCCTTTTGACCCCGCATCGACTCGCCGCCGGGCGGCGTTTCCTGAGCGAGCATTCTGACATGCTCGCGCGCGCGCAAAAGGAAATGGGCGTCGACCCGAGTGTGATCGTCTCGATTCTCATGTGGGAGAGCAAACTCGGAACCATTACCGGCGATTGGCTCGCCTTCAATGTTTTCACTTCCCAGGCATTTTTTATCGACCAAGCGAACGCTTTGGCCCTGGCGAATTCGCAATCCAAAGAGCCTGTGGATCAAGAACGCCAGCGTTCACGCGTCGAGCGCATTCGCAAGCGTGCCTACAGGAACCTCATCGCACTCTTGCGCCACTGCAAGGAGCGGGGGATCAATCCCCTCGATCTGAAAGGCAGCTGGGCAGGTGCCCTCGGGTTTCCGCAATTCATGCCCGCGAGCCTTCGTTGGGCGAAAGATGGCAACGGTGACAACGTCGTTGACCTCAATGACTTTGACGACGCCTCCTTTTCGATTGCGAACTATTTGAGCACCCACGGCTACTCCAAAGACCGCCGAAGGGCCGTGTGGTCTTACAATCACGAAGACGCCTACGTCACTGGTGTTCTCGCCTACGCAGACGCGCTTGCGAACCCAAACTGAGCGCGTCTCTTCGAGGGGAGTGACGTTCGTCGCGCTCCTCCGGGCGGTCAACGTCGGCGGGACCGGCAAGCTTTCGATGGCCACCCTTCAACAGCTTTTTATTGACGCTGGCTTTGAGACGCCGCGAACCTACATCCAAAGTGGAAACGTGGTCTTTGGAGCGTCTGTCGGAGAGAAGGCGATACGCCCTCGCCTAGAAGCCGCCCTCCAGCGCGTCATCGGCAAGGCTCCCGAAGTCTTCCTTCGCACCGGTGAAGAGCTGCAAGCGGTGTTGGTCGCCAATCCCTTTGCCGCCCTGGCGCCGTCGCGCGTGCTGGTGACCTTCATGCATGAGGCTCCCGCAAAGGACTGGCGCGAGCAGGTCAGGGGATTGCGCGATGAACAGCTGGCCGCCGGAAAGCGCGAAATCTATGCGTATTTCCCAGTCGGTGCGGGCCAGTCGAAGCTCAAGCTTCCAAGCATCGGGACCGCACGCAATATGAATACCGTTGCGCGCCTCTCAGAGCTTGCAACGCAAGGCGCATAGTCGGCTATTCCAGCGCCGCGTAAAAGAAGCCGTAAGGCGGCATCGTAGCGATGTTGGTGCTCTCGGCCGTTGCCGAGACTCCGCCGTCGAGCCCCTCCGCATCCAGCACGGTGAGCTTTCCCCCTAAGGGAAGCGCAAATGCACCGGTCCCGCCATCGCCAAAGTTCGCAACGAACAGAACCCGTTTGGGGCCTAGGGTTCGCAGCATCGCAAACACCGAAGCAGGGCGCGTCGGTGAGTCGATCCAACTCGCGCTCCCATTCGAAAGCGCAGCCTCGCGGTGACGCAACGCAATCGATTTGCGGTAGCGTTGCCAGAGCGAATGCGGGTCGCTGCGCTGGCTCTCTACGTCAACCCCTTGCGCTTCGGGAACCACGCGCCAAGGCTTCCCTTCAGAAAACCCGAAGTTTCCTGAGGCGTCAGGATTCCAACGCATCGGAGTGCGCTTGACCTCATCTTCAGAGCCAAACCCTCCGACCATTCCGATTTCCTCGCCGTAGTAGACCGTTGGCGTTCCCGGCAAAGCAAAGAGCGTCGCTGCGGCAACCTTTGCCGCAGGGCCAGAGCCGTCGAGCTGACGCATCACCCGGAGCATGTCGTGGTTGGTGAGAAAGGGTGCCTCCAAGTCCCGATTCCCGCCGAGCGCTCGCCCGGTCGTGTCGAACGCGTTGTAGAAATCTCCCGATGCGCCTCGGCGGAGCGAGCCGATGAGTGCAGTCGCTTCGTCGAAGGAAAATGCGAGGTCGAGCTCGTTGCCACTGGCGAGGTAGGACCCCACCGTCCCAGCACTGGCCCACACTTCCCCAAGCAGCAGCGCCTCCGGATTCGACGCGACGACGGCGCGCTTAAAGCCTTGCAGCGTGGTGTGCGTTTCAGGCTGGTCAACAACTGAGATAGCTCCCGCGTCAACTTGCGCTTCTACCAAATAGCGTACGGCATCGAGTCGGAATCCGTCGACGCCGCGGGCGAGCCAAAACTTCATGGCGTCGGCGGTAGCGAGAGCGACGGCGGGATTGCGATAGTTGAGGTCCGGCATCCCGCCCCAAAAATACGCATAGTAGAAAGATTTTCCCGACTGGTACCAAAGAGGACCGCAATTGCTGCAGGTCCAGTTAGGCCTGGTATCGCTCCACACATACCAATCACGGTACTGCGCCGAGGGACCGTTCGCTGCGTTCGCAAACCAAGGGTGCTGCGTCGATGTATGGTTTGGTACGTAGTCCAAAATAACGCGAATGCCGCGCGCGTGCGCTGCCGCGATAAGCGCATCGAAGTCCGCCAATGTTCCATAATCCGGATTGATGGCGCGGTAGTCGGTAACGTCGTAGCCGTGGTAGCTGGGCGAGGCGTAGACTGGAAGCAACCAGATGGCATCCACGCCGAGGTCATCCCCAGCATCTGGGTTCCCATCATTCAAATAGTCGAGATGCGCAATCAGGCCCTTTAAGTCGCCAACTCCGTCGGCATTGCTGTCGCCGAAGCTTCGAACAAACGCGGAATAGAGGACCTTGCCCTTCCACCAAGAGGTGTTCGCATCCGGTCCGGCGTCTGCTCCTCCGTCAGCCCCCCCATCCAATCCGCCATCTGGCGGCACCACTTCGCCCGCACACGCGGCTATCCCCAGCGCTGCGATAACAAGTATTTGCGAAACCCGCATGCCCTATCCCTTCACACTTCCCGCCGTGAGACCCGACACCAGGTACCGCTGCAGAAAGAGAAATAGAATTGTCACCGGCAGAGCCGTGATGAGGGCTCCAGCGGCAAAATAACCCCACTGTTGGGAGAACCCGCCAACGAAGAATCGAAGGCCGACTGGCGCCGTGTACATGCCTTCCTCGTTCATGAACGTGGCCGCCAGGATGAATTCATTCCAAGCGCTCATGAATGAAAATAAAGCGGTGACCGCGAGTGCGGGTTTGGCAAGCGGGAGTATCACGCGAAAGAAGATTTGCCCGGTAGTCGCTCCCTCGATGAGAGCAGCCTCTTCCAAGTCTTTGGGAATCGTGTCAAAGTAGCCTTTAAGCATCCATACGGAAAACGGGACTGAAGTTGTCGCGTAGGCGAGGATGAGTCCGAGTCGCGAACTCCCGAGATTGAGCCACTGCACGAGAACGATATAGAGCGGGATCATCATCAGGGTTCCTGGAAACATCTGCGACACCAGAAACGAAAGCATTCCGACGCGGCGTCCGGGAAATGTCAACCGCGAGAACGCGTAGGCTGCGCTGCAAGCAATTCCCAGTCCGAGAATCGTGGCCCCAAAGGACACCAAGAACGAATTGAACAACCATTTGCCAAAAGGTTGATCGCTCAACACCGAAACAAAGTTCTGCGAAGACCAGGTGCTGGGCCATGGAATCACCGCGCGCACGCGATCCCATCGCGTTGCATGTTCAGGCAAGTCCACAATCGCTAGCGATTGTGAACCGGAAAACGCAATCGTGGTGACCCAGAGCAATGGGTAGAGGGTAATGGCGACCATCAACAGGAGAAAGGCATGAGCAGCGACGTGCATCCAGCGCCGTTGCCCGGGCCGTCCAGAGGCCCGGTCCGCCCTGATTCCTGCAATATAACGCCCGACGGACGCGACACGTTTTCGCAAGGAAGGCGCCTCGATGGGCGGGAGGGATGCAAGGTCGTTGCTCAAATCACGCCTCCGTTGCTCGCGAAACACGATTTTGGAAGATGCCGTACACCAGAAGTATCATAAAAATAATTGTCGAATAGGCCGCCGCATACCCATAGCGGTAGCGTTCGAATGCGAACTTGTATGCTTGCGTCACTAGAATTTCGGTAGCCCCAGACGGCTCTCCGCCGGTCACCAAGTAGATGACATTGAACATGTTGAAGGTCCAAATCACTGACAGAATAATCGCTGGTACCAACGCTGGACGCAAGGCCGGAAGTGTAATCGCAAAGAACCTTTGCCTCCAGGATGCCCCATCGACTTCCGCAGCTTCATAGAGCTCCTCCGGGATTGACTGCAGGGCGCCCATAGAAACAACCATCATGAAGGGGAAGGACAACCACCCGTTCGTAGCCAGCGCCGTCGCGAAGGAACTCAAAGGATTATCAAACCAAGATATCGGCTGGCGCCCGAAGATTTCCAGCACCTGGTTGATAACTCCAAATTGCCGGTGAAACATACCCTTCCACACAAGGGCGGTAATGTAATTAGGAACCGCCCAAGGCAGTATCAACACGACGCGGTAGAGCGGCTTGAACCACAGATTCTTGATGTTAAGCACCAACGCCAGCGCCAGCCCCACCGTCACCCCGATGGTGACATTGGTTATTGTCCACACGATCGTAAAGAAGAGTGTCCAATAGAAGTTGCTGTAATTGACAACCCAACCATTGTCTCCATGAGAGAAGACGTTGAAGTCGAAGATGATGTCTGCGTAGTTGCGAAGACCAATCCAGGTTTCGGCGACTCCTTGGTTTGCATTATAGAGCGTCGAGTCCGTGAAGCTGAGGACAACGCCGTAGACAAAAGGGAAATACACAAGCAGCGCCATCCCGACGATGGCCGGAAGAATGTAGGCGTAGGCGACGCGATTGTCGCGTAGGGCCCGGCCCAAGGCGTGAAAGCCGCCGAGGACCGTTGTTGCAAGCAACACCAAGGCGAACGCAAACAGCAGAAATAGTGACTTCCCAAAGACCGAAGGCATTGGCGGCGCGGGAAGTATGGTTGCGTCTGCGGTCAAGCGGCCCCGAGACCGGCGATAGACGTCCGTGTCCCAGGCACCCGGAGCCAAAGAGTCTTCAGTCGCGACGTCTCCTGGAATGACTGCGCTAACCGCATCTGCTTGAGAGCGCGCTCGCGCTGCAATTGCCGCGTCGCCTTGCGCTTGCGCTTCCATCAGGGCCTTCGTCGCAAAGCTGCCGTGAAGCGTGAGCGCCGCAATCAATCCGATGGCGCCGGCGCCGACAGCTCCCCAGGTGGCTACTCGGCTCCGTCGGCGGAAGACGAAGGCGGGGACAACAGCACAGCCAACGACCATCAGAATCAAGCCTAGCGTTATCCACCAGCTTGGCCGTCGCGGGACCGCGGTATCGATGCTCTGCACCTGGACCAGCCCGGAAATCTCACCGTCTTCGACGAACGGCCCGCTAAACGAGCGACCACCTTTCGGTAGGGATTCGACTTCGATTTCATTCTTGCGCGGTGCGCCTTCGTCCCGATTGAGGTTGACCGCACTTCGCAACCGCTGCGCCATGTCGAAGAGCGGCTTCTCGTCCCGTTCGAGACGCCGAGGCGCTTCGGCCTCGACGCTGTCGTGAGCGGCCGTGCTCGCCAAAAGTTCCGCACCTGCGATTCGTACGATCCGAGATGCGGTGATGCCGGAGGTGCGCGTTTGCCATCCTTGGACGGTCCTGCGCAGCGTGTCGTCGCTGCTCTGAGGCGATTGAACCACAGCAGTCAAAGCGTTGAGTGCGACGATTCCCGACCGGTCGTCAGTGTCGGTCGCGAGATTCTCAAAGGCTCGCCCAAGCAATGCGTGTGCGACTCCAAGCGCCAGCGCGCCGGCGAGCAGGCTACCGACGATTGCGCGAATGACTGGGCGTTGCGCGGTTCCCGTAGACATTGGCTACTTTCTGCGGAGGTTTGCCATGTCGGCGGTCAACGCCTTTTGCGCCGTCGCAAGTGCCTCCTTCGGAGTAGCGCCGCGCTTCACAATCGAGCCTATCGCGATAGTGACCGGCGACCACATCATCGACATCTCTGCGATGTTTGGCATCGGTACGGATACGTCGACCTGACTCTTGAATGCCTTCAGGACCGGATTCGAAGCCACAGAGGGGTCGCTGTATACTTCCTTGTTGGCCGGTGTTTGTCGCCCTTTTATCGCCATCACTTTCGCGGAGGAGGCGTCGGTGAGGTATTTAATAAATTCGTACGCGGCGTCCTTGTTCTTGCAGGGTGCGGCAATAAAGGCGCCTTCCACGGTGACCCATGGACGCATGGGCTTTCCCCCCGCTTCGTCGATGAGTGGAAGCGGCGCAATGCCGTAATCGATTGATTTGGATATCTCGGAGAGAAACCATGGCCCAGAAAACACCATCCCCGTCTTCTCTTCATTGAAGAGGGCTGTCACCAGAGCAGTTGACGGCTCGGCGGGTAGGATTTTGTCGGTGTAAATCCATTGAAGGAGAAGGTCCATCGATTGAATATTCTGCGGGTTGTCGATGACTGCCTTTGGTCCAGCCTCAAACACGCGACCTCCAAATCCATTCATGAGTGCCGCGTGGTAGTAGAAGTCCGCATACGAATAGGCGAGGCCAAAGCGGCCGCTTGCTTTGCTTGTGAGCTTCTTCGCGATTGCTACCAGCTCCGTCGTCGTCTTGGGCGGAGCAGGGACGAGCTTCTTGTTATAGATGAGCGCTATCACCTTGAAGTTCACCGGGAGACCGTAGACCGTCCCTCGGTAGGTCATCGCTTGGAGCGTCAGCGGCAAGTACCTCGCCCGCGTAGCCTTATCGAGGAAGAAATCGAGAGGTTCGATGACATTTCCGGTTTCTATCCATCCACCGAGCCGATCCTGCGCATAGATAAAGATGTCCGCGCCCCTACCTCGCGGAACTGCAGCCGAAATTTTGTCTGCCAAGGCGTCAAACGGAACAGCCAATGTTTTTATTGTTACGCCTTTGGAGGCGTGCGTGGCGTTGTATTGGGCAGCAATCGTTTCGAGCGCCGCCTTTTCTTCCGCGCGATAGGCGTGCCATACGACGAGGTCTTCGGCCAATGAAGCTTTGGCGATTGTCAACGCTGCTAGTGCAAGAACGAGACGAGGAGTCATGGCTGCTCCGGGGGAACGAGTCGCAGTTCGTTTCGAGAATCAAAGATATGAAGGTGTTCGGTAGCTACGTGGAGCGTCACCGTATCACCAGCGGTAAGGGCGCGATGTGGATCTACCTTCAGAACGAGCTCGGACTCGCCGAGCTTGCTGTGGACCACCAGGTTGTCACCTAGCGGTTCGACGAACTCCACGCTGGCGGTCAAGAGATTGGTGCCTTCCATGGGGGCTTCGTGGATGTGTTCTGGTCGAATGCCGATGATGAGCGGCGTTCCCTCCGGAATCGTCGCCGACTGGGCCTGCAGCTTGGGGGGCATGGGAAGTTCGAAGCCGGCACCCTTCATCCATCGCCCTTCCCTTTGGAGCGTGCCGGTCAGGAAGTTCATCGGCGGTGTTCCGATGAACTGCGCCACGAATAAATTTACTGGGCAATCATAGACTTCGATGGGAGAGCCCACCTGCTGGAGTTTGCCGCCCTTCATCACCGCAATTCTGGTCCCCATGGTCATAGCTTCAACTTGATCATGCGTCACGTAGACCGTTGTGACGCCAAGTCGGTGCTGAAGCTTTTTGATTTCCGCGCGCATTTGTACACGCAGCTTCGCGTCGAGGTTGGAAAGTGGTTCGTCAAAGAGAAAAACTGCAGGCTTGCGAACAATGGCTCGCCCGAGTGCAACCCGTTGGCGTTGCCCACCGGACAATTGTTTTGGCTTGCGCGCAAGCAAGCCATCGAGTCCGAGAATCGACGCGGCGTCGGTCACCAAGTGGTCGCGCTCCTTCTCTGGAACATGGCGAAGCTTGAGGCCAAACTCGAGATTCTCTTTGACCGTCATGTGCGGATAGAGCGCGTAGTTTTGAAATACCATTGCGACGTCGCGATCTTTTGGCGGGAGGTCATTGACTGGCCGTTGCGCGATCAGCACGGTCCCATCGGAGATTGCCTCAAGCCCTGCAATCATCCGCAGCGCGGTGGACTTGCCGCAACCAGAAGGGCCGACCAACACCATGAACTCACCCGGGACAATCGAGAGGTCCATTCCTTCAATGACCGAAGTTCGTCCGTAACGTTTGCTGACCTTCTTGAATTCAACGCCTGAGGCCATGCGTATGCCTCCGTGGTATGGCGAATGTGGCTACAACACTTTGATCGACTGGGAGCATCCAATGAGGCGCCTTCTCCGTTTGCCCATCGCAATCGCCGTTGCGCTGGCGTGCACGTCCACAATGCCCTCGGCAAAGTCGGCTCGTTCGCCTACCCGCTGGTGGGACGGCGCCGTCTTTTACGAGGTATTTGTGCGGAGCTTTCAAGATTCGGATGGCGACGGGATTGGAGATTTGAAGGGTCTCATTTCACGCCTCGACTATCTGAACGACGGGAATCCAAAAACCAAGGACGATTTAGGTGTCGATGCCCTTTGGCTGATGCCAATTTTCGAGTCGCCAAGCTACCACGGCTACGACGTCACCAACTACCTTCGAGTGAACCCGGCCTACGGAACGGAGGCGGATTTCGACCGGCTGGTTGCGGAGGCTCATAAACGGGGGATCAAGATTGTTCTCGACTTCGTGATGAATCATTCTTCGGACCAGCATCCTTGGTTCAAAGCGTCCGCATCGTCTCCAGAATCGCCCTACCGAGATTGGTATATTTGGAGCCCCACCGATTTGGGTTGGGGCCAGCCCTGGAATTCAAGCTCGCCTACTTGGCATGCCAAGAACGGCGCCTACTACTACGGCATTTTCTGGTCCGGGATGCCGGATTTGAATTTTCGAAATCCCGAAGTGGTCAAGGAGATGACGAAAATAGCGACGGCTTGGGAGGAGCGCGGAGTGGACGGTTTTCGACTCGATGCGATTCGCCATTTGATCGAAAGCGGCCCGGGTGCTGGACAGTCCGGCAGCCCCGACAACCACGTGGCACTGCGGAACCTCAGCAGTACGCTGCGCCGTGTCAATCCGCGCTTCGCTATGATCGGCGAGGTGTGGTCAACGACCGAGGATATCGCTCCCTACTTTGGGAATGGCTCGAACGAGCTGCAAGTTCTCTTCGACTTTCCGCTAGCCTCCGCGCTCGTTGGTGCTGCTTTGTCCGAGGACAGCACAGAGGTCACCAAAGTTCTCCGTGCCATTCAGACCTATCCGTCCGGGTCCGTAGATGCTCCATTCTTGACGAATCACGACCAAGCGCGCGTTGCGACGACGCTTCGCGGGGACCGAGTTCGGGAAGACCTGGCGGCGGCTATGTTGCTGACGCTTCCGGGAGCGCCCTTTGTCTACTACGGCGAAGAAATCGGTCTGAAGAACGGCCCCGGTGGTGATGACGAATGGAAGCGCACGCCAATGCTTTGGGCAGAAGACGGTGGCACAGGTTTCACCTCCGGAACTCCTTGGCAACCAACTGCCCCAACGCAACGCGTTGCCCCGGTTGATGTCCAGTCCAAAGACCCTTCGTCACTCCTGTCACGTTATCGCAAGCTCATTTCTGTTCGCCATGCATCATCGGCACTCAAGACTGGCAAACTTTCGCTCGTTGCGACGGGAACTCCGGCAGTTCTTGCGTTTATTCGTCAAAGCTCGCGCGAAACAGTTTTGGTAGCGCACAATGTGAGCTCGTCAGCCAAGGAAGTGGAGATAGCGCCAACAGGCAAAAGCGCGTTTGTGCTTTTTGCCGACTCTGGCTGCACCCTGCGCCGGGGTGCAAAGTGGACCCTTACTTTGGCACCGCAGTCGAGCCTGATGGTTCGGTTGTACTAGGCGAATCTTTTCCATCGGAGCGCGGACGGAACGTTACCGCCGAGCCGACAAGGATTTTCTCAGAGTGGTCGATCGCGTCTGCCAATACGCCAGACGGCAGCACTTGTCGGACGACAACGCGCGCTACCGGCAGTCCTGCAGCATCGAGAACTTCTCCCAGCATCATCGGGCCAAGACCTGCAACCTCGCCCCGAATGGTCACCAAGTCCTTCGCCACTTCGACGACTTTCCACTGAGGGTCAGAGGCCGGAAGTGCAGCGGTAGTTGGAACTTCGGCCGCTTCTTTTGCTTTCGCCGCGACCACCGGGACCCGACTCGAAGATGCCACAAAAGGGACCTTTGCAAATATCCCCTTCTCCGCATCGTACTTGCCAAGAATTGCGTGTTGACTTTCACCTTGGGGAACGAGGATGTCGACCACCTGAGGGTGCGCGCGGTCGAGCTTTGCGCCCCCAAATTGCCAGCGCTCGGCAGTCGTTGACACTGCCATGGTGAGCGCATCGGCCTGCGCGGTGCCTTTCAAGAGATCCGCGGCGTAGAAGTTGCGCGTCCACGCTGCGCCCGAGACCTGTACTGACCATTCCCACGCACGCGATGGCGTCGCTCCGAAAAAGAAAATCGGGACTCGGCCCACCAGGGTCTTTCCTCGCGACTGTACGTGCGTCACCACGCGAACGCGCCAGGCCGCATCGCCAAGCGCTCCTTTGAGCACCGATGCCACCAGCGCAGGTTGGGGCGTAAATACAATCGCTCGCTTCCAGGTCCGCCCCTCTTCAAAGGCCACCCGGCGACCGGGAATCGATGTGGAAACGCCAGAACTTCCATCGCTCGGGTCCGTATCTATATAAATGTCGATGTTTTGAAGGTAAATTCCGTTGTCGAGGTCCGCAGGCGTATAGGTATCTCGCCACGCGCTGGCGGGCGCGCGAATGATGCTTCCAAGGGTCACCTCAAAGACAATGTCGCCCCCCTCGACGCGAGCGACAAATCTGCGCAAGTCAAAATCCTCAGCCGAAATATCGGCGTCGAGAGGCGCCGTGTAGTTCCCCGGCCCATCACTATCTCCCCATGGATCCTCAGCGTCGATCAACAGGTCTGGTGCCTGGCCAGCTACCAATGCCGTAAGCATGAGCTGGGCACCAAAAATCATGACTTCACGCCGCTCGCTTTCATGCGATCATTCTAGCACAAGGAAGGACTCGCCGGTGACTCGTCCCAACACTCCAGTCCGTAGACATTTTTGACGCACTCGCTCCAAAGCGACCCTCTGCCTGGGAGATGTCGGGACGCGCTCAACACCCCACGGGAGGCTTACGAGAAGCGCATACCAAAGCGCCGCCGCTGCATTATCGGCAGCGGCGGCGCTTTGAACAATTCCTTGACTATCTAGAGCTAGGGGATGGTGACCAGTGGGTTTTGGTCTCCCGATGGCTGGTTCATCACGCCTACAGTCGTCCAGGTACCGCCGTCGGTGGACCATTCGGCGGTCACTCCTACAGCGGAAGGCGACCCGACCACGCCCGCATCTGCACCGGGAGGCGCCGCATTTCTGTATTCTTGTGTTTCCGTACCGGCGTCGCCGAGGGTGCTCGGTGGTTTGAAGCCCCATACGAATTGCACAGCTTGGCCTGATTTCAGGAGCCCGCTGTGATTCGCAGCCTTTCCCGTGCCCACGATATTCGAAAAGACCACCGTATAGGTACTGTCAGAGCTAGGAACAGTCCCCGCGTCCACATAGGCCCAACCCCAGAGCGAGCTCTTTAGCTGCACGTTGGTGCCAACGGCCAACATGCGCGCGCTTCCATCGGACATCGCTCCAAGCTTGGCGGAATCCAGGTGAATCCGGAGGTCAATCGTTCCAAACTGCGGGAAGGTTTGCCCCGTGGCATTGACGGTCGCGGTGCTTCCGGCGGTGAGTGTAAATATTCCATTGCCTGAAGCGAGCCAGACCCAGCCATTGTTGTAGAAGGCCGAGCTGTCTTGCAGCCCGTACTCGTAGTTCTGGGTTCCCGCAGCAGGAACCGCGAGGAGCACCGTCGCCCCAAACTTGTTGTCCCCTTTTACGGCCCCTGCCTTCTCGTGACCGCCCGCCGTGCTGGGACCGTCGTCATACAATTTGGCAAATGGCCCTCTCCACCTTTCATCAAATTCGGCCCTGCCAGTCTTGTCGTCGTAATTCTTGAACGAGCCCTTCCACTCGAGGTCGCCGTCGGCGTAGACCTTGTTCAGCGAGTCATCGACTTCGATTGTGGCCAGGGCATATTGCGTTCCCGAATCTCCAGCGTCGGTCGTCCCGCTGTCCGTCTTGCCCCCATCGGTGACGCCGCCGTCGCTGACGGGCGTATTTGATCCACATCCCACGAACGCTCCGGCAAACGCGAGCGCTCCAATCAATTGAAAAGGCCGTTTCATTTCATTCTCCTTGTTGAGTACGAACCACGTTGAACACCCCAATAGTCTATTGCGTGCAGGCTACCGTCAACGGACCGATCGCCGTTGGCCTCACCCATATGTTTGGTTTGCAATCGTTGTCGGTATCAACCATTTGCTCTTGCGCCTCGATTCCGAACGCCGGTCGCAGAATCGTATCCCAGGTAATCGTTCCCGAACCGTAGATGCTCGAGTTGGAGGCGTCCTTGTTGGTTGCCTCATCTCCAAAGTTGTCGCGCCGGTAGACGAACCCGTCTCCGTTCACGTCCTTGATTGCGAGAATGTGGGAGTTCCCTGGCCACTCTTCGGACCCCGTCCACACCGCGCCACGAAAACCCCACGTATATTTGTACCCAATGCGTGTTCCAATCGGGAGGTCAAAGGTCACTGTCCAGATGCTGTCACCGGCAACTTCATCGCCATTGGTCCCGTCGTCGTACATGGGAATCTGGTTGGGCACGCCATTGCCCATGAGCGCTGCCACATTGGAATCCTGCACCGGTGAGTCCTTGTGGATCCAGCCTACAAAGAACATCGACTTCCCCGGCTTGTCGACTGCCCACTTGAACCTCTGGAGCGTCGCGCAATTACCGTCCTTCTGGCCCTCTGCGAAGTTCACTGTGAATACCGACCGCACATTGGTGGGGTCCGGGCATCCCGCAGGGCGGTACAGCATAGCGGCTTCGGCAAGGAGCTTGTCGAAAGTTACTGAAACATCCGTGCGCTCCCCATTCCCCAGCACATCGGGGCTGTTCCCCTTCACCCAGTTTTGGTCGAGCGCGCTCGTCGTCGTCGAATAGCCCGCGTCCAGCACTGGCGAATTGAAAATCACCGGTTCTGAGGTCACGGCCGGGTCGTAGTATTTCTTCGTGAGGGAATCGACAGCGGCGAGCAGGTCTTTGGTAGGCCCCTCCGAGATGAATCCGCTCTGGATGAGTGCGCGCGTGGCCAGGTAAGTCTTTGGATTGAGCGCGGTCAGCGCGTCGCCGGTCGTCGACAGCCGTGCGGCACTAATCAAATACTCGGTCGTAGTCGCACTGCTGATATCGACACGCGTTGAGGACTCTTCCTTCGCTTCGGGCACAAAGCTGTAGAGCCTAACGTTTCCAGACGTGAGCGTGAGAATCAAATTGGTATAGTTGCTCGAGGGAAGCTTGAGGTCGTAGGCCCCCCCGTCAAACGCATACTCAAACGGTGTGATTTCGTTGAATGCGCCGCTATTCACGGTCAGGACTGCTGTATCCGGGTTGGGAATAGGCAGCGATACCGTCCCATAGAGACGTGAAGCCGGCCGCAACTGGTCTTTGTTCCCGGCGTTTGCAAATACAGTTTCTAAGCCACAGGCGGCAAATCCTAACCCGAGAGTCAATGCGAGGAGCGTGCGCGCTTGCATTAGAACGCCACCTCGACGGTGCCTTTGGAGCGCCAAACGTTCCAGTATTGGTCGTAAGAACCGGGCTGGGTGCGGACCATGAATTTGTTGAAGTACTCGAGTGTGTAGCCAACCACCACGCCTCCAAACGCGTAGAATGCTCCGACCCGAGCGGTGTTCTTGGTGCTAAAGGCGTTCCAATATCCACCCGTCTGCGTTCCTGTGCGGTTGTCCTCGAGATAGCGCGCAAATTCGTAGGCGGCGGTAAGCTTCAACTCGTTGGTCGCTTGCCAATCGATTTGCGCAAAGCCCAGAATCAAGTGCCCCAAATAGTCATCGTTGGGGTTCGCGAGATTTCGGTTGTCGCGATCGTTGACGTACTTTCCCTTCAGGTTGATTACGAGGCCCTTGGCCTTGGGAATTAGGAATTGGAGGTTGAGCATCGCAATTCCGGTCAGCCGATCTTGGTACTGCGCATACACGGAGCGCGGATCCTTCCCGCGGTCATACACATTGGCGTAGTCCGAATTGACCGTATACACGGCGGTGTCGGTGAAGCCATTGGTGTAGAGAAAGTCCGGGAACTGCTTCTTGGTGTCCCGGTTCTGCTGATTGGTGTTGTAACCAATCACCGTACCCTCAGCCGAAAGCTTCAGGCCGCCGTGCACATAGTCGAGGAGCAGCGTTCCGCCGTGCCAGCCGATACATGATTCGTACCAGGGCTCATCCCAGTCTACGAATTCGTTAGCTATGTTCAGCGTCGGAAGTTGGCCGCCGCGAATGAACCCGCTGGGAAGAATGCCATCGGTAAGCAGAACGTCAGCCTCGCGGCGCGCCCCCATAATTGCATTGTATTCGGAGCCAATATTGAAATACTCGCCTTTGGCAGAAAGTCCGATTCGGAACGGGTCATAGAGTTCAAAGTCGAGTTTTCCTGCAGCGGACTGAGACGGAATGGATTCTCCCTTGGAGTTCTGCTTGAAAACAACGGGGCTAAACCCTTGCCCATTGGTCACCAGGTTCGTCGCATAGGTCGGGTTGACGTAATTATTGGAATAGGCGACGAGCCCAGAGACCGAGAGCCAATCAAGTTTCGACGGCGCATAGGTTCCGTCGAGTGTCACGTTGATTCCACGGAAGCGCGTCGCGAGGCCAATCGCGTGGTCCGTTCCGCGGGCGGCGCTTTGCTTTCCGGTCAAGTCAGAGTCGTACTTGTCGGCTTCCCAATCCTGAGTGACACTCCCAATGGCCTTGAGTTGCAGGTCAGATATGGGCGAGCTTTCCACCTTGAGAGCGTATGCCCAGTCGGTGCCCCAGAGAGCCGCTAGGGGCTCGTTATAGCTCAAGCCCGTATTCCATCCTGGACCGACATAGAGCTTTGGGAGGCCCATGGCCCCAAAGGAATAGCTGAGGCGTCTCTTGTCGAGAATGTTGCCTTCTACAAAGACCCCGGCTCCATTGTCGCGGTCGATGTAGCGGGATTTTCCAATCGTCCATTCGTTCCACATGGAAAAATCTGTGGATCCAACGGTCACCCAACGGACAAAAGGAATTGGCGGCGCCAAACGAACCCAGGTGGAGCGCAGCTTGATGTAGGCCGCGTGGTTCAGACCGCTGCTTTCCCCGGAAGTGTCCTGTACGCCAGGTCGGAGATCGCCGTTCTCCCACCAATCTTGCCAGAGGGCGCCCCAACGGCTTTGGAGGCGAGCCCCGGCGGTCACTCGGCTCCCCAGCTTGGCTTTGATGTTGAGTTCTAATTCGCTGCACACACCATTGTGGCCGCCGATGTTGTCTACCCAAAATGGGTTCGACAACGACAAGCACCCTTGAGTGTTGTCGTTCTGAAACATGAATTTTGTGTATTCTTTCCCCGAGATGTCGATGTTTGCAATGTCTGCGATAGCGCGCTGAGAAAAGAGTCCAAGCGCAAATGCCATCCCGAGTGTGCAGCGTCGCGATGCCATATCTATTTCCCGTAGATCATCGGGACAACGGCCAAATCTTCGAATTTTGGAGTGGTCGTCTCGTGGTTGTAGGCATTGAGAATTGCCTTCTGCGCTTCTGGTGGATCGCTCAAGATATCGATCACATGCGGGTCGTTGTTGTAGTCGCTTCCTCCACCGAAGCGGTGTTGTCCTTCGAACTCGTTGACTTTTCGAGTCAGCAGGTCCCCCTTGTCTGGGAACCCTTCGTTGGATTGCATCGCGACTTGCACTCCCCAACTCCTGCGGACTGGGCCTCCAAGTTGTGCGGCATCGATGACCCCGATGATTGTTTTGCCCTGCGCACGGGTGAGCTTCGGAACGATGATGCGGTCTTTCCACTGGGGACATTTGGTTTCAATCTCCGAGTTCACCCGCGCTGGGCCCTGAGGCGAAAGGATGATGACGCGATCCCACGCTTCTTCGGGCTTGAAGCGAATGTTGAGGCCTGGCAGCCCCTCGGTAACCCCGGAGCCGACGACGTGGTCGGTGTCGATAAAGATGAAGACCATCTGAACAGAAAAGCCGTTTCCACCCCAGGCTTTGCTGTCCCACGGATCTTCGATGCGCGAAGCAACCGAAACCTGAAACTCCACGGTGTCGCCAGTGGGCACGATCTGCAATTCGGTGAGGTCGAACGAGCCAGGCTTATAAACTTGGTCCGTTGGGTACTTATAGGTGCCCGGGCCGTAGTCGTCGCCGATTAGATCCGTGTAGTCGATCGTTTGCGGTCCAGAGGCCGCGGTCACACCCGCTGCGCCCGTGGCTTGCTGCGCTGTCGCGCATGCGAGGCATGGCAAGACTACCGCAATTACAGCGAGAGGCATTCGACCTAGCAGTATCCGTTGCATGGCATCCCCTGATTTCTGTCGGTCTAGCCGGAGTTTCGGCCCCAAAGGGGGACCGGCGCTCTGCTTATGCGCCCACCTTCAGATCGCAAGCCTTTTTTTTGACGCGCTGCGGCTTTGAAACGCAGTCATTTCGACGACGGCTGCGGACCCGAAGCACAAGATTGAGCGGGCAGACGGTTGCCTCTTAGCTCTACGGACAAGCTGGAGATTTTGCTGCCAGATGTATGCTTCCAGGCCTTGATGGTGAAGTGGAGCTACCTTGTCATCGAGGAGTTCCGCTCAAGGACCCTGGCGCACCAAACACATTGGATGGTGCGTTGGGCGCCTCGGACCCGCTATCGCCGGCCGCGCCGTCCACCGAGCCGTCGTTGCCGCCATCGGTGGAGGCATCGGGTTCGGGCCTACAACGGCCGACGCGCTCGCATTCCGCGATGACCGAATTCTCATTCCAACATGCGCCCGCCAAAAGGGTCACCAGCGCTACCATCGCAATGCGCGTCATGGAGTGGCCCAGGATATCGTCAAACCAGGAATCCCCGTCGTGGTAATCGGAACGATGACTACTGGCGCCGAGAAGTACACGGCGATGGCGACACCGAGGGAGATCCCGCCTAAGCCCATCAAGGTCGCTCCGATGGTCGTGAGCGATCTGCCATTGGAAAATTGCGTGCGTGCCCCGCTATTCTCGAGAGGCATCTCACCGGGCTTCGGCGTTCGGGTCAAGTCGTTGACTTGCGCCGTGCCGATGCCGACGAGCGCCCCACCGGCCGCGACCAGCGCCACACCAAGTCCAGCGGGGAGCCACACTCCCAGACCGCCACGGATCACCTTCGGTGGTGTTTCGTGCATGAGCTGAGCAACGAGCGATGAGGAAACAGCATCCAATGCCGATGCGAAGCCGGCGCGGTCTTTTGTTGCCGTTCGCGCTACCGCAAGTTCCTCCGCGCTGTCGCCAGCGTAGGCGCGCACTTCGATTTGGAGCTGGTCGCCCTCGCGGGTAACTTCGCCTCGCACGATCGTCGCGACACCGATTCTTTGTGCGAGCGTACGTGTGCAATCTTTGGTGTCGCAGGCGAGGTCGCTGCGTTGCGAGCCTAATCGTTCCAGGGCGTCCTGAATCGGAACGACATGGAGGCC
>JBGSMZ010000036.1:0-9674 GCA_041739845.1 Myxococcaceae bacterium
GACTCGGTCACCGCGCGCGCGGCTTTGGTCATTGCGCTGGCGCTCGATGCGGACGATGCGAGAGCCCGCGAGACGCAGGCGGTGGCCATCGCGCAGAAGGTCGCGGCGGTAGAAACAGCAGCAGACCCTACTGCGCCACCATCAGAAAAATGGATTGCAGCCCGTGCGGCCGCAGAAAGCGCGACCGCCAATGCGGATCGCGCCGTTGGCGCGCTCAAGGGTGCACGGGAAGACCTTGCGAAGGTAGCAAGCGCGCGCAAGACTTCTCGGAAGGAAGAATTCGAGGCCGTTCGTTCCAATGCGCTCGCCGCGGCGGTGCTCGGCGAGGGTGCGGCTTTGGAGCTTGCCGAGAAAGCGCGGCAGCTCAAAGAGCAGGAGGATGCGTGGGAGGGGCTGATCCTCCCGGAATTCGTAGCGAACGGAGGAACCCAACGCGAGGCTGCGCTGAAGCAATTGCACGCGCTCCTCGCGAGCGACAACACGTTCCTTCGCCCCTACATCCTCGCTGCGCGCATCTACGCGCTGGAGGGAAACGATGCGAAAGTCGAAGAAGAACTCACGCGCCTAGAGGCATTGAATCCGAACCACGAGGGCGCCAAGGTGCTGCGTCAGGGGATTGCGGATCGCGCGGCCATTGGCGCCACGGAAGCCGACGGGATGATTGCACCATAGCTCACGAATAGCTGCGCCGTTGTTTTGGCAGGGATACCGCGCCGCGCGCTTCGCAAAAAGTCGTTCCACACTTCCCCTGTGGGAGACCGTAGCACCGTTGGGTGCGCGAGGTTCATGCGGCTGCGTATCACGCCGTTATTCGCGCGATGGATCATCGTCACCGTTCCCTCGGAATCTACGGAGTCGACGATTCCTACGTGGCTGAACCCGTCATTGAGCAGGCCGTCGCCATCGACATCATAGGAATTCTTGAAGAATACCAAATCTGCCAATGCAGGTCGCATCTGTGCGTAGAAGCGACCGTGCCTCGCGACGTAGCGGTCGAGTATCGCAACCCCATTGTCACCGCGAAGTCCATAGTGCGCGAGTGGAAGGCGTAAGGGCGCATAGGCGGCGAGGACAAAACCGTAGCAATCGCGGACTGCGTGCCGGCTCGATCCCTGAAGCCAAGAGCGTGCTTCACGAAGGACAATTTGCCTGGCGTTTCCTGGGAGGTTTTCAAGGAGCGCAGCGGGGCTCCTTGAATTCTCGCGGAGGAAATCCGAGGTTCTCCCAGGGGGAGAGTATGTGGTCGCACATCCAGAGAGTGCGATTGCCAAAAGGTATCGCATCGCAATTGCCGAGGTTGCCGCGTGTTGAGGGATGCGTCAAAGAAACGGTCCCTTTCGCGGTACCTTGAGACATCTAGCGAAAGAACAAGTGGCAGGCGGCGAGTCCTGCCAGCGGCGCAACGACATCGGCGGTCAGGCAGGCGAGGAGTGTGTGGCGCCATTTCTTTACGCCCACTGCTCCAAAATAGAGTGCCAGAACGTAGAACGTCGTCTCCGTTCCACCATTGATTGTAGAAACAAGGTTGCCAATAAATGAATCGGGACCGTGCGCGGCCAACGCGTCGGCCATGACTGCCATTGCCCCACTTCCTGAGAGTGGGCGCATCAGGGCCATCGGCAACGCCTCTGGCGGAAAGCCAATACTGTTCACGATTGGCCCCGCCAGCGATTCGATCGCGTCGAGGGCCCTCGACGCGCGAAGCATGCCGATGGCGACGACCATTCCTACGAGGTAGGGAAACACACGGACTGTTGTGCGAATGCCTTCCTTGGCTCCCTCCACGAACGTTTCAAAGACCGGAACGCCGCGGCCCAAGCCGAGGATCGCAATCCCCGCAATGAGCAATGGGACGAGCCAGGATGTTCCCGCTTTCCTCAGCGCCCCTGCTGCTCCTTCGCTAGCTCCCGCGCGGAAGAGAGCGAACAACACGGCGATTCCGAGAGCGATGCCTAAGGCAAGCGCAGCATAGCTTCGCTTGGCGCGGGGTCCCGCCGGCGGCGGAGAAGGCGGCGGCGTTCCGATGCGCATCTCCTGAATATTGCCAGTTCTTCTTTCGAGAAGCTTCGCTACCGTTACCGCCGCCAAAGCTGCGGAAAGCGAAGCAAACATGGTTGGAAGAACGATGGCGTAGGGCGCGTGCGATCCCAGTGACGCGCGAATAGCGATCGTCGAAATAGGGAGGACGGCAAGACCTGTGGTGTTTATGGCAAGAAAAATCGCCATGGCGTTGGTTGCCGTGCCCGGGTTGGGATTGAGCGATTCCAATTGTTCCATGGCCTTCAGTCCGAAGGGCGTCGCAGCGTTCCCGAGTCCCAACATATTTGCCGCAAAATTCATCACCATGGAACCAATTGCCGGATGGTCGCTGGGTACTTCCGGGAAAATCCGCCGAATGAGTGGTCGGAGGGCGCGCCCCAATGCGGCGACAGCACCTGCGCGTTCGAGGATCGCCAACAGTCCTAGCCAGAGCGTCAATTGACCGAGCAGCCCGAGCGCCAAATCCACAGCACTGCGAGCTGAATTGACAACGGCTGCTCCTACCTCGGAGATCGTTCCGGTGGCAGCAGCGATGAGCGCCGACGCCACGAGGAGGATTGCAAAGACGAAATTCATCTCATCTCCACGAAGGGAGCGTGCAGCGCGAGGTCGAGGCAGCTCAAGGTGTATCGGTACGTTGACACCTCTTCAGCTGCGTGGCACGAAGTCGAGCGCATTTCTAGGGTGCATAGCTCAGCGGTAGAGCACTGCCTTCACACGGCAGGGGTCCATGGTTCAATCCCATGTGCGCCCAATTTCATCTTGGGCCCCATAGCTCAGTTGGATAGAGCGGCAGTTTCCTAAACTGCAGGTCGCAAGTTCGATCCTTGCTGGGGTCACTGCGAGCGCGCAGCTGGCAGCAGGTAGGCGAGCGAGCAACTACGGCTTTTGGGGCGAAGGTCGCGTCCCTGGCCTTGGTCGGCGATTTCCTGATACGCCCGAAGGAGATTGGACTCCCGCGTCGGTGCTCGCGAGTTCGCGGAAGAGTTCGGTTACATCGTCGTTCGGCTCCTCAATGGACAGAGCTCCGAGTGCAACTCCGATGATTTTGCCTCCGCGATCAATGGCGACGAGCGTCGGCAAGACGTGGACACGGTACAAGCTAGCGATTTTTGGAGTGGCAAACACGACGAAGGGCTTTGCCTCTGGAATCTTGGCGACGTATTCGGAAACCTTGTCCTGCTGCTCATCGGGATCGTCAACATTGACAGCGAGGAAGGTGACCCCAGCGTCTGCGTATTGCTGCGCAACCTTGGAAAGATGGGGTAATTCAGCAAGGCAGGGGCCGCACCACAAGGACCAGAAGTCGAGGACGACTGCCTGACCCTTGAGGTCTGACAAGCGAACCGGGGAGCCCACCAGTCTTTCGAAGGTGGCGTCGGGTGCTGGAAAGCCTCGGGCAATCTTCCCGACGCCGCTGGGTGCGCTCGGGCCTTCTGTGCCGGGCAATGATCCAAAGGCGGGCACGCCCGAAAGTGCGGCAATCGTACAGAGCAACGCAGTCCATCCAAGGGTACCGGGCCTTCGGTTCGAACACATCGTGCAAAGCTAGCACATTCGCGTCGGCGAAGCTGAAGCGAAGGGCACGAGACGAAGGTGCGTTCGGAGCGTGAGGCGAGATGCATTCGCTTAAATAGTTGCCCTTGCGACCCGAAGTTCATGGTCAGCTCCAAGCTTGAGGAGGTCTGCCGTGCATCGGAGGTTTGAAGGGAAAGTAGCAATCGTGACCGGAGCGAGCCGAGGAATCGGGCTTGGCATCGCGCGCCGGCTGATTCAAGAGGGCGCGTTCGTTGCAATCACCGCGCGATCTGCACAGCCGCTGGAAGCGGCGGCGCGGGACCTTGGGTCACCTTCTCAAGTGCTGGCGATCGCTGGGAAAGTGGACGATCCGATGCACCAGGCGGACGCCATCGCAAAAGTGATTGCTACCTTTGGAAGAATCGACCTGCTCATCAACAACGCAGGTATCAACCCAGTGTTTGGGGCTCTCGCCGAATTGGATCTCGCCGCAGCGAGGAAGATTGTCGAGGTAAACGCCCTCGCGCCGCTGGCATGGACTCAGCGCGCCTCCAGCGCCTGGATGGGACGATTTGGAGGGGCGGTTGTCAATGTCGCATCCGTTGCAGCGATGCACGCGGTACCAGGCCTTGGTGCCTATGGCGCCAGCAAAGCGATGCTCGTCCACATGACCCGAGAGCTCGCGCTGGAACTCGGTCCAAGGATTCGCGTCAATGCAGTGGCACCCGCCGTCGTGAAGACCCAGTTCGCCGCTGCCCTCTATGAGGGGCGCGAGGCAAAGGTTGCGTCCGCGTATCCGCTCAAGCGTCTCGGTACGCCCGATGACGTCGCGGGAGTGGTTGCATTCTTGCTCTCGGAGGACGCCTCGTGGATGACGGGCCAAGTCATCGTCGTCGACGGGGGAATTACATTGACCGGAGGCCTGGCCTAGCCGGATTCGCTCATTCCAATGACTGCAACGCGTTCCCTTCTCAATCCTGATCTCATACCGACCTATGTTCGGGAGGTTGCCGACACCTTGGTTGCCGCCGGGTTTCGGGCAGTACTCGTAGGCGGATGTGTTCGGGACATGCTCCGTGGAGAGGTTCCTGCCGACTACGACATTGCCTCGAGCGCGCTCCCCGGCGATGTCGCGAATATTTTTCGCAAGACAGTGCCGACCGGAATCTCCCATGGCACCATCACCGTGATTCATCGTGGGAGGGCGCTCGAGGTAACGACGTTTCGGTCTGAGGGCGCCTATCTCGATGGGCGCCACCCATCAGAAGTTACCTTTCACGGCGAGCTCCAGGCAGACTTGGCCCGGCGGGATTTCACGGTCAACGCTATCGCATTCGATCTTGCGGACGGCATCGTGGATCCTTTCGGAGGCATCCGAGATCTTCAAGAGAAGCGTATTCGCTGCGTTGGATCCGCATCTGAACGTTTTGCGGAAGATGGGCTGCGACCGCTTCGCGCCGTCCGATTTGCGACGACGCTAGCCTTCGAGCTGGATCCTTTGGTCATGGACGCAATCCCCGCATCGTTGAGCGTATTTCGGAAAGTAGCGATGGAGCGGATTCGAAGCGAGTTCGAGAAAATACTGCTGTCTCCCTCTGCGAGAGAGGGGATGGGGCTCCTCAAAGAAAGCGGTTTGCTCGGCAGCTTTTTCCCCGAGGTCGTCGAGGCGGATTGGTCGGGATTGGATCGCCTTCCAAAGAGCCTAGCGCCGAGGCTCGCGATGACCTTGTTGGGCATTGCGAATCCTGCCCCTATCTGTGCGAGGCTCACTTTTCCGAAAGCTGTCGCGGATAGCGTTTGCGCCCTCGTTCGTCATAGCGGACCGCCCACGCATGCTTCAAGCGACGCTGACCTTCGACGCTACCTCTCGCAAATTGAGCCGGCCATTGAGGATGCGCTGGCGCTGGCTGAAGCGCGTGGCTTGCTGGGCCCTTACGGGCGAATGCGGGAGATCGCTGCGGAGCGCCCGCCGTTGACCGTCGCGGCCCTTGCGATCACTGGACAAGACGTGATGAATGCGCTCGCTATCCCTCCCTCGTCCCAGGTGGGAGCGACGCTTCGGAAGCTGCTTGAGGAAGTGCTTGAAGATCCCAGTCGAAACACTCGGGGCGAGCTTTTGCGTACGCTTGCGCGATGGAAGGAAGAAGAAAGAGTTTCTCTATGAATGCGACGCCGTACGGACAGACCTTGGCGATCCCCAATGCGCTGGCGACGCCTCGCGGCAATGGGCAGAGGGTGGTGGTGGCCATGTCCGGTGGCGTCGACTCTTCCGTAGCTGGGGTGATCCTCGCCGAGGCCGGATGGGATGTCATTGGCATGACGTTGCGAACGCATAGCTCCGAAGTGGGGAAGCGCTGCGGGAGATGCTGCGGACCGGAAGACATCGACGACGCGAGAGCGGTCGCACAGCATCTGGGAATTCCATTCTACGTCATCCAAGCGGAAGAGCGATTTACAAGGGCCGTGGTGAACCCATTCGTGGAGGCCTACAGCCGCGGAAGGACGCCAATTCCGTGCTCGGTCTGCAACTCGGAACTCAAGTTCGGGTACTTGCTGGACCGCGCACGGCGGCTCGGCGCAAAACTTGCCACCGGCCACTATGCGCGGATCCAGGAGGGAGCAGACCATTTCCGACTGTTGGTCGGTCGCGATGAAGCCAAGGATCAATCGTATTTTCTCTATGAGCTGTCTCAAATGCAGCTTCGGGATTTGCTCTTTCCCGTGGGAGCGCTCACCAAATCCGAAGTGCGCTCTGTCGCCGAGAGATACCGTCTCCCTGTTGCAAACAAGCCGGAGAGCATGGAGATTTGCTTCGTTCCCGACGGTGATTACGCGCGATTCGTCGAGCAAAAGGGCGGCGCTCAGCCGCCTGGCAAGGTGGTGGACGTCGCGGGTAAGGTGGTCGGCGAACACCAGGGAATTCACCACTTTACGGTTGGTCAGCGCCGCGGATTAGGAATTGGCGGCGGAGAGCGGATGTATGTTCACGAAATAGATGCGACCACCAATCAAGTCGTCGTTGCACCGATCTCTTTGGCTGAGCGCTCGAAATTCCTTCTCACGCTGGATCACTGGGTGCGGGGCTCTCCTCCAGTGGGGCGCAGCACCACGGTGCGGGTGAGACACCGTCATGTGGGTGTCTCCGCGCGCATTGCTTCTGAAGGCGGCCAACTCGCCGTTGCGCTCCAGCAACCGGTGCGCGGCGTGAGTCCGGGACAAGCGGCCGTATTCTATGATGGCGACGAAGTTCTCGGAGGTGGAACCATCGACCTTCGCCCGCCCGCTAGCCGCAGAAATTGACGGATCTGCCATCCCGGGTACCTTAGCGGGACTTCCTCCCTCGCTGTCCCCGGGCCTTGCTCCTTGAGAGACAATCAACGAACCAATGAATCTCGAGATTTCAGTCTCGACGACCGCCAGACCGTTAGCCTCATCGTTGCCGGACTCGTCATTGTGGGCGGGGTCTTCACCCTCGGCGTCGTAGTCGGCAAGCGCCTCACTGGAGCCCCCATCGACCATGCGCAGCCAGATCTCCTTGCGCAGCTCGATCGCAAGGCGACGGCGATTGAACCTAAGCGCATGGACGATGCGCTCACGTTTCAGAATGAATTGACGAAGGCGAAGCCTATGGACGTGCGTCCGGTCGCGGCAGTCGCCCCCAACGACGCGGAAGCGACCGGCCTTCATCAACCGACCGAGGTGGCACCCAAAGAGGAAGAGCAGCCTTCATTGGCTTTGGCCGGAAACCGCCTTCCAACGAAGCCCGAGAGCCACAAAGAGACGCCCAAGGCCCCAGCGGCAGCTGACTCAGGAATGATCGCCGCACGGGTCCGAGAAATTCCACGCGCGCCAGCGCCCATAGTTTCCGCTGGAAAAGCAGCCCAGTCCTTTAGCCTTCAGATCGCCTCGTCGCGTTCGACGAGTGACGCGGAACGCGTGCGATCCAGGTTGCTGGCGAAAGGCTTCGATGCCTACATCATTCCTGTTGAGTTGCCGCAAACGGGAACCTGGTATCGGGTTCGGGTTGGTCACTTTCCGACGCGCGAATCCGCGACGCGCGCGCTCCTGGACCTGAAGCAGCGCGCATCGGTAGCGGCTATAGTCACGAGTCAGTAGTCAGGCCAAATGGTGTCCTTCCCTGACCTGCTTTGACGGCAAGAACGCCAGCGTAAAATTTGACCGAACCAGAGGGGGGACCTAGCGTCCCGAGAGAGTCATGGCACGCCGCAAAGTCAGCACAACAATCTACATCACCGCCGAACAGAGCGAGCGACTCAAAGAATTGGCGCACAAGACCAAAGTCCCCGTTGCAGAGTACATTCGACAGGGGATCGACCTCATTCTCGACCGAGATAGGGATAAACTTCCGGGTCAAACGAGCTTTGAAGGACTCTAGCGATTTCTTAAGGACGACCTTGTGCAAACCATAGATGGGAAGTGTGCTGTTGTTCTCGGTGGCGCGGGCTTCCTGGGATCCTGGCTCTGCGAGCGGCTCATCGCACTCGGAGCTGCGCGCGTAGTGGCCGTCGATGACTTCAGCACGGGCGCGGAAGAGAACCTGCTCGCACTCCGAGGTGAAGCCGCGCTCTCCGTCGAAAGAGCGGATATCAGCGAAGCGCTCAAGGTCCCAGGTGAAGTGCACTTCATCTTCAACCTCGCATCTCCGGCGAGTCCCGTAGATTATGATCGGCTCTGGTTGGAGACGATGCGGGCTGGCTCTCTAGGGACACAGCACGCTCTCGAACTCGCCGAGGCCAAGCGGGCAGTGATGGTGCAGGCGTCCACGAGCGAAATCTATGGAGATCCTCTGGTCCATCCGCAATCCGAAGACTACCTTGGAAACGTCGATTCCATTGGACCGCGAGCGGTCTACGACGAAGCGAAGCGATATGGAGAAGCGCTCACGCAAGCGTTTCGGCGCAAGCGCAATGTGTCAACCCGGATCGCGAGGATCTTCAATACCTACGGCCCGCGAATGCGACTGAACGATGGCCGCGTCGTTCCACAATTCGTATCGCAGGCACTCACCGGTAGGGACTTCTCCATCTACGGAGATGGGTCTCAAACGCGCTCCTTTTGCTATGCTGCGGATCTCGTCGACGGGTTGGTTCGGCTCGGAATGTCGGACGTCGAACAGCCTGTCAACATCGGCAATCCTCGCGAACATACAATCCTTGCGTTTGCTGAAATCGTGCGGAAGATTGTTGGGGGGCCAGGAAAGATCGCCTTCCATCCTCTACCGCTCGGAGATCCACGCCAACGGAAGCCCGATATCCACCGGGCGCAATCGCTGCTCGGCTGGATTCCCGAGACGCCACTCGAAAGTGGCCTCGAGAAGACAGTCGCGTATTTCCGCACCCGCGTTTGAATGCCCTTCGCGCAGCGAAGGGCTCCCCCCTTACGCGCGGACTTCCGGGATGCTGCCTTCCACCTCAAGAGGCGGAACAAAGGGGGACTTCTCGAGAGCAAGATCGAGGACTTCGTCTACCGTCTTCACAAAGTGGAACTCCAACTCCTTCTGAACGACCTCAGGGACATCGACGAGGTCCTTCCGATTCTTTTCAGGGAGCAATACGCGCTTGATTCCGGCGCGATGGGCTCCGAGGACTTTTTCACGAACGCCTCCGATCGCCCCTACATTTCCGCGAAGGGTGATTTCGCCGGTCATTGCGGTGTCAGGACGCACGGCGATTTCTGTGAAGAGCGAGGTCAGCGCGGAGATGATTGCAATCCCTGCTGATGGGCCGTCTTTGGGCGTCGCACCGTCGGGAAAGTGAATGTGGACATCACTCCTCTCAAAGGATGCAGCAGTGAGTCCGAGCCGTTCCGCATTGGCGCGAAGCCAGGAAAAGGCAGCGGTCGCCGATTCCTTCATCACGTCGCCAAGTTGACCGGTGAGCACCACCGTGCCTTTTCCTGCCATCCTCGTCGCTTCGATGAAGAGGATGTCGCCGAAGCCTAGCGGCGTGTAGTACAGGCCAACGCTAACGCCTCGCTGGGCAGTTCGCTCCGCGACGTTGAGTTCGTAGCGCTTGGGTCCAAGCCGCTTCTCCACTTCCTCAGCATTGAGGACTTGCTTGTCGGTCTTCCCGGAAGCGACATCGACTGCCACTGAC
>JBGSMZ010000047.1:0-4074 GCA_041739845.1 Myxococcaceae bacterium
TTTCTCTCAGAGAACGCTGCGTTTGCTGACGCTTGCGCGAGGGAAGGAATAATCTTTGTTGGCCCGCCGAGTTCCGCGATTCGTGCGATGGGGAACAAGAGCGCCGCCAAGGGACTGATGGAGCGCGCCGGAGTACCGGTCGTACCTGGGTACCACGGAAGCGACCAATCCCAAGCCACCCTCGCCTCGCAGGCCGAGCACATCGGGTACCCTTTGCTCATCAAGGCGGCCTCTGGCGGAGGCGGAAAAGGGATGCGGGTCGTCACGTCTCCGGACGCCCTCCAAGCCGCGATCGCGGCTTGTCAACGAGAGGCGCGCAATGCATTCGGCGATGCTACCGTCTTGCTCGAGCGCTACCTCACGCATCCGCGACACATCGAAGTGCAGATTTTCGCGGATACCCACGGCAATTGCGTGTCGCTCTTCGAGCGCGATTGCTCGGTGCAGCGGCGCTACCAAAAGGTTTTTGAAGAATCACCGGCACCTGGGCTCTCCGATGCGCGACGCAAGGAAATGGGGGACGCTGCGGTAGCAGCCGCACGCGCGGTCCATTACGTAGGTGCTGGCACCGTGGAATTCATCGTCGAAGACGAGGCGTTCTACTTCATGGAAATGAACACCCGCCTTCAGGTAGAGCACCCGGTCACCGAACTCGTTTTGGGACTCGACTTGGTTGCTTGGCAGTTGGCTGTAGCGCAAGGGAATCGGCTCCCGCTCCGGCACGACGAGCTTTCTGGCCTACGCGGACACGCGATCGAAGCGCGCATCTATGCTGAGAATCCTGAGAAGGGCTTTCTGCCGGCCACCGGCGACCTCGCGCGTTTGCACTTCCCCGAGCACCTCGCATTTACGGCTCCCGCCAACCCGAGCGGGCCATTTGTTCGCGTGGATTCAGGAGTCCGTGAGGGAGATGCCATTTCCCCCTTCTACGACCCGCTCGTTGCAAAGATGATTGCTTGGGCTCCCACCCGCGTTGAGGCGCTCGACTCGCTCTCCCGCGCGTTGGCGGCCACGCAGGTGGCCCCGCTTCAGACCAACATCGCGTTTCTCCAACGCGCTCTCTTGCACCCTGCCTTCCGCGCTGGAGGAGTCAGCACTGGTTTTATTGCGGATGAACACGACGCGCTCTTCCCGCAGAGCGCGCCGCCATCGCCTGGCACGCTGGCGCTTGGGGTGGCTGCGGTTCTCTCTGCGGAACGACTTCGTCCGGGCAACGTGAGTGAACCCTGGGAGTATTGTCGAAGCTTTCGCGTCAATGGCTCAGCGCTGCGTACGTTCCAGTTTACCTATGGCGATGAAACGAGCACGGTCACGCTTCGAAGCGGGCGCAGCGGTGAATACCTCAGCCTTGGAAGCGAGACATCGAAGCTCCCCTTCAAGCACGCGGGCGACCTTACCGCGCTTTATGTCACGCTCGGCGCTGCGACCAAAAAAGGTGCTGCCTTCGTCGACGAGACCACGGTGCACCTCTTCGAATCAGGCGTGAACACCCTCCTTGGGCTCCCGAAGCCTGTGGGTGCGCGCTGGAGCGAAGAGGTGCACGGAGGGCTTGCGGCCCCAATGCCTGGAAAAGTCGTCGCCCTTGTCGTGAAGGTCGGTGAGCCCGTCGCTGCTGGAGCCGCCTTGCTGGTGATGGAGGCCATGAAGATGGAACACAGCATCACCGCCCCTGCGGATGGTCGGGTGACGTGCTTTCGCTATTCCCCGGGCGCCCAAGTGCAAGAAGGTGCGCCGCTTCTCGACTTTGAACCGAGCTAGCGTTTGGCGCCGCACCAGGAAAGCATTCGTCGCCCCAAAAACACGATTCATTAGAAGGGGATATTCCCCGATTGTTGATAGAAGTGGCCTATGAGCACCAAGTCGCGCACGGTTTCTGGAGCCGCTGACTTGCGGCGAGAAAGAGCGCCAGCAGCTGCGCGCCGTGGAGTCCGCGCAGCGACGGCGGCCCCTTCGCTGACGCGAGAAATCTTGGCGCCGCCGCCGTTTTCACTTCGCCAACTGCAATACGCCATCGCGGTTTCGGAAGCGTTGAGCTTTCGCCGAGCCGCCGAACGCTGCTGCGTTTCCCAGCCTTCGCTTTCGACCCAGCTCAAGGAACTCGAGCGCGTGCTCGGTGTTCGCCTGTTCGAACGCGATCGCCGTCGCGTCCTCATTACCCCCGCGGGAAGGACTGTCCTTGCAGCCGCGCGCCGCGCACTCACCGAAGCCTCTGACTTATTCACCTCGGCGAGGGTTTCCGGGCGCTCCCTCGAAGGGCCGCTGCGACTCGGAGTGATTCCAACGATTGCGCCTTACTTGCTTCCCACGCTCGCTCCTGCACTTCGCGTCGCCTACCCCAGGCTCATTCCCATTTGGACCGAGGAGAAGACCGACCACCTCGTTCAGCAACTCGCCTCTGGAGAACTCGAAGCTGCGCTCGTGGCCCGAGAAGCAGAGCTTGGAGACGCGGTTTGTGTGAACGTGGCCATTGACCCTTTCCTGCTCGCGGCCGCTCCGGGACACCCGCTCGCGGAGCGTTTCGGGGACGCGGCACTGGAAGAACTCTCCGGCGCCGCGGTACTCCTCCTCGACGATGGCCATTGCTTTCGCAGTCAAGCGCTCAGGCACTGCTCGCGCGCTCGGGCACGTGAGCTTGGGTACCGAGCGACCAGCCTCGGCACTCTGGCGCAGATGGTCGCCGGAGGCGAGGGAGTCACCCTCTTGCCAAAGCTCGCGGTGCCAACCGAAGCAACGCGCGCAGGCTTGAAGGTTCGCGCATTTGCTGCTCCCGTGCCTCACCGAACCATTGCGCTGATGTGGCGCAAAGGCTCTCCCATGACGCCGGTGCTCACGCGCCTTGCCCATGCCATCCGCGCTGCCTACCCCAAGAACCCACATTGACAGCTTCCGAGCCACGCTGGGTTCGCACCTGAGAGAGCGTCGGTGTAGACGGTGAAGCGTGCGCGTCGAAACCATCTGCACCGGCGACGAACTCCTCACCGGACTCACCAGCGACACCAATAGTCGCTATTTTCAAGAGCGACTATTGGACGCCTGTGGAATCGCCGTCGCGCGCAGTGTCACCGTCGGAGACGACCGCGCAGCCATAGTCGAAGCGCTCAACGACGCCGTCAATCGCTGTGACGTCGCCTTGGTTTCCGGCGGGCTTGGCCCAACTTCCGACGACATCACCGTCGCCTGTGCTGCAGAGGCCGCCGGCGTCGAGGTAGTGACCGACCCGCGGTTGCGCGCGGCTCTCGAAGCGCGCGCCGCCGCATTCAAGATTCCCATCAACGCGACCAATCTGCGCCAAGCGCGGATCCCTTTGGGGTCAGAAGTGGAAATCAGTGAAGCGGGAGCGTGCCCGCTCATCATCCAACAACGGGGGGCCTGCACGCTCTATTTTGTGCCTGGAGTGCCCGCGGAGTACCGACACCTCGTCAAACGCCATGTCATTCCTCGACTCATCGAGCGCGTGCGCGGCGAGGGGAGAGCTGAGGTTCGCGTGCTGCGCGTGCTCAAAGCAGTGGGGCTTGCAGAATCGCGGGTCGCAGAACAATTGGAACCACTCATGGCGCGCCACCCCAACGTCACCTTTGGCTACCGCGCAGTGGTTCCCGAGCTTCACGTGAAGCTCCTGGGAGTCGGCGCAACCCGCGAGGATGCACTGGGAGCAGTTGAGAGGGCGGAAGTCGACGCGCGACCGGTGCTCGGCGCCCATTGTTTCGGGATCGACGCAGATACGCTCGAGGGCGTGGTCGTCGCTGCCTTGCGTTTGCGCAACGAGCGCATCGCCGTTGCAGAGAGCTGCACCGGAGGAAGAATCATCTCCTCGCTTCTTTCGGTTCCTGGAGCCAGCGCGGTCGTCTGGGGCGGTGCGGTAACCTACTGCGATGCGGCGAAAGAGCACTGGGCCAGTGTTCCCCCGGAAGTGCTCGCCAGTCACACCGCCGTATCCGAAGAAGCTGCGAGGGCGATGGCCTTCGGGGTGCGCGCCCAAGCCGGAGCAGCATGGGGTATTGGCGTGACCGGCTTCGCAGGACCCGGAGGGGGCACCGAACGGAATCCCCTTGGGACAGTCTACGTTTCCGTGGT
>JBGSMZ010000087.1:0-13840 GCA_041739845.1 Myxococcaceae bacterium
GAAGAGGTATTGCGGGTGATCCTCGCCAATCGTGAGTGGATGCGGAAGTATCCAGTTCGCTTGGCTTTGGTGAAGAACCCCAAGGTTTCTCAGGGTGTCGCAATGCGTTTGATGGGGTTACTTCGCGACAGCGATGTGAAGTCCTTGTCCCGGGACAAGAATGTTGCCACCGCGGTGCAGATTATGGCGCGGCGACTCACCGAAAAGAAATCTGGACCTGGAAGAAAGCCCTAGTGCGTTCAGTCGGAATCATCGACCAACGCAGCTGAGAGCGCGTCCTGGGCGCGCAGAAGCGCATCGCGAAGCTTCGCGTTTGACGCTTCAACGTCGTCAATCTTTGTGCTGAGAGCGACGAGTTCCTCGGATGAAGCTGAACTCCCCCGCGTGCTTTCGAGCTCGGCCCGAGTGGCCGCCAGTTGCGCGCTCAGATCGTCGATCAACTTGCCACGGTTCGCGAGTTCGAGCTTTGCGGCCTCGAGCTCCCCGCGCGTCCCAGAAAGCGAGACTTCCATCTGCGTGTTGACACCCCCGTCAGTGACTTGCGCAGCCCGTTCTTGCTCAGGCTGCATCAGCAGCGGGGCACCATCGCCAGTGCGGTCGGATAAATTCCGAGGGTGGAGTGAGGCAGTAGGGCGTGGCTTGGCGGGGATGGGTGGTATGGGCGGTGGCGGAAAACTGGGATCAATGTCGATCGGTTCGAATCCATCCGAGATGTCCGTGAGGTCTTCAAGTCCAGCAAAGGGGTCTTGCGCGTCGAGGTCTGAGGAATCCAATCCTCCGGTGGTCGGGGTCGCCTCGTCGAAGAGCGCATCGACCATATCGAGCTCGCGTGCCACATCAGCTTGGATGCTGGCTGTGGTCCGTTCCTTCTTTTCTTTGTCGCTCGGCATTTATGCGTCCACCAAAGCTACTTCTGCCTCAATTCTGAGACGCATCCGGCGGCCATCCGCCGCGACCATTTGGGAGGGTCCTCCCAAGGAGGTGAAGTCCATCTGGACCATTATGACAGAGTTCAACATGAAGGAATTACATAGCGGTGTGATCCGCGCCGGTCAAATCCGAGAAAGAACGCTAGCGAACCGCAGCGGCCGGCGTCACTTCCACGCGTGACGGCGCAGCGAATGGCTCAGCGAAGGAGTCCTCGTAGGCGTTGCGAAAGTCTGCGGATCCGAAAGAAGGTTGGGCAGCAGTGTCCTTCGCCCGAACGCGCCGCACTTTGGCTGCAACGGTGGTGGCCATCGGAGATTCGTTCGGCGTCGGGCTCGGCGGTGCCGTCGCAGCTAGCATCGGTGCGGTGACGGTATGGAGTTGTCCATTTCGGTCGATCATTGCCGCGATGCTGCGCGCTTGGGCTTCATCAAAATCGCCGACGAGCTGATAGACCATGTCGCCATTGCGCCAGGTGAGTACCGTGTAGCCGAGCTCAAACCCGACGGTTGGCTCGCTCCCACGGTCAGCGTCGTGTGTCTCATCGGAGTAGACGAAGAGTCCGAGCGTGTTGTTGCTTCCATAGCGAATATAGGCCGCTGGTTTGTCCATCACCTGAAGGATTCGGGCGCCGCGAGCGGCTGCATTCGGTAAGGTAGGAACAGAGACCCGGTGGTCGAGCTTCCCGCCAAACCAAGCTTCGATTTCCGCGGGATGGGGTCGCTCGATTTCAAGAGGAAGCATGCGCGCGTGCCGCCTTGCCGCATCTTCCTCATATTGGCGAAACTTCCACGTTCGGTGTTGGGAGTAGGCGGAACCTGCGACGAGAGCGATGCCTGCGGCTGCCGCAGTAAGCCCTAGCAGGCCCGTCATGGTTCGCGTTCGTTCGCTGCGATTTATTTTTGCGAATGTGAGCGCCATTAAATCGCAATGTGGGAGCACATTGGCTTGCCGAGCTGCTTCCCGGACCATCGTGAGATTCTTGCGGAGCGTCATCATCCGACGCGAGCAAATGGGGCAATTCGCCAAGTGCTGCTATACGCAGAGACGGGCCTCTTCGATCAGCTCTTCATCGATATATGGAGCGAGATCGGTCTCGCATTCGGAGCAATCCATGGAGTGACGCCAATGGATAGAACGCGCTGCTACGCAGATTTCTTCCGCTCTCGGTACGTGTTCAAGTCGATCGCAGCATTTGGAAGATCCTGGTCATGTTCTTCAGGGGCACCCCGAAGCGCGCGCTGAAGCTGCTGCCGACCGCGAAAGAGCCGGCTCATCACCGTCCCCACGGGAATATCGAGGATGTCGGAGATTTCCTTGTAATTGAATTCTTGAATGTCCGCCAAAATGACCACGAGGCGGAAAGTAATCGGGAGTCCATCGATCGCCTTGAGCACATCTTCGCTCATGAGCCGTTCGATGATAAAGGCCTCAGGATTACTCGCCTGTTCCGTCAGGTCCGAAGAGAAAAATCGGGCCGCAATCGCTTGGCGCTCGGATTCTTTTTGCAGTGCGTTCTCTCGCGTTGAACGGCGGTAGGAGTTGATAAAAGTGTTCGTGAGAATGCGAAACAGCCAGGCACGAAAATTCGTTCCCTGCTCAAACCGGTCGTAAAAGCGCCAGCCGCGAAGAACCGCGTCCTGAACAAGGTCCTCTGCATTGCGTTCGTTGCGAGTCAATCGCAACGCGGAAGCATAGAGCGCGTTGAACCATGGAGTGACGAGTTTTTCGTATTCTTTCCTGCGATTTCTTCGCGCACTGCCGAGCATCGTTCGATTCCTTCCCCGCGGTTGTCGTCAGCGAGACGGCCCGCAGAAGCATTACGCGCGAAACGACGATCCAATGCATCGGCCCTTCACTTTTTTTACATCCCTTGATCCCGGCGCGATTCGAACGCGCGACCCCTGGCTTCGGAGGCCAGTACTCTGTCCAGCTGAGCTACGGGACCATTCGCTATGGACCCGTGGAACTAGCAGTCTCGGCTCGCAACGCACAGGCAAAAAAACGGATGGCGCAAGCTTGCCGCGCTGTACGCCGACCTGGAAATCCAAGGCGAGGCGCTCCGCTGATGACGCTGGAACAGCAACTTTCCGGAAGCCTTCGATGGGAGACCATTAGCGATCCTTCAGGCGTCGCGCGGACGACTGGGAAGCGCGTTGCCTGCAATCGTGGGCGGTCCAGACTTGAACGAAGCCACTGGGTCCTGTGGTTCGCGACGTGTATAGGTATTGATTCATGACTGCAAAATCTTCCATGCGACAGGCTTATGATCGTGCGGATCACGTGAACCCGCGACCTATTACCGGGCGCGAAAGTGCCGTGGAACTCTTGGGTCACGCCTTCGACGCCTACGTCGGTCGCCAGGAGCGCAAGGCATTCGAACTCATGCGGCGTTCCGTCGAAGAAGAGGCCGCGATTTTTCTCTCGCTCTCAGGAGCGATGACGCCAGCTGGGCTCCACCAAAGCTGCTTGATTCCCCTCATCGAGACCGGAGTCATTTCAGCGATTACGACTACCGGCGCCAACCTGTACCACGATGCCCACCGCGTCATGCGGCACGCGATTCGCGAGGTTGACCCAACGGCTAGCGATCTCGACTATCGGGACGAGCGCATCATTCGAATCTACGATTTGGGCTTTGATGAGAGCGTTCTTAGCGACGCCGACAAGCTCTTCTCGCAGTTCATGCTAGCGCCGGAATTTCAGCGACGGATGACGACGCCAACCTTCCACGCGCTCCTCGGAAAGAAATTCGACGCTCTCGAGGTTGAGCTGGAAGCCCCGCAACCGTCTCTCCTTTCAACCTGCTACCGGCGTGGCGTGCCCATTTTTTGTGGGGCCGTCCAAGACGGGTCTATTTTCCTGAACGCTGTGAAGCTGCGCCGGATGTTCCCGGACACTTTCAAGTTTGAGATCGACATCAATGAAGACGTCTACGCCATGGCAGCGCTCCAGCACTATGTGCGCGCAGAAACCAATCGTAAGCTGGCAATTTGGGTGCTCGGCGGAGGCGTGCCAAAGAACTACACGCTCCAGGGAGAGCCATTGCTCAGTCAGATATTGTGCGTTCCTAGCGATGGCTTCGACATCGACGTCCAATTCTGCGTGGACCCGGTTGACAATGGAGCGCTTTCAAGTTGCCCGGCCGGTGAAGGACATACTTGGGGAAAGGTCTCACCAGAAGGTGTCGTCAGCGGGTCCGTCTACTGCCATTGCGATGTGACCGCGGTGTTCCCGTGGCTCACCCACGCATTGATGTCGCTCAAGGGCGCAGAGCGGAAGCCGCTTCGGCTTCTCGACGCGCTCCCGAAAGCCGTGGAGTTCTTGGACGCTGAAATCGCGAACCACAAAGAGGAACTTGAAGCCACCGTGAGTTGGAAACCCGCCGGTTAGTCATTGCTCCGCAGGCTAGGAGATATTGTCCCAATGGTAGCCGCCCATAGCGAGGGTGAAATCTGCGACTCCTTTGAGCGCGAGGTCCTCGTTTTCTGAAAGTTGCGCGAAATTATCTCCAAAGCGCCGCTTCACCTGGCTTGAAAATACCTGAGCGATTTCGAATTCGTGAGCGGCCGCTGCCGCGCCGCCTTCGCTGATCGCTGTGGATACGCGAGACAACACAGAGGCCAAAACAAAAAGGTCGACCATCATGTCGGCGAGGCGGTGGCTCAGGAATTGTTGGCCGATGATGCGCTTTCCAAAGCGACGCAACGTGGAATCAACAGCAGCAGCGAGATCGCGCGTCATCTCCTCGAAACTGGCCTGCAGGTCTTTGAGGGAAGGGTGCAGTCGCGAAAAGTGGCTCCCGTTGCGCTTGATGACGCCGGTTGCAAACGACGCGCGGCGCACGGCATATTCGCTGATCACCCCAAAGCCCTTGATCGGGTTGTCGAAGATACCCTTCAGGGAGAGGGAAAGTTCTTGCAGCTGACTTCCCACTTCGTTCATCGCGGTCAGAGCAATGAACAAGCGCAAAATCTCGTTGGTTCCTTCGAAAATCCGATTGATCCGTGCGTCGCGCATCGCGCGTTCATAGGGAAATTCGCGCATATAGCCATTCCCGCCAGCAATTTGGAGAGCCTCGTCGACGGCGCGCCAGGCCGCTTCAGAGGCAAACACTTTGATGATCGCCGCCTCGACCGCGTAGTCCTCGAAGCCTGAGTCGATGAAATGGTTCACCATGTTGACGGCTGACTCTGCCGCATAGGCGTCAACAACCATGAGGCCGATCTTCTCTTTGATCATTTCAAATTCGGCGATCGGCTTGCCGAATTGCTCGCGCTCCTTGGAATAGCTGGTCGACAACCGGATCATCTTCTTCATGAGACCGACGGCCCCGCCGCCGAGACCAGTTCTCCCGGAGTTGAGTATTCGCATCGCAACCTTGAACCCCTTGCCGACTTCACCGAGCACGTTGGCAACGGGGACGCGCACATCCTCGAAGGAGACGGTCGTGGTGCTCGAGGCGCGAATCCCCATCTTGCTTTCGTGGGGTCCGTGGGTGACGCCCTTCATGTCGCTCGTCACGATGAATGCTGTCACGCCTCCGCGTTCCGCCTTGGGGTCGGTCTTCGCGAATACTGTATAGAATTGGGCGATTCCCCCATTGGTGATCCAAAGCTTGCCACCGTTGAGGATCCAGTGGTCGCCGTCACGTACGGCGCTCGTTTTGATGCTCCCTGCATCGCTTCCAGCGCTTGGTTCGGTAAGGCAAAAAGCCGCGATCATTTTCCCTGTCGCGAGCTTGGGTAAGTAGCGCTCCTTCTGTTCTTCGGTCCCAAAGAGATTGAGTCCGCGCATTCCGATCGAGGAGTGCGCCCCGACGGTAACTGAAACGGAACCGTCCCACTGGGTGAGCTCTTGGAGAGTTCGCGAGTAGCCGGTCGCGGACAATTCCATCCCTCCGAACGCTTCCGGGATAACGAGGGAGAAAAGACCAAACTGCCTCAGTTCGTCGACAAAATCAGGCGGGAGACTGCCTGCTTCGTCCCACAGGGCGAAATCCGCTTCATGAGGGCGGAGGAGGTGCTCCAGCGAAGTCTGAATGGATTTAAGCGTCTCTTGTTCCGCCGCCGCCATCTTGGGGAAGGGGAGTATGAGGTCCTCTTCGATGTCTCCAAAACATAGTTGCGAAACAAAGCTCGGAGAGGTGTTTTTTAGCGCCATGAATCCCTTTCTGTAGTCCATTTCCGATCAGAGTGACAGCGACGACGAACTTCCGAAGTGGCTGTGCGCTTCGAGAGCAATCGGGTTTCGCCGCCGTGTGTGGAGTTCCAGCATGGAGACAACCGCGCTCGCGGCAGGCGCGCCCAAGAGAGCCTTTGGGATCGCCCTAGGTTCATGGCGCGTGGTAGGTATGCAAAGCCCTTTCGCCACGAGCTACCCTTTGGTGAATGCCACTTCCGAAAGTCTACCGCCGGCTTCGCTCGATGCACGCGTGCGCGCGATTACCCGCCCAGCGCCGGCGCTGTTTTGGTATTCCGTGCTGGTTTCCCTGGGAGCTTTGTGCGCCGCCCCCTTGGTGATGGTGCCAATGCTTTTTAAGTATTATTCCCTTTGGTACCGCTTTGACGAGGCGGGTGTCGCCATGGGGTATGGCTTCCTCTTTCGACGCGAACGGCGACTCACCTATCAAAAAATGCAGGACATTCAGGTTTCCCAAAACTTGTTGGAAAGGTGGCTGGGAATTGGGACGGTGACCATCCAGACGGCCGGATCCGCGTTAGCGAGCGACGTGCGCATCGTCGGAGTAGGAGCGTTTGAATCGATCCGCGACTACCTCTACCAACGCATGCGTGGCGTCGGAGAAGTGCAGGAGGTGCGGCCTCCCGCGTCTACCGCAATTCTCGAAGGCATTCGGGATGCGCTGCAAGAAACTGCCGCGCTGCTGCGAGGGAAGTAGGCGGTGGACGCCTTGATTTCGATTCTGGCTCCGGTTCTTTGGCCTCTGCTCAAGCTACGGCGCGAGATGCCAACGCTCCCGGAGGGGTCCCGACTTGTCAAAGCGTTCAGCCCTACCCGCGGCTGGCTATTGTACTCTTACGGACAAGGCGTGTTGCGCTTCTCTGGTCTCTTGCTGTTCTTCTTCCTGGGGCCGACGGTGACCAAGAATTTTGGTCAAAACATAGGCGACGGGACTGGGAAGCTCGTGGACGTCGCTTTCGTTTTCGCAATCGTGTCAACCACGCTGGCTTTCGTCGCCAATCTGGTGGGGCGGCGAGTGGATTTCGAACTGAGGCACTATCTCATTGGAGATCGCAGTCTCCGAATCGCCCACGGAGTATTCCGCCGCGAAGAGGTCACCGTCTCCTATGCAAATATTCAGAACATCGAGGTCTCTCAGGGGCCAATGGAACGCCTCTTTGGATTCAAGCGCCTTGCGATTACCAATGCGAATGCAGCAGCCGGCGGCGACGGCACTGGCCACGTCGTTCAACTCCTGGGGGTTGATTCGGCAGAGACGATTCGGGAAATGATTATCGACCTGCAGCGAGGCGCGAAGGACTCGGGTCTCGGCGAATCGACGGCGACTCGGGAACGGGCAGAGATGGCCAGCGTGGCGCTTCTCGACGTGCAAGCCGCTGCCCTTGCACTCAAGGCCGCGGTTTCAATGCGGCTGGATCTGCTGGCCTCCGGCGAAGAAAGGGGAGCCTAGGTTCTTCAAAAGGGTTGCTTGGACCAGGAAGCCTTTTTGGGGTAGGCGCGGCCAATGGCCTTTCCAATAATGATTGCGCAAGCCTCCCTTGACCAACATGGCTGGCTCACAGGGCGGCTCCTCAACGTATTTACCGGGAGCGCGGAGTGGGTCTTGTGGCTCCTGGTGATGGCGTCTGTAATCTCCATCGCCGTCATCGTTGAACGGGCGATCTATTTTGCAACCCATCAGCTTAAAAATGGGGAGGACCTCGTACTCCAAATCGCAAAGGGACAGTTCGACGCTGTGCGCGAGGCGCTCCAGGGAAAGCGTGGCATGGAAGCCGAGGTTTTGCGAGAGGGATTGGAATGGAGTGTTCACGGATCGGCATCCGTGGAGCAAGTCGTGGACGCTACTATCGCGCGCCTGCGGCCCCGCTACGAACGAACTTTTTCCTTTCTCGGCACTTTGGGCGCCAACGCTCCATTTGTGGGCTTGTTTGGGACCGTCCTCGGAGTCATCAAGGCGTTTGGGGATCTCGGCGCAACGGGGGCGCGCGGCGCAGAGGTCCAGCAAACAGTCATGACGGGAATTTCGGAGGCGCTCGTCGCGACCGCTGTCGGTCTTGCGGTCGCGATCCCAGCAGTTATCGCTTACAATATCTTCACGCGCCAACTGAAACACATACTCGCGCGATCAACGGCACTCGGCCATGCGCTCGTTGGCCACCTGAAAGCGCAGGGGAAGTAATCGATGGCTGGATCTTCGCTCGACGACGACGACGGTATTAACGGTATCAACGTCACGCCGCTCGTGGACGTCGTTTTGGTTCTGCTCATCATCTTCATGGTGACCGCGAATTTCATTGTGCATGATTCGGTAGAAGTGGATCTCCCCCGCGCTGCGAATGCCAAGGACCGCACGGTCCAGGGGCCGGTGATGGTGACGATGGATCGCGAAGCAAACACCTACTTCGATGGCCAAGCAGTGAGCCAAGAACAGCTCATGGAGCGACTGCGATCGGCGGTTGGGCGGGATGCTTCGGTGCGCGCGATTATCAGCGCAGACCAGAGCCTCAACTATGGGAAAGTCGTGTTCCTCATCGATTTGGTAAAGGAAGCTGGAATCGGCAAGTTCGCCCTCAACATTCAGCGTGGCAGGGCGACTGACACCCCAGCGGTAGGGCGCTAGCGCTCGTCCCGCCTTGGTCGCCGCCACCCCCCATTCCAGTACCTACCGCCGTTGGCTGATTCTGGTCATCGCATCGCTCGCGGCTCACGCGGTGGCTTTGGCGTTGATTCCCCGCGCCGCATCGATGCAGCCGCCAAAAGCAATGGAGTTTGAAGTCTTCGAGACGCCGCCGCCGCCGAGCCCCAAAACACCGGAGCCAGAGAAAGAGATCCAACCGAGGATTCGGACCCCTCGAGAGAAGTTGCTTCCTCCGCCGCCCAATGATGCCGCGCCTGCCGAGCCCACGAAACCTGTTCCTCTCGTCACTGGGATCTCGATGAGCTCTACGACGCAGGCTGGACAATTCGCTGTACCGGTCGGCAATACGACCTACGGGAAGACGGGGACAGCGAGAGACCCGAGCGAAGCAAAACCCTACGCAGCAGCGGACTACGCTCTTCCTGGGGACGCCGACCAAGAACCGGAAGTCATAGGGAGCGAGATCAAGGTCCCCTATCCGGAAGCGGCGCGTCAAGCGCAAGTCCAAGGAACTGTCCGCCTCAAGGTGAGCATCGACGCCGCCGGTTCCGTCACGGGGGTCGTCGCGATCGGGGGACCCGGCTACGGACTACGAGAGGCGGCCATCGGTGCGCTCCAGCGCTTTCGCTTCAGGCCAGCGATGAAGCGTGGGCAGCCAATTCCATACACGTTCATATACGCCTACACTTTCGAACTGCGATAGGCCGTCTCCCGCTTTGCGTTTGGCGCTCGATGCACTCGCAGTGCTCCCACTGAAGTGATTGAGAGGATGGCACGTATCCTGCTGGTCAACGCGCCATCATGGGCGAAGGCCCCTTTCCTGTTGGAGGTTGAAAATGAGGACAGAAGGGAAGCGTTGGATGGCAGCGATTGTGACGGGGTTGTTGCTCGCTGGGGGAAGCGTACATGCCAAGCGCCTCGTTCCAAAAATGGAGGTGCGCGGCGTCGTCAACCTCAACACGGCGACCGTCGAGCAACTGGATGCGCTTCCGGGTGTGAGCCACAAGACGGCAGAAGGAATCGTTGCGAAGCGATTGAAAGCTCCATTCAAATTAGCGAGCGAGGTGGCTCACGTCGCAGGGTTTGGAGGGAAGCGGTATCTGCGCCTCAAGGCGCACCTCGCAGTGAGCGGCCCGACCACCCTCGTCGTTCAGGAAGTTCCGCAGACACCCTAGCGCCAAGGGTTCAGTAGCCGGCGTCGTATCCAGGGTATGGGCGCGCGATCCCGCACTGGACCTTGCCTCGCCGTGAGGAGAGGAGATGGCAATCGCATTGATCGTAGAGCGCTTTGCACTTCGCGTTGTCATCGTCGGAAGGGGGATTGTAGGTTTCATTTACGGCGACCGTTTGAAGGCAAATTGTTTTGTCGGTCGTGTTGGTTGCACATTCGCAAAGCCGCTCGCTCAGCTTGCGGCAATCGCTTTGGCATGCGCTGCCAACGAGCGCAAACACCAGGAGGAATAAGGTCAGTGGGCGCATCGGCGGCGCAAGGTGCCACAAGCCATGGAAGAAGCGAAGCGATTGCGCGGTAAAATTGTACGCAACTTGGGAGAAGTTTGTTAGCCCAGATCGCCTATGGACCCACGCCTTACGATGGGACTCCTCGCCGTCGGCCTGGGCGTGTTCGCCTTCATCATGTTTGGGCGGATTCGCGGGCTCGCAGCAATGGCCGCAGTTCCCGGAAAGCGCCTCGACCGGCCACTCGAGCGCGTCGCGGGGCTTCTTCGCTTTGGCCTGGGGCAGCGCCGCATGGTGGACCGCGAAGAATTCCTTCCCGGTCTGATGCATATGTTCATCTTTTTTTCGTTCGTGATCTTGGCTGCACGAACGGTCATGCTTTTTGTCATGGGGTTCTCGCCGACGGCGCTCCATGTCCTCTCAAACCCCGCTGGCATCGTCGACGCTCCGACGTGGGCGACGATTCTCCGCGGCTACCTATTCGTAAAGGACCTCGTCGTCACGTTGGCGATTGTGGGCGTCATTTACTTTGCGGTCTTCCGCATCGCGATTCAGCCCAAGCGCCTCACCAAGTCTTGGGAAGCACTCATCATCTTGGCGTTCATTGCAGCACTCATGGTGACCGAAGTCGTTTTTGGCGCTTCGCAACTGCACGGTCTGGAGCCCTACGAACCCGTCACCAGCGCCGTATACGCGTTGACGCGTGGCGTGGATCCAGACGTGATGGCGACGATCGGGAGGATCTGCTTTTGGAGTCACCTTTCTATCGTCCTCATTTTCCTCAACCTGCTTCCGCTGGGGAAACACTTCCACGTCATCCTCGGTTTGCCGAATGTCTTCCTTCGCTCCCTGCCTCCAAAATGGTCTCCGCGCGCATCATCGAGCGCAAGACTCCCGACCCCGGACCTAGAGAAAGAAGAATTCGGAGCGCAAGTCGCGACGCAACTGTCATGGAAGCAAGGAGTCGACGTCAATGCGTGTACCCAATGTGGTCGGTGCCAAACGCATTGTCCGACGTACATCACCGGGAAGCCGCTGACACACAAGGGCGTCAACCAGTCGATTCGCGACTTTCTCTGGTCAAATCAATCGCGACTGCCATTGGTATCCAAAAAAGAGGATGGCTCTGGATTCAGCTGGCCGAAACTTGATGGGACAGGGGTGGAAGACGTTCCTCCACTCGTGGCCTCAGCGAATGGTGGTGTGCTGTTGCAAGACACGGTGTGGGCCTGCACGACCTGCGGATGGTGCGAAACGGCGTGTCCCGTATTTATTGAGAATGTGCCACGACTCATTGAAATGCGCCGGTACCAAGTACAGGTCGCATCCGATTTTCCTCCTGAGCTTCAGCGCGTATTTGAAGGGCTGGAACGCCAAGGGAATCCCTGGGGACTCGACCGAGACCGGCGATCCGAATGGGAAGAGGGACTCGCACTCCCGAGGTGGGGTGATGGTGGCGAATACGAGTACCTCTTCTACGTCGGCTGTGCAGGCAGCTACGACGAGCGCATGAAAAAAGTGTCCCGCGCTATGGTGCGCCTGCTCAACGCGGCGGGCGTCAAGTTTGCAACTTTGGGGAAAGAGGAAAGTTGCAACGGCGAGCTCGCTCGCAGGGGCGGCAATGAATATCTCTACCAGAGCATCGCCCAGGCGAACGTTGCGCTTTGGAACGCCAAGGGAATCAAAGCGATCGTCACCCAATGCCCGCACTGTTTCAATACGCTCAAGAACGAATATCCAGAGTTTGGAGGCAACTTCCGCCTCATTTCGCACACCGAGCTATTGAGCGAACTCTTGCGGGACCGACGCCTCAAGGTTTCAACCGCCAAAGAAGAGCAAACCATAACTTACCACGATCCTTGCTACCTTGGTCGCCACAACGGCGTGTACGAAGCGCCGAGAGAAGTGCTGGAGTCCGTTCCAAATACAAAAGTCGTGGAAATGCAGCGCAGCCGCCGCGAGTCTTTCTGTTGCGGGGCCGGGGGAGCTCGAATGTGGATGGAGGAACGCATTGGAACGCGCATCAACCAGAATCGCGCCAACGAAGTTGCGCTCACCCTTGCGCATGCTGCAGATCCAAGAATGCCATTCCCAAATGCCACCGATCATGAGGCCCCGGGTCAGGTTGGGGACTTTTCCGGGCAAGCCAATGGCATCGTCGCGGTGGCCTGTCCTTTTTGCCATACGATGCTGCGCGACGCGATGGCCGAAACCAACCGAGAAGGAATCCTCGTGAAGGATGTCGCGGAGATCCTCGCCGAAAGTCTTGCAGACGATTCTTCGTCGCCTAGTCCTTCGGGCGCGTAATCTCCGCCAGAGCCTCGCCCAGGCGAACCTCAAGAGCCAGATCGCGGTTCACGGCTTTGCCCTGCGCTATCGAAGCGAGGTTCCCTTCGCAGGCGCAGCGCGCTTCTTCGAGGAGGGGTCTTACGAGGTCCTGCCACCGCTCACTGGTGAGATGGGCGCTAGCGACAAGTTCTTCGGCGGCGGCGGCGAGGGTGCGCATCGACTCATAGCCAAGTGCGGCAGCCATGCCGCGCAGCGCGTGGAGGTGGCGATGGAGATGGCGCAGCGTCAGCGGATCGGGCATCGGGCCGGTGAGACCTTCGGAAATCGCCGTAAGGCGTGATGCAGCCTCTTCAAGGAAAAGTGGAAGATAGCGCGACGTATCAAAAGAAAATTCCACGGGCCCTAACCATAACGACGAAGCACCGTTCGCTTGGAAGGAACGAACGCGCTACAGTTGAGTTCGTATGAGCAAAAACGTACTTGTCGTCGACGACAGCGCCTTCTATCGCGAAATTCTGAAGAGGATTCTCAACGGAGGGGGGTTCACCGTCGTTGGGGAAGCCGAGAACGGCGACGACGCGGTGAAGAAATTCTCAGAACTCCAGCCGGATCTGGTCACCATGGACCTGGTGATGCCCGGGAAAGGCGGCGTCGAGGCCGCTCAGGAGATTATGCGAAACAATCCGAAGGCCCTTGTCGTGATGTGCAGCGCTCTGGGCCAGGACACGATGGTGATGGAGGCCTTGGAGGCCGGGGCCGCCGATTTCATTACGAAGCCGAGTCGGCCCGACGAAGTGCTTTCAGTCGTCAACAAGGTCCTTCGCGTAGGCTAAACGGAAGGCCAAAAGGAATGCGCCGTCGGCGCTACTGATCGCTAGAGTTCACGGCTCATCAGCAGGCGAAGCTTGCCATTCTTTTTTGAAACTACGGTTGCGACCGTCGTAAGCCCGCACTTTCTGTAGAAGCTTACTGCCGCTGCGTTCGCCGGGTCCACGCGCAGCGCGAGTGTCTTCCGACTCATCTCGCGAGCGACCCATAGACCTTGCTCCAAAAGCGCCGTACCGATGCCTGTTCGACGCAGGTCCTGCTTCACCAAAATGTTCCTCATATACGCGGCGCCGGGGACTGGCCCATCGCGCTCGATCGTCACGTAGCCGACCAATGCGTTTGAGAGCTTTGCGACGGATATATAGGGTCGCAGCTTGGTGAGCGCCTCCAAGCTCGTGGCGACGTCCTCTCGGTGACCGTTGGCGATTTGCGTCGAAGCACGCAGTCCCGCGAGCATCGACATGTCTTCGTCGATGGGGGAGGAGAACTTCAATTGTC
>JBGSMZ010000105.1:0-20749 GCA_041739845.1 Myxococcaceae bacterium
GCCTGCAAGGCAGGAGGAGGCAGCTACGCTCGCCAGCTCTGCAGCAGCAGCAGGGAATGGCGCGGGTGATGCTGCCAATGGGCCTGCAAACGGGCCAGCACCCATGGCAGCAGGACCTCAAGCTTGCGCCCGCCCCCCCTCGACAAGCCGATGCAGCGGCAGTGACGCGCCAGCTCTTCCTCAACCAACAGGACGCTCCTCCTTGCCAGGTGTGCGGGTCGATTACCGTGCGCAATGGCGCTTGCTACAAGTGCCACAACTGCGGTGCAACGACGGGCTGTTCGTAGGTCGAGATTGGACTCGACGAAAGCAGCGTCTTCCGAAGGGACTTGCGAAGAGTCCCATTAGTAGGCGTTTTTCGAGAGAAAGCCCCCCAAAATGGTGCGTGCAAGTATTCGGATGTCGAACCCGATGGACCAATTTTCGATGTAGTAGAGGTCGTAATCTATCCTGCGTTCGATAGAGGTGTTGCCGCGAAGGCCATTCACTTGCGCCCACCCGGTGAGACCAGCCTTCATCATGTGCCGGAGCTGGTAGCGCGGGATGTGTTTTTTGAATTCTTCAATGAATACGGGACGTTCGGGGCGAGGGCCAACCAAGCTCATTTCCCCTCGGAGTACATTGAAGAGCTGAGGAAGCTCGTCGAGGGAGAAGCGCCGCGCGAACGCACCGATCCCCGTACGACGGGGGTCGACGGCGTGCGCGAATTGCGCACCTTGCGCCTCTGCGTTGAGACGCATGGTGCGGAACTTGAGAATTGCGAACAAACGGCCGTCGATACCCATCCGCACCTGTCGGTAGAGGATCGGCCCTGGGCCACTGAGTCTGACGGCGATTCCCAAAACGAGGAGCATCGGTGCTGCGAGAAGGAGGATGAGCGTTGAGACAAAAACGTCGAAGATGCGCTTGAGTACGCGGTTCCAGCCCTCCATGGGATCGCCTTGAAGGCGGATCAATGGAAGTCCTCCGAACTCCTCGAGGCCTCCGCGCAAAGTGACAAAATCAAAGTAGTCGGGAACCAGCTTCACATCGACGGTGTGGAGAGCCAGCACGTCCATCATCGGACGCAACAGCGCGTGTTCTTCCGAAGGGAGGGCGATGACTACCTGGTCGACGCCCTTGCGCTTGAGAATATCTTCAAGGTCGCCATAGCTGCCGAGCACCGCGATTCCCGAAGGGGCAGGGGACGTCGCTGGATCGCGGACGAGGAGTCCGACAACGGAAAAGCCTAGGTCCCGATGGAGCAAAATCGTCGAATGGATGCGTTCGGCGATTGGCGCCGCACCTACCAGCAGAACCGATTTAATGTTGAGCCCGCGCCGCCGAAGCTTGCTCAGGATCGTGCGAATGGCAACCCGAAATCCGGCGACACCGACGATCGCGTAGAGCGCGAAAAGGAGAAGCGCCCCGCGGCTATAGCGTTCCTTGAAGTAGCTTGCCGCAAGGGTGAGAACCGTCCCCACGATCATCGCTCGGAAAACTTGGAATACTTCGGAAAAGTGCGAGCGGCTTCGCGTCGTCGTGTAGAGCCCGCCTTGAAAGAGCGCGATCGGGTAGAGGATGAGGATGATGGCGAGCATCACCAGCGAGTCCTCCGCTGCCGGCGGTGCTCCCGAAGTCATCAAATGAAACCGGGTGAGGTGCGCGAGCCAAAACGCGATACAGAGCGCGCTGATATCCAGACCGAGCTTGATAGAACTGTAAAAACGCGAAAGCCGCGTAAACATCGCTCGCCTCGAATGCCGCGCTCTAGAGAGGCGGAGGAATCGGCCCTAATAATCCAACGGGGTCCACGGGGATCCCATTCTTGCGCACCTCGAAATGCAGGTGGGGTCCGTTCGTTTGCCCCGACTTTCCCACGGTTGCAATGACTTGTCCGCGACGGATGATTTCGTTGGGAGTCGCGCGAAGTTGATTGTTGTGGGCATACATTGTGACGAGCCCTTCGCCGTGGTCGAGAATGACCAGCTTGCCGTAGGCGCGCTGCTCCCCAGAAAAGAGAACCCTTCCCGATGCAGCGGCCTTGACGAGGGTGCCGAGAGGAGCTGCCAAGTCGATGCCATCATGCGCTTCCCTGCCCTTGGATCCAAAGCGACCATAGAGCACTCCCCTCAATGGCCAATCCAGAGCGCCGCTGCCGCCTCCCGCGAGGAACTCGGGCTTTGGGGAAGGAGGCCTGCGCAGGACCGCGCTCCGCGCCGCGATGGGGGGAGATGGAGGAGACAATTTTCTCGACGCTGCCCATTTCGGTTCAATGCGCTGGCGCGTCGAATCGGACTTGATCCCCTGCGGCCTACGGTAGGCATCGGCAACGATCGCCGGTCGCGCGTAGCCGCAACCGGTCAGCGCGAAAATGATGGCAATTCCTGATCCGCCTCGCATGGGTCAGTAAGTTTCTCTCATATTCGCGAATGCTCAAGTTTCGACTCGTTCAATCGCCCACGTATGCGCATTTCGAAACATCTGCATCCAGGGGCCGTCCCCTTGGAGTTCCGCTGGGTGCCAGGAGAGTTGCACGACTCGGAATGCTCGTTCCGGATGCGGCATCATGATGGTGGCCCTGCCGTCGTGGCTCGTAAATGCGGTGTGGCCACCTGGAGACCCGTTCGGATTGAAAGGATAGGATTCTGTCGGCTTTCCATCCGCATCCACAAACCGAGCAGCGACGATCGCCTGGGCATCGGAGGCGTTCGCTTCCGAACGCCACGCAACGCGACCCTCGCCATGGGCAACTGGGATCGGGAATATCGCCCCCTCCATGCCCTGAAAAAAGATCGATGGACTCTCCAATACTTCCATCGGGCACAGACGCCCTTCAAACTGGTCGGACTTGTTTCTCCCAAAGTGCGGCCAGGCTTCCGCGCCGGGAATCAGGTCTCGCAGGTGCGAAAGCATTTGGCAGCCGTTGCAAACGCCAAGAGTGAAGGTTGATGGGTCGGCAAAGAAGTGAGAGAATTGCTCTCGCAGAAACGGGTCGTGGAGGATTGTTGAAGCCCATCCGACTCCCGCCCCAAGAACGTCACCGTAGGAAAAGCCACCGCAGGCGGCGAGTCCTTGGAAGTCACGGAGCGCGTGCCTCCTGTTGATGAGGTCGCTCATATGCACGTCGATGGCTTCAAAGCCGGCCTCCGTGAACGCGGCTGCCATCTCCACCTGGCCATTGACGCCCTGTTCGCGGAGGATCGCGACCCTTGCGAAGCCCTTCTTCTTGGCAACGGGCATTCGGACCGGGGGCTTCCAAGGGAGCGCTGGGGGATCGCTATGGATGCGTGCAGCGTGCTCTTGATCCGCGCAACCCGCATCATCGCGCATCCGCTGTATCGCGTGCGTCGTCGATGACCAGTTCGCGCGGAGCTCGCGGATCGCCTTATGGAATACCGCATGGCCGCGATGCCTAATTTCAAAGTGGCGCTCAGAGATGGCGCGTCCAACGACACTGACTTCGATTCCTCGATGCGCGAAGGCCGCGGCTACGCGTTCTTCCGAAGCGTTGCGCACCTGAATCACGAACCCGAGTTCCTCGGAAAACAAGCGCGGCAGAATGCCAACTTCTCCGGGGATCGTGGCGGCGATTCCGCAGCCACTGGCAAAGGCCATTTCCACCAGCGTCGCAAAGAGTCCCCCATCGGAACGGTCATGGTAGGCGAGCACTTCGCCGTTGCGAATGAGATCGATCACCGTCTCGAGCGCATGGCGGAGTGCGGCCGCGTCATCGACATCCGGAGCCTCCTCCCCAAGGGCAGAAAAAACCTGAGCAAGCGCGCTCCCGCCGAGCCGATCTCGCCCCGCTCCGATATCGACGAGAAGGAGCACCGAGTCTCGGACGCCAACGTCGATGACTGGCGTTCGCGCGCGACGAACATCAGCAAGTGGCGCAAACGCACTCACCACCAGCGAAACCGGTGCGTAGACCGCATGGCGGTGATGCTCCGCTCTCCATGCGGTCATCATGGAGAGCGAATCCTTTCCTACAGGAATAGCGATTCCAAGAGCCGGACAGAGTTCTGCTCCCGCCGCGTCTACCGCAGCCCACAAGTTGCAGAGTTCTCCTGGGACATCCGCCGCGGCCATCCAATTGGCCGAGAGGCGCGCGTCGCCGAGCGCTTCGATTCCACCAGAGACGAGGTTCGTGAGCGCTTCCCCGATAGCGATCCTTGCAGAGGCTGCTGCATCGATGCAGGCAATGGGGCTGCGCTCACCAAGGGCCATCACCTCGCCACGAAAGCCGACATAGTCTGCGCAAGTCACTGCGGCGTCCGCCACCGGGACCTGCCAAGGACCGACCATTTGGTCGCGCGCGACGAGCCCTGAAACGGTGCGGTCACCAATGGCGATCAGGAACGTCTTGTCGGCAACTGCAGGAAACGCGAGGACTCTCACGGATGCCTCTTCCAAAGTGACTTGCCTGGAATCGAAGGGGATCGACGGCGATGGCGTGAAAGAATCAGAAAGGTTTTTCGCCGGTGGCTTCCCGAGCAAGGTGTTGAGGGGGATGTCGACGGGCGCTTCGCCCAAGTGCGGGTCTGTGACCAGGAGGTGTCCATCCGAAGTTGCTTGTCCGAGAATCGCCATTGGGCAGCGCTCGCGCTCACAAGAAGCGGTGAAGCGCTCGAGCGCGTTCGACGCGATAGCAAGCACGTAGCGCTCCTGAGCTTCGTTGCACCAGAGTTCCAGCGGCGTCATCTTCGGTTCCGCACTCGGGATGCTCCGCAAGGAGAGCGTGGCACCCATTCCTGCCCCGGCTACAAGCTCAGGCAGAGCGTTCGAAAGTCCCCCGGCTCCCACATCGTGGATAGAGAGAATTGGATTGGCAGGACCAAGCGCCCAGCAGGAGTCAATGACTTGCTGGCAGCGGCGCTCCATCTCTGCGTTGTCTCGCTGCACAGAGGCGAAATCCCGTTCCTCCGAAGAAGCACCAGATACGAGCGATGAAGCGGCACCGCCGCCCAGCCCAATCAACATGGCTGGCCCACCCAAGACGACCAACGGTGTGCCTGCCGGTACGCTGGCCTTGAGAACGTCGCTGGAACGGATGTTTCCTACGCCTCCCGCGAGCATGATCGGCTTGTGGTAGCCGAACCGTCGGCGTCCGTCGGAACCTGGAATCGATAGTTCGAAGGTGCGGAAATAGCCAGCGATCGCTGGCCGTCCGAATTCGTTGTTGAAGGACGCGGCGCCGATGGGTCCCTCAAGCATGATGCGCAAGGGGTTCGCGACCCTATCTGGAGCCATTGCGGGGAGTTCCCAAGGCTGCGCGAATCCAGGAATACAGAGGTGGGAGACAGAGAAGCCAACGAGGCCAGCTTTAGGCTTTCCGCCTCTCCCGGTCGCGCCCTCGTCACGGATTTCTCCTCCAGATCCGGTGGCTGCTCCTGCATACGGCGAGACCGCCGTCGGGTGGTTGTGGGTCTCGACCTTGATGACCAGGTGAACGGGTTCCGCGTGTCCACGGTAGGTGCCGTCGGGATCCGCATAGAAACGTTCGGCGGCGCCGCCTTCGATGACAGCAGCATTGTCAGCGTAAGCGGAAAGGACGCCATGGGGGGAGGCCTCGGTGGAAAGGCGAATACGTTGGAAGAGGGTTCCTGGAGCCGCGCTGCCGTTGAGCGTCAAGCGCGCATTGAAAATCTTGTGGCGACAATGTTCAGAATTCGCCTGGGCAAACATCATGAGCTCGGTGTCCGTAGGATCGCGCTTGAGCGCCGCAAAGGCAGTCAGCAGAAAGTCGATCTCCTCAGCCGAGAGGGCGAGGCCCATCGCAACATTCTCTCCCTCGAGCACTCTGCGCCCATCGGACTTTAAGCGAATTCGGCGCCCGGGAGCAGGGGTGCCCAAAGCAAAGAACGGAGTCCGAAGGAGATCGGTGACGATGACTTGCAGAAGGGGATCGCAAATGTGCTGCTGCCATTGCGGATCGACCTGGACACCGCTCCCAAACCGCCAGGCAGTGCCTCGTTCGATCCTCCGCACCGTCGAGAGGCCGCAGCGGTGAAGGATTTCTGTCGCTTTCGACGACCAAGGGGAAATGGTTCCCAAACGCGGTACCACTGTCCATTCGTCGCCCGGTCGCTCTGGGGAAGTGCGTTCTACTCCTTGAATCAATGTCGCGAGCGCCGCAGACTCCGAAGCGCGTAAGGAAACTGCGTCGACCAAGTACACCCAGCGCGCTGTGGCCCCGGCGAGTGATGGATGCTGGGCGCGCAATCTCGCCAGGCGGCTTGGTGCGTAAGAAGGGAGACCGTCGAATAGCAACATGGGTGCTCCATGCCGGAAAAGCGCCATTGGTAAAAGCGATGCTAACTGATATATGCCATCGTTAATGCCGATGGAGCTTCGAAGCGATCGCCTCGCCGTTTTCGTTGCCGTCGTCGACGCCCAAGGTTTTTCTCGGGGTGCAAAGCGCCTCTCTTTGAGTCAATCCTCGGTGAGTCAAACGATCTCCGCACTCGAGCGCGACTGCGGATCCCCGCTTCTGACGCGTCGAGGGCGGGGGATCGAACTCACGGAACTCGGGGCGCTCGTTTGTGAGACGGCGCGTCGCGTTGCCGCAGAGCTCTCGCGTGGCCGCGATCGGATTGCTGATGCCGAAGGACTCGCCGCAGGAAGGTGCCTGGTCGGCTGCTCGGACACCATCGCCCTGTACGTCTTGCCTCCGATCCTGAGGCAGTTTCGGAGGGCCTACCCTGGCGTCGAGCTCAGTCTGGATCACCGACCTTCTCCCGCAGTGGCGCAACGCGTTGCTCGCAGGGAACTAGACATAGGCGTCGTGAGCCTCCCGTTGCCCTCAGACGAGGAAACGCAAGACTTGTTGCAGGTCACTCTCGTGGAAGAGGAAGTCGTTGCGATCTTCCCGCGCCGCCATCCGCTCGCCCTCAATGCACGGGTCTCTCTGGGCGAAGTTGCTGCGCATCCGCTGCTTCTCCTCAATCGGTCTACCGGCCTGCGGCAGTGCCTGGACAATTATTGGCACGCAGTCGGCGTGGTACCCAAGGTCGCAATGGAACTCGGGAGCATAGAGGTCGTCAAGCGTCTGGTGGCATTGGGCTTTGGGGCGTCCTTGGTTCCGCGGATGGCGGTGCGTTCGGCGGATGGAGTGGTAGCTCGCCGCCTGCGCAGCCCAGGCGTGTCGAGGCACATCGGCATCGTACTCCCCAAAGTGCCGAGCCGTGCCGCGACGGCACTCGCCGAAATGTTGCGGTCGCGATTTCTAAAGGCTCAGGCTCGCAGGCAGTAGGCGCGCCCCGCATAGCTCACGACGACATCGGCGCCAGCCCGGCGAATGGAAAGCAACGATTCCTCGAGGGCTCGGTCGAAGTCGATCAATCCGGCGTCGGCGGCTGCGCGGAGCATCGCGTACTCCCCTGACACCTGGTAGGCGAAGAGTGGAAGGTCGCATGCCTCGCGCGCATCGCGAATGAGATCCAAGTTGGAAATCGCGGGTTTAATCATCAGCGCATCGGCTCCTTCGGAGACGTCGGTGAGGATCTCGCGCCGAGCTTCTCGTCGATTCGAGACAGGCATTTGATAGGATTTCCGGTCGCCAAAGCTCGGGGAAGAATGGGCGGCTTCGCGAAAGGGTCCGTAGAACGCGGATGCCATCTTGACGGCGTAGGAGAGGATCGAGGTGCGTTGAAAACCCTCCGCGTCGAGCGCGGAGCGGATGGCAGCAACTCTCCCGTCCATCATGTCCGAAGGGCAGACCACATCTGCTCCAGCGCGCGCCAAGTGTACGGCCATCATCGAAAGTGCAGCGACCGATTCGTCGTTGACGACTTCCGCGCCTTCCACCAGTCCACAATGTCCGTGGGTAGTAAACGAACAAAGGCAAACGTCGACGAGTACCGGGAGGTCTGGTGCAGTCGCTTTCGTCTCTGCGATGGCGGCGACGAGCGGAGCGAGCTGGATTTCGAGGCCTTTGCCGTCGTCTCGTTTGGCGTCGGGAACGCCAAAGAACATGACGCCTCCGATACCTCCCTTGGTGAGGAGCGCCGCTTCCTCTGCGACTTGGTCGGCAGAGAGTTGCCAAAGCCCCATGCCACTGCGCGTTTCGCTTCGGCGCCCCGCTCCGGAGACGATAAAATAGGGCTGGACCAGGTTCTGTACGGAAAGGTTGGTTTCGGCGAAGAGCGCACGGATTCTCGGATTTCTCCGGAGACGGCGAAGACGGACTGGGAGGTTCATTGACCGTTCTCCAGGAGGGCGATGGCTTCCATGGGTTCGCGTGCGAGCGTAGCGCAAGGCCAACGCGACGGCCGTGCTTTGTTCCATGCTCGCACCGTACTCGCTCCAAAGCAGATCGCATGGCGCGGTGCCAGAGCGCTCGCGGGCAGAGCCGCAAAAAGGTTGGTCACCGCAGAAGGACTCGCGACGCCTATCGACCAAGAATGGGCGACTTCGCGAGCCAGCTGCGATGGTAGCTCTTGGGGGACACGGTTCGCGTAGACTTCGACGCGAGCAACCGGACCGAGTTTTTGGAGGGTTTCTAGCGTACGCGTTTGTTCCGAGGACCGAGCGCCGTGGGCACTCGTTGGATAGCGGAAGTGCCAAGTTGGCTCTCCCCGCGCTTTCCAAGCAGCGACTACCGCGGCGGCCAGCGCTTCGGTTCCGCCGGGAGAAGAAATGGTCACTTCGATTTGGTCGGCATGGAGCACCGCCGATGTCCTGGGGCTGACAGCGGCGACCAAGTCTGCGTCGCGGTGCACGGCGTAGCGGTGCGCTGCTCTAGGGGAAGTGAGGAACGCCACCGCTTGTCCATCTTCCAGCGGCCATTCCGGCCACGGCAACGGGGAAAATGCGACGCAGGGAATCCCAACCGCATCGATCCCTCGTCGGCGAAGGGCTTCCGCATCCTCGACCGAGCGTGCGTGCGTGAGGAGCCAACGCATGGGTTACGCATGGCCTGATTTCATGATTCTAGGAAGCACGCATGACACTGCCGTGACAAACGCGCAGCCCCAACAGGCAAGGAGGGAAAAATGGTGGACGCACGCCGAAGGCGTTTTCTTTCAGCTCTCGTTGGAGACGTGGTCGATAGGCCCCCGCTTTGGCTCATGCGGCAGGCTGGTCGTTACCTCCCGGAGTATCGAGAAGTTCGCAAGGCGCACGGATTCTGGGAAGTATGTAGAACCCCTGAATTGTCTACGCGCGTCGCGCTGGAACCGCTGCGCAAGTTCCCGCTCGATGCGGCCATCGTATTTTCAGACATTCTCGTGATTCCAGACGCGTTGGGATTGGGTGTGAAATTTGAGGCCGGTGAAGGCCCACGGCTGCAGAGGCGGCTTGCATCGGCAGCCGATTTAGATGCGTGGCGCGTCGAGGGTGCAGCCGAGCGCCTCGCATTTGTTTCCAACGCCGTCCGTCACTTGCGCGATGCGCTCGCCGAGTCCGTAGGAATCGTCGGATTTGCGGGAGCCCCCTTCACGCTCTTCGCATACTGCGTCGAGGGTGGGGGCAGCACGGACTTCATGGGTGCGCGGGCGCTGTTGCATTCGGATCCCGCGCTCGCCCATCGTGCGCTTGCGATTCTTGCGGATGTTGCAAGCGAATTGCTCGAGGCGCAATGCGCCGCCGGCGCAGACGTCGTCCAGCTCTTTGACACTTGGGGAGGACTGCTCTCCGCCGGCGACTATTTGAAGTTTGCGGTTCCGGCGATTCGGCGCATCTCCGATGCGATGCGTGCGCGCGGGCGGAAGACTATTCTCTTCGTTCGCGGAGGGACCCATCTTCTTCCAATCCTCGACGAAACGGGCGTCGATGGCTTCTCTCTCGATTGGCGAGTGCGCTGGAAGGATGCGCGCGCCCAGCTCCCCGATGCCTTGCTCCAGGGTCAGCTCGATCCTGCCATTCTCTTCGCGGGAGAGGCGGCCATCCGCAGCGCAACCCGCAGTCTCCTCGACGAGGTTCGCAGCGACAATGGAGGCAAGCGAGCGATCATCAATTTAGGGCACGGGATTCACAAAGACACTCCCATCGAGGCGGTCGTGGCGCTCTGCCAAGAGGTCGCCGCCTATGGATGACTATGAAGTCGTCGTCGTCGGAGGGGGTCTTGCGGGGCTAGCGGCTGCTCTCAAGCTCAGGGCTTCAGGGCGCTCCGTTTTGGTCATCGAACGCGGTTCCCGACTAGGCGGAAAGACTGTCGGCGTCCCTTCCTCCTGGGGCGCGTTCTCATCAGGGCCAACGAGTTTCCAAGGTCGGCACCGGGAGTTCTGGGAGTTTCTTGATTTCCTCGGGCTTTCCTCGGAAGCCATTTTGCTTTCCGAAGCTTCCAAGGCTCGGATGATCGTTCGCGATGGGCGGCTTCACGTCATCAAGCCCAGCCCTTGGAGCGTTCTTCGAACTGAGGCGCTCACGCGGAGCGAAAAGCGTGGACTCTTTTGCGATTTGGTCAGCCGTCTCCCAAAGGAAGGCGAGGCGTCGGTGCCTTCAGAAGAATCGCTCGACGCGTTTCTGGGTCGGCGCTTTGGAAGGTCTGCAACGGATCACTTTTTTGCAGCGGTATTCTCGGGAATCTTCGCCGGAGACCTGAAGAAGTTGTCGGCCTCCGCATGCGTTCCCGCACTCGTAGAAGCGGAACGCACTTCCGGAAGCGTGTTGCGCGGAATGCTCACGACAGCCCCTCGAGGGTGGCCGCGGCATCGCCCAGGGCTCTACGGATTCCGTGCCGGGCTTGGAGCGATTGGGACCGCCGCGGCTTCACGCCTCGCTGCCTGGACCGACGCTGAAGTGCTCTCGATCTCGCTAGGAAAGAGGCCCGAGGTGGCTCTCGTGCTCCAGGGGATTGAGCGGAGCGTCCGAACCGATGCGGTCGTCGTCGCCATCGAGGCTCCCCAGGCGGCACATCTGCTATCGCCCATTCTTCCCAAGGCCGCCGCAATCCTTTCGACGATGGCCTATGCGCCGGTGAGCTTGGTCCATTGGGTTGAGTCCCATCCAGGCACCACCAAGCTTCCGGTCGGATTCGGGTGGCTAGCTCCGCCGATCGAAAACCGATTTGCATTGGGTACGCTGTTCGTCGGAGACCTCTATGGAGAGGAGCCGCGGAGGTTCACATCCTTCGTCGGTGGAGCGATGAACCCCGAGCGCGCGTCCTCCACCGACGCGGCACTCTTCCAAGGGGTAGGAGGGGACTTGCGCGCGCTCACCGGTGGCCGTATCGGATCGCTTGCCGCCGTCACCCGCTGGACGCACGGAGTCTATCAGCCCACTATTGGACACGCGGAACGGTTGGCGGCCCTTCAAAGGGAAGTGGACGCTTCTCCCCTTGTCCTCGCCGGGAGCTACCTGGGTGCTGCCGCCATGAAAGACGCGATCGCCAGTGGTTTCGCCGCCGCGGGAAAAATCCTCGCACGTTCGCTGCGGCAAGAAGTCGCTTGAATCCCAAAGTTCCAATCGCAATCGTAGGAGCCGCTTGGCGGAGCGCAAGCACGGAGCTGCGCGCACGCCTGGCTGCAATCGGGGACAAAGAAGATCCAACGCTTTCCATTCTGCGCTCCGGCTACGCTAGCGGCGCAGCGATGGTGACGACGTGTTCCCGGACCGAGTGGATTCTTGCTTCCGAGGAACCCGAGTGGGCAGCAGCACTTCTCAAGAGCGCACTGATGGCGCGTTTTCCTGAATTGTCCGAAGCCACGCTCCACGTACGCGCTGGGGGAGCCGCCGTGCATTATTTGCTGCGCGTAGCACTTGGGCTCGATTCGGTTGCGGAGGGAGAGGGAGCGGTTGGCCGCCAATTCATTCGAGCGTTTGCAAAGGCACGCGAACGCGGGGCGACGGACCGCCGAATGACGCTGGCCTGGAAGCATCTGGAGAGACTGATCAGCGCTCGCCGAATGGGGAATCCAGCGCCCGCAACGCGGGGGGTCCAATCCCTCGTCCGCGATGCGTTGGTGAAGCGCGGAGTGCGCCGCGTTGCCGTCGTCGGGCGCGGTGATTTTGGCCAGGCCATGGAACGCGCGCTGCGGGGTACTTGCGCCACTGCCACCTTCGCGCGCACCCAGCTTGGCGCGTTGGAGGCGATGGTAGACGACCTTGATGCGGTCGTCCTTTGCACCGGAGCGAGCGAGCGTTGGTTCAAACTCCCGGCCACCAAGACCGCTGCACTCTGTATCGATGCGGGGGCGCCCCCGCAGCTTGCTGCGGCACCGGGTTGGACGACGTTGGGGCTCGATGACCTGCTGGCCGGGGCGTCGCTCCAACTCGGCGATGCGGAGCGAGAGCATCTCGATGCTTTGGTTCGCCATGCCGCCGACGCGCTCATTCGCGAGTTGATCCAACCTCCCCACTCTGTGGTCCTCGCTGCCATCGATTCTGCGCGCAGTGAATTCCTGAATGATACGCTTCCGGGACTCTTGGAAGGACTTCCACGGGATCGCGCGCGAAAGGTTCAGCGTGCAGTCGGTGCTTTTGCACATCGCCTGTTGCGGAAATCTCGGGAGCTTCCCCAGTGACGCGGATCGTCGCGGGAACGAGAGGGAGCGCTTTGGCGCGTGCTCAGGCCGGCCTCGTAGCGCAGGCCCTGCGGGCAGGGGACGCTATGGTTGAAGAGCGAATCATCGCCACCGAGGGTGACGTCAATGCGTCGGAGCACTTGCAGGGCACCCTTGAAGTTGGATGGTTTTCGCAGGCGCTCGAAGCGGCGCTCATGCGAGGGGAAATTGACATCGCGGTGCACTCTCTCAAAGACCTTCCGACGGCATCGCCACCAGAGCTCATGCTAGGAGCGATTCTTCCGCGAGCGGCCCCAGGAGACCTGCTGCTCGCGCGCCACGATGCATTGGATACCGAGCGCCCCTTTCCATTGCGCAAGGGAGCGCGCGTTGGCTCATCTTCGATTCGAAGGGCGCAACTGCTCGCGCATCATGCGCCCCACTGCGCGATCGTCCCGCATCGAGGCAATGTTCCGACGCGCGTCGAGAAGCTTCGCGCAGGTGACGTCGATGCAATCGTCCTTGCCGAGGCCGGCGTAAGACGCTTGCACCTCCCGATGGATCGGCTGGCAGTCTTTCGCCTCGATATCCACGGCTGGCCACCGGCCCCGGGCCAAGGAGCTATCGCCGTGCAGTGCCGCGCACTCGACGTGGCGCTCATCGAGCGGATTCAGAACCTCGACGATGCTGCCACCCGCGCCGCTACCAAGATTGAGCGCGCGTTCCTTTCGATCCTCCAAGGGGGTTGTTCGACGCCATTCGGCTGTTTTGCCGATGAAGACCAAATCGTTTTGGGCCTGGCTGCTGCTGGGAGCTGGCGTGCCGCCAAGATTCCTCGCTTCGACCGGATGCCCATGGGTCTTGATGGCGCGACCATGAAGGAAATCCTCACGCGCCTTTCCGAAGGACCTACTGCGGAGGTGACCGATGGCAGGCTCGTCGAGCGCGTCTGATGCGCTTTTTGCAACTGCGTGCAAACGCATGCCGGGCGGCGTCAGCAGTCCAGTCCGTGCATTTGGCTCTGTGGGAGGGACGCCGCGCTATATGGCGCGCGGAATGGGCGCCCAGATTTGGGACGAGGATGGCAATGCCTACACAGATTATTGTCTCGCTTGGGGTCCCCTGATCCTTGGGCACGCGCATCCTGCAGTCCTAGAAGCGGTCACCAAAACTGCGCGCGATGGGCTTGCCTTTGGGACTTGCCACCGTATGGAAGTCGCACTCGCCGAACTGGTGCTGGAGGCCTTCGCGCCGGCGGAGCGTGTACGGTTCCTCGTCACTGGGACCGAAGCAGTAATGACGGCGCTGCGGTTGGCACGGGCCCACACCAAAAGAAGGTTGATCCTCAAGTTTTCCGGCTGCTACCACGGGCACAGCGACGGCATGCTCGTCAAGGCTGGAAGCGGAGTGGCCACGCTCGGTATCGGCGACAGCGAGGGAGTAAGCGCAGCACAGGCCGCGGAGACGATCGTAGTTCCGCTCGGTAGCCAATCGGGAATCGAAGAAGCATTTGCGCGCTATGGAACCGAAATCGCAGCGGTCATTCTGGAACCGCTGCCCGCCAACAACGGGTTGTTGCTGCAAGACCCAGCATGGCTGCAGGCACTTCAAAAACTGGCCCGCGCGTCCGGCGCGCTGCTCATTTGCGACGAAGTGATCACGGGCTTTCGCTTTGGCTTCCACGGCTATGCGCGCATGGTGGGACTTGCGCCCGACCTCACGACACTCGGGAAAGTGCTCGGCGGAGGATTGCCTGTCTCTGCGGTCCTGGGGCGCGCTGAAATCCTCGACCGTCTCGCTCCTGCCGGCAAGACGTACCAAGCGGGAACGATGTCGGGAAACCCTGTGGCGCTCGCTGCGGGAATCGCAACATTGACAGAGCTTCGAACGGGCGAGCCGTACCATCGGATGGAGGGACTCGGTGCGCGCTTGGAGGCAAAACTGCGCGGAGAAGGAGCCTTCGCATTCGTGCGCGTCGGGAGTGTCTTCTGGCCTTACTTCGGGAAGCGTGCTCCAACGCGCGCGGAGGACGTGAGCGAACTCGCAGTGCAAGAATTTCAAGCCCGCTACCATCGGTGGCTCGATCGCGGAATCTACTTGTCACCGTCCGCATGGGAAGTCGGGTTCCTCAGCTCCATGCATCAGGAGTCGCAGGTCGATGCGCTCGCAGAAGCGCTCCTTGAGCCTCGGCGATGAATTCTTTGGGACACCGTACAGCGACGAGCGGCTTGGCCTCGCGCATCTTCTCCGTGCTGCGAAAATATCCGGATGTGGTCGCCTTTGGCTGCGCTCTGTTGAGCGTCGGGCCCTTGATGGCTTGGTGGGCGGTACTGGTCCGGCGGAACATTCTCTCGATGGACGCACTCGTGCGCGGTCAGATCGAGCAGCTTCCCTTTGGCGATGAAAGAGCGCGCCAACTGACCGTCCTCGGCGCGCATACCCAAAGACAGCTCTTCATGATTTCCGGGGAGTCGTTACTCGCCGGGATTCTCTTCTTGGTGATGGCGGCTGCGCTCTGGATGGTGGCGCGACAGCGCGGCCGTGAAGCGCTGCGCATGCAGAGTCTGCTTCAACTGACTTCGCATCAGTTGAAGACGCCCATCGCTGCGATGCGCACACTTCTTCAGAGCCTTGAGCGTGGAAGCATTCCTCTCGAGGCGCAGCCAGAATTCCTCGTGCGCGGTGTGGAACAATGCGACCGCCTCGAACACTTGGTGGAAACGATTCTCGCCTACCAACGGGTAATGGCGCATTCTCTCCAGCGGATCCGCGCAGTGTCCAGCGAGGACCTGCTCACCGGCATCCTTCACCATCGCAGCGCCATGTTTCCAGCGGAATCCATTCACCAGTCGTCAACGGAACCTTCGACGGTCCTCGCAGACCTCGATGCAGTTCATGTGGTGATTGAGAATCTCCTCGACAACGGCAGAAAATACGGTGGCGGCACGCTTGAACTCTCGGAGACTCGACGCGGGAATAGATGGTCGCTGACGGTGGCCGATCAGGGGCGAGGCTTTGACCCTTCAGATGCGCAACGCCTCTTCGAGCCCTTCGAACGCGCTGGAACAAGCGGAGTCGTGCATGGGAGCGGTTTGGGACTCTACATAGCGAGGCGCTTGAGTCGAGCCATGGGCGGAGATTTGACGGCGCAAAGCGATGGAGAGGGGAAAGGGGCGCGCTTTACGTTGGAGCTGCCCATCGAAAGCCAAGAACGTGGCCATGTCTGATCGCGTTCTCGTCATTGAAGATGAATCCCTGGTGCGCGACCTCGTTGCGCTGAACCTCAAGCACGGAGGGTGCGAAGTCATTTCGGCGGGGACCTACGCCGAAGGGCTCGAAGCGCTGAGAACCGCCGACGTCGACCTCGCGATCGTCGACGTCATGTTGCCTGGCGGAGAAGGTTTTGCGCTGGTTCGCACCGCTCGTGACGAAGGATTCAAAAGCCCCATTCTCATGTTGACGTCCCGCGCCGAAGTCACGTCCAAAGTCCGTGGGCTCGATAGCGGCGCCGACGACTACCTCACCAAACCCTTCGACGTCGCCGAGCTCATGGCGCGCGTTCGCTCCTTGCTGCGACGTGCGCGTGGAGTGGCGACTATTCCTGGGCGCCAAATACCGATTGGAAACGGATGTTGGTTAAGGATCGACACTGGCATTGCGCAGACCAACGAAGGGATGGTGAGCCTTTCCGACAAGGAACTCAAACTGATGGAACTCTTCCTGCGCCATGAAGATCGGGTGTTGTCCCGCGCCGATATGCTCGAAGAGGTGTGGGGAATGGATGCGTTTCCCACGGATCGAACCGTTGATAATTTTGTGCTGCGACTGCGGAAGCTCTTTGAGCCCGACCCTAATGCACCGGTGCACTTCGTCACGATGCGCGGGCGCGGATACCTGTTCCGTCGCCAGGTCCAGGGGGACGCATGAGGCCGACCCCAGAAGGCGTAGTGCTCATCAATCTTGGTACTCCCGATGCGCCCACGACTTCCGCCGTACGCCGCTACCTCGCGGAGTTCCTGAACGACCCTCGGGTGATCGATCTGGGCGCGCTGCCGAGGTGGCTCCTCCTCAACCTCATCATCTTGCCGTTTCGCCCCAGCCGCAGTGCGCACGCCTATCAGCAGGTGTGGACAGAGGCTGGTTCGCCGCTCCTCGTCAACGCACGCGCGCAACGAGATGCGCTCCAGGCGCTCCTTCCAGAGGCCAAGGTAGCCCTTGGAATGCGCTACGGATCTCCCTCGCTCGCAGACGCGCTCGCGGAACTGCGCACCGCAGGGGTGCATTCGATCACAGTGGTGCCCATGTATCCCCAGTGGAGCGATGCCACGACCGGCTCTTCTCTCGCCGCTTGGGAGTCGCTCGTTGAAGGGTCTCGGGTGGTGCCGTCGTTTCACGGAAGCGCAGGCTATATTGAGGCTGCCGCGCAACGCGTTCGCGAAAGTGCAGGCAACGCCGAACGCGTCCTGTTCAGCTACCACGGTCTCCCGCTCCGACAGGTTCGGAAGTTTTGCGCGAGGCGATGCGTCGGCGATTGCCCCTCCGGAGAGGGGTTCATTTCCAAGTGCTATCGCGCGCAATGTTTTGCGACGACGCAGGCGGTGAGCGCACGGGCAGGGGTTGCGGAGCGCGCAACGACGACCTTTCAATCTCGCATCAAGGGCACCGCTTGGATGGCACCGTTCACCGACGAGGTCTTGGCCAGCCTTCCTGGGAAGGGAATTCGCAGCGTCGCTGTTGCACCGCTGAGTTTCGTTGCAGACTGCCTTGAAACACTCGAGGAGATTGGCATTCGTGGAAGGGCAACTTTCCTCGGCGCAGGCGGGGAAGCGTATACCCTCGTACCTGCGGTGAATGCGGACGCGCGATTCATGACCGGATTGGCGTCGCTCGTCCGTTCCCAGTGGGAAACGTAGGGGAGAGATGATGGGAGAATTGCTAGCGAAATACGACGTCCCCGGTCCTCGGTACACGAGCTACCCGACCGTTCCCTACTGGGAGAAAGCGCCCAGTGAAGCCGAGTGGCTCGCGCATTTGGAAGCGGCGCTCGCGTCCGGCAAGGAAGAGGGTCGGGGAGCGGCGATCTACCTTCACGTACCATTCTGTCGAAGCCTTTGTCACTATTGTGGGTGCAACACTTTTATTACGCGCGATCGCACCGTGAGCGATCCGTACGTCGAGGCGGTGCTCGCCGAGTGGAAACTCTATCGGGCCCGATTTGGACGTGTCCCAATCGATGGCTTGCACGTAGGCGGAGGAACCCCAACCTTTCTTACGACGGTCCAGCTTAACGAACTTTTAGGAGGTATTCTAGACAGCGTCGAGGTCCTTCGTACCGCTGAACTGTCTGTCGAAGTTGACCCCCGAACGACTTCGCACGAACAGTTGGAAGCGATGTCTGCGTTGGGATTTCGCCGCATCAGCCTTGGCGTTCAGGACTTTGATCCTCTGGTGCAGGCTGCGGTCAATCGGATTCAAAGCGTCGAAGAGGTTGCCAGAGTCACCGAGAGCGCGCGCTCCTTAGGTTACACGAGCGTGAACTACGATCTCATCTACGGTCTCCCCAAGCAGACCGCACGAGCCGTGGAAGACACTGTCCGCAAGGTGAAAGTGCTTCGGCCGGATCGCATCGCTTTCTATGCCTATGCGCACGTGCCCTGGATGAAGACCTTTCAGCGCAAGTTTGCTGATGCGGAAGTTCCAGGGGGCACTGCGAAGCGTCAGCTCTACGAACTTGGCCGCGGCCTCCTTGAGGAAGGGGGCTACCAAGAGATCGGGATGGACCATTTCGCGCTTCCGACCGATGGGCTCTCCAATGCGCATCGGGAGCGCCGATTGCATCGCAACTTCATGGGCTACACGGAGCGAAAGACGATCCCCGTGTTTGGCCTCGGGGTCTCGTCGATCGGCGACACCTGGGATGCCTTCGCGCAAAACGAGAAATCACTCCCTGCCTGGAGCGCAAAAGTGCGATCCGGATGCTTGCCGATTGCCAAAGGGCACTCGCTCAACGGCGAAGATCTCGTCTTGAGGCGGCATATCCTGGCGATAATGACCGACGGCGCGACCGATTGGTCCGCGGATGCCACGGGTTTCCTCGCCGGACTGGGGCCTCGCCTTGCGGAGTTCGAGCGCGACGGATTGGTGGAATTGCAGTCAGCGAGCCTGAGAGTCACCGAAGCCGGATGGCCCTTCCTCCGAAATATCTGCATGGCCTTCGATGCGCGCCTCGCCCGCCGCGCGCCGGAACGCGAGCTATTCAGTCAAACTGTCTAGGTTCCCATGCCTTCGCGCCGACCTGCGGGCGTTCATCCCTCGCCAGAGAGGAGCGCCTGCAAGGCACCATCGCTTGCCATCGCGTCCCTATTCGAGCGTGAACCAAGCTTTGATTTGGCGAAGGATAGTGGCCGCGGATTTGGCTTGTTGCTCGCGAGAATTCAACAGCCCCAATTCGCTTCGTGCCGCCAGGAGGGACGCTTGCCGCTGTGCCATGACCGCTGCAAGCTCCTGCGCCAACTCGGGTCGGCCTTCTAGGATCGAGTTCACGGCTCCCTTGTCCAATCGGTAACAGGAAACATTGCTGAGGGCTACGACAGTGGCAGACCGCGGTTCGCCAGTGAGCAGCGAATACTCTCCTACGAAAGCGGGGCCGGTAAGCACAGCGAACTCGCTGCCCGATTTGCCGTTGCTCACGCGCAAAGAAACTCTCCCTTTCTCAATAATATACAGGCAGTGCGCCGTCGCCCCTTCTGCCGTGAGCACATCGCCTTGCGCAAACGGACTATAGGTAAACTGCTTCGCGAGGCTTTCCTTTTCATCGGCAGTGAGGCTGCGAAAGAGTTCGAATCGGTTGAGAAGCTCCACGCGATGCGACGGTGAACATGCTTCCGCTTCTCCCGGGGAGGGGGACGCAGTCGCGCCAGAGGCGAGCTGCATTCCTCCGCGCTGGAGTGCGAAGTAGATGCAGTTGCGAACCGATGAATCCGTCGCTTCGCATGCGCTGAGGTCGGTAATCCAATACCGAAGACCGTAGTGCCCCGACTCACCGACGAGATCCATGAGCACGCACGATGGCCGGTGCGCCTTGTCGACATGCGACAGCTCCGCTGAAGCAACCGCGGACACGACAATGCTGGCGACGTCGCTCGGCTGCTGATCCCAACGAACCTTGAAATAGATCCACCGACGCGAAGGACCCTCTTGCCCGCCGGCGGACCCCAAGATGGAAACTTGGGTCTTCATCAATTGGGCATTGGGGATGAGGAGCGTATCTCCATTCGGCGTTTCCAGCGCAGTGTGGCGCCAACCCATAGTGACTACCTTCCCCGTGAGGTCGTTGATTTGGAGCCAGGAGCCGACCTGTAAGAGGCGATCAAACTGAAGAGCCACCCCTCCAGCAAAGTTGCTGATGACATCCTGCAGCGCGAGGCCCACGGCAGCGGTTGCAACTGCGCTGGGAACGGTAATTCCAGAGAGGCTAATCCCGGAGCGGGCAGCGATAGCGATGACAGAGACGACCGAAAGGCCGAGGACCAGCGCATCCTGTGCGATGTCTGGGATGGTCGCACCGAGTCGCGGGAGGACGGTGTTGAAAAGGAAGTTGGTGAGCGATCCAAGTACCGCGAGGCCGCCGGCGATCCACGCAAAAGTGCGCAGGCCATCGACGTTCTCGGCTGGATCGCGAATCAAGAACGCGATCATGACAGCGACGGCGACAAGGTGGACCGAGAGGAAGCCCAGGACCATCCGGAAGCTTCGCGGCCGGGGCCGCCAAATGAGCCGGGTCGCCATGCCCACTGCGGTCAGCAAGAACACCTCGAGCGTCCGGCAGCTGCCGATCGCCATGGCACACGCTCTGAACACGGCTTCGCTCGTCCTCATAGAATGTTCAAGTAAAGAGGGCCGACGAGGAGCGCACGCAAAGGCGCTTTTGGAGAAGGAGCAATCGTCATGAGCGACCTCCTACTCTGGCAGGGGTCGTTGCATACCGTCTTCCATAAGGGCGCCAAGGGCTACAACTCTGAAAGCACGCTCGCCTCCTGAGGTCCAGATACTTTGGGAAAAGCGTGGGCGCTCCGCTTCACGAATCGCTCGAGCGTCAAATAGATGACCGGCGTTGTGAACATGGTGAGCAATTGAGAAGCGATCAGGCCTCCTACAATCGCGATTCCTAGGGGCTGCCGAAGCTCCGAACCGAGACCATTGCTCAAGACAAGGGGCATGGCTCCCAGCATGGCTGCCATCGTCGTCATCAGGATTGGGCGAAAGCGAAGCAAGCACGCCTTGCGTATCGCCTCGCGAGGCGCCAGCCCTTCCTCGCGTTCCGC
>JBGSMZ010000102.1:0-40029 GCA_041739845.1 Myxococcaceae bacterium
TTGCGGCCAACGCCTACTGCCGCTGGCGCGGTGGTCGGCTACCCACGATTGCGCAGTGGGAACTCGCCGCCGCGGGCGATGGAGAGACCGGGCGTGAGATTCTCGAATGGTATGGGCGCCCCCTGCCTGCAGTGCTGCCGCCAGCCAATAGCGGCAAGGCAAACCGCTACGGGGTACGAGGCATGCACGGGCTCATCTGGGAATGGGTGCTCGACTTCAATGAGGAGATGGTCTCGGACGAGGGCCGCGCGACCACGGCCCCTGAGGAAGGACTGTTCTGCGGCGCAGGCGCAGCGGCGGCCTTGGATCCATCGGACTACGCGACCTTCATGCGCACGGCATTTCGTAGCAGCCTCAAGGCCAACTACACCGTGCGCAACCTTGGCTTCCGGTGTGCGCAATGACCGGGCCACTGCTAGCGCTGCTGCTTGCCGCCGGGTCCCCTGATGCCGGCCCCGCGATGACCGGGCACGAACACCACCACGCGGCGGATTCGACCCAGCTCCCCGACGCGGCGAGCACCGAGTCGATCTACAACGTCACATCGACCTGGACAGATGCGTCCGGAAAACGCCTGCAGCTGAAGTCCTTCGCAGGCAGCCCGGTCGTCGTCTCGATGATCTACACCTCGTGCCCGGCGATCTGTCCGATGATCGTCTCCGACATGCAGCGCCTCGAGCGCGAGCTACCGCCCAATGTTCGCGGCAAGGTCCGGTTCGTGGTGATCTCGTTCGACCCAGTGCGTGACACGCCCCAACGGCTGGCCCAGTACGCGAAAGAACGCCGCCTGCCGTCGCGCTGGACGCTGCTGACCGGGGCTGCCGACGACGTGCGCGAGTTAGCAGCGGTACTCGGTATGCGCTACCGGGCGACCGATACGGGAGACTTCGCCCACTCGACTCTGATCACCGTGCTCGACGCCAAAGGCGTAGTGCTCCAGCGGCTCGTCGGCCTGCGCCAGGACCCAGCTTCCGCCGTTAGCGCCCTCGTCGCAGCCACCAAGGTCAAGTAACGCTGCGTCACCCATTCTTCCTCGTCGGCTTCCGCCCGTTCTTCGCGCTCGCTTTCGGAGCTGGCGTCATTCTTCCGCTGTGCTGGGTGCTGATTCTCACGGGAAAGATCGCCCTTCCCGTCGGCGCGCTTTCATCTGTGCAGTGGCACGCACACGAGATGCTTTTCGGGTTCGGCTGGGCAGTGCTCGGAGGCTTCCTGCTCACCGCCAGCAAGAACTGGGTGAAGATCCGCGGGCTCCATGGCTTCCCGTTGGCGATCGCGCTCCTCTTGTGGTTGGTAGAGCGCGCCGCAGTCCTGAGCGCTGGCGCGTTGCCAGGCTGGCTGTGGTGGCCGTCGGTCAACGCGTTCCTGCTGTTCGTGGCCGGGTATGTCGTCTGGAGCCTGGTCCGCTACCGCAAACAAGACAGCTTCTCTGACAACGCCTTCTTCCTCCTGATTCTGCCTCTGTTCCTGCTGTCGAAGAACCTGCTCCTGAACGGCGAAACGTTTGCCATCGGGTGGACGATGGCGCTCGGCTTGTTTCGGATCGCGTTCGTGGTGATGTTCGAGCGCACGTTTCCTCCCTTCATGAAGGCGGCTGCGGGCATTCACCTGCGCCCGCTGCCCCGCCTGGGCCTGGCGATCAAGGTGTTGCTAGTGATCGCGGTATTCGAGGCGCTGCTTCCCCCTGCGATCTCCGGTGCGATTCTTCTCGCCGCCGCGACCTTGCTGGCGATTCGCTTGGCACTCTGGAGGCCAATCATCGGAATCGCCACTTTCTCCGTCGCAATTATGTACGTGGGCTACCTCGGGTTGATCACGCACCTGGTGCTCGAGGCGCTGCGGGTGCAGGGAATCTTCTTTGGCCTCGGGGCGGTCGCAACCCACACCTTCTCCTTCTTTTGCTTGGGTGGCGTCGCCGCGGCGATGATGATTCGGGTGAGCCAAGGGCACACCGGCCGGGCGTTGGTGTTCACCCGGCAGGACCGGTTGGCTTTCGCATTGCTCGGTCTGGGCGCCTACTTTCGTCTCGTAGCGACCCAGCTCTGGCCGTACCTCTATCTGACGTGGATTACCTGGGCGGGCATCAGCTGGGCCGCGTGCTTCGCACTATTGGGGATTCGATTGGTTCCGTTTTTGTGGCGCGCACGCATCGACGGAAAGGAACACTGACACCTCGCCCGTGAGACACATCTCGAACATCAAAGAGGGCTGTTCGCGCGAAAACCACACCTCCTCGCGCGGCGACACGGCGAACACCCGCGACAGAACCCATAGGCAGCAGGAAGATTAAGCCGCCGGCTGAAATCCTGCTGTCGCACGGAAGCCCCTACCTGTTCCAGGATGCGCGGAGTGGTTGCGCGCGAGCTTTCTGAACTGCTGCGGGACCGCAAGGACTGCCTCAGGTGGAGGCGCCTCTCCCCGGTCCGGCGGAAGCAGCTTCAACGCCTTGTGAACTGCTCTCTCACCCAATAGCTGGCGACGAATCTCCCGCCCCAGGACCTCAGCCACTAACGACGGGACTGCGTTGCCCAATTGCTTCTGCACTGACCCTCGGTTGCCCACGATGCTCACATCATCAGGGAAGGTTTGGAGGCGAGCTAGCTCCCGCATGCTGAGGCGGCGGCTCTTCCAGTGGAATGGCCCCACAGCCGGCCCAGGTTGCGCCTGAATGGTCCACGACGGGCGGTTCTTCGCGAGCTTCAACATGAACGTCCAGAAGCGCCTGCGCCAGCCGAACAGCGGCATCCCTCCGCCTCGGTCGGTATGCCACAGGTAGTTCTGGCCCTCGGGAATAGTCGGCAAAAGGGCTGCCCACTTGCCTCGCATGGCGAGGGCCTCAGAATCCGATGGCTGCGGAAGGTCGCCCAGCGCATCCCAGGCCGTTCGATATTTGGGCAGCGCAACCGAATCCAACAACATGGGCTGTTTAGGCAATGCGAAAAATCGGGCTTTTGGAAACTCGAACTCGATTCCGTCACGAGCAGCCACCATGAAGAATCGCTCTCGAACCTGGGCAACGCCATAGTCGGCAGCGTTCAAGACTTTGAAGACCGGTCTATAATTGGTTCTCGCGCGCTTGTTAATCCCTTCGATGCGGTCGAGAAGAAGGCGCAGGCCCTCGTCCTTCCCTGAAAAGGCCAAGCCTTCGACGTTCTCGAGAACGAAAGCCCTAGGCAGCGCCTCCTCAACAACTCTCAGGTAGGCGGCCAACGTGTCCGATCGGGGATCTTCGAGGCGAGACGAATCCCCACGCGCCCAGTAGCCTGCCTTGGAGAACGGCTGACATGGAGGACCGCCGATGAGCAGCTCGACCTCGCGGGCTCGCAGGCCACCAGTAGCTAGCAGCTCCTTTGTGGGCACCTCGAAGATGCTCCGTTCAATGACCGCCCATGGCCGGTTCTTTCTGAGCGTCTCGCAGCAATCATGGTCGAACTCGACCGCGACTACGGGTTCGAAGCCTGCGGCCTCGAACCCGTAGTCCATGCCGCCCGCACCCGAATAAAGACTGATGACCCGCCGCATGATTAACTTCTGTAGCACAGCGGACCGACATGGGATTTGACCGAAGCATTCGTCGCTGTTCGCCTCAGGACCCGATTTCAGGTGACCGCTGACCGAAGGACTTTGGCAATCTCGTCTGTCCACCGGTCATCGACTTTCACGTTGTTCGAGAGCTTGCTTGGGCACTTTCGGTGGGGCTCCAGCGAGCCGGTGAGAATGTACTTGAACTCCCACTCTTCGGTGACCGCGTGAAGGCAGGCCGCAAGAACGTCGAACTCTGACGCCCCGTAGTAACGGGAGCAGGGATCGCCTTTGGAGGCTCGGGTTCTCTGGAAGTCGACGCGGGCGACGCCTTCAGCCGTAGTTTGACGGAGAACGTTCTTGCACTCGACCGTGAGGCGACTGCCTTCAAAGGTCAGATTCACGTCTGGTCCGCCATCCTCATCGATGCGCATGCACTCGGTTACCCCAGGCACATTCGCCAGGCGCCGGACTAAATGTTCCTCGGCAACCCAACCACGCACCGCCATCTTCAGCCGGCGGGCGCTGGCAATAAGGTCGAGCACCTCGCTCTCTTCCATCTCGAACTCTTGGGCGAGCGCATGAATGCGACCGGTCCTTGGATTCGCAACGACCTCTAGACCAGCCGACTTGACGACCAATGAAGGGGTCGGCCGGTCTATGCGGTCTGCGAGGAGCATTCGGTGCCCTTGGTCCTCTCCAACTGCATCCTTCTCGAACCTCACATACCGGAGGAACGATTTCGCGGTGCCGCCGACGAGCACTTCGACCGGCTTGTCGTCGTCAGCGCGGTGATCGCGCTCCCACGAATGCCAGCCGCTCCGAAGAATCGCGTCGACGTCTTCGTCCTTGTACTCGACGGAGATAAAGAATCGGGTGGGGCTGTGGATCACAGGATCAACGCCTACGAAGATTCCACGCTCGGGATCGATGCCACAGAAGAGCGTCGTGTAGAGGAAGTAAGGATCCTGCCAGATGCGGTGCAGCTTTTTGTCGTCGAGCCCGTATTTGACCTGGAAGCGGTGCTCGTCAGCGGGGCGATTCTTCAGACGACCCCGCGTGGGCGATTGCCTTCGCATCGACAGGGTGGATGCGCCACGTTCCAAACTGCTCGACCAGTTGGCCAACGCCGCGTCCGCGCAAAGTTGCGGGGGCAGGATTTGAACCTGCGACCTTCGGGTTATGAGCCCGACGAGCTACCTGGCTGCTCCACCCCGCGGTATCGGTCGCTTGCTTATGGCGATGGTTCCACCAAGTCAATCTTGGTAGTGGACCTCCATGGCTCCTGGGCGCAAATCATGGCTTCTTCCCGCATTGTCCTCACTGCTGCTGGGGGGCGGCGCTATCGTCTACGCACTCGTCGCAAGTCGAACCGCACCGAACGCGCCCGCCGAGGTGCTCGTCGAAGAGCGCAAAGCGCTCGAACCGCTGTTCGCGGCACCGAACTTTTCCTACACGGATCAGCGTGGCGCGACGGTGACAGCGACCTCGCTGCGCGGTGCTCCCTACATCGCCAACTTCATCTTCACGACCTGCCGCACGATTTGCCCGCTGCTCAGTGTGAAGATGGTCCAACTACAGAGGCGCTTGGCCAACGCTCCGATGCGCTTCGTCTCTTTCTCCGTCGATCCTCTGCACGACACGCCGAAAGCCTTGGCCGCCTTCGCCGAGAAATGGGGAGCCGTCGATGCGCGCTGGAGTCTCCTGGCCACCGACGAGGCAACGCTGCCCGCAACCGCCATCGGCTTTCGCATTACCGCCGCAAAGAACCCCCAGGTCGATGGCGTCGATCCCATCATCCACAGCTCGGTATTCCTCTTAGTCGATGCAGAGGGGACAGTCCGCGGCATCTACGATTCCGAACATCGCGAAGAATTTAGCGCTCTCTTGAGCGATGCGGCCAGCCTCGCAAAGGTGAGACTTCATGCGCAACAATCTGGGCGAAGCGGTGAGGAACTCTACGGCGCGTTTTCCTGCGCCGCCTGCCACGACGATTCCACCGTTGCGCCCTCGCTCCGTGGACTCATGGGCAAGTCCCGCGAAATGTCTGATTCCTCCGTGTTGACCGCCGACCGCGCCTACATCAAGGAATCGATCCTCGTTCCCAACGGGAAGCGCGTGGGAGGCTACACCCTGATGATGCCAAGCTACGACGGGCTGATGAGTGCCAGCGAGCTCGATGCGCTCGTCGACTACACGGCCTCGCTCCCAGCCCTCGCCAATTCAGCAAAAGAAGAAACGGCGACGACCGCCATAGACCCGGTGTGCGGAATGGATGTGCGCGCGGACTCGCACGCGCTCCGCGCGAGCCACCATGGCCACACCTACTATTTTTGCTCCGAGGCCTGCCGCGGTCGCTTCTTGAAAAAGCCTGACGCCTTTACCAAAAAGTAGCGGCGCTCATTCGCTTTGCAGTTTCAGCGCCCGCAATTTGTCCGCCAGCGAGTTGAATCCCCCACTGGAAGTCTTCTTCGCTTGCTCGCTCTTCCAGGCCGTCAAGTCCGCGCGCTCCTCGCTGCGCGCAGCGGCAGTAAGGGAGAGCTTGAGCTTCTCGCCGTTTATTTCGATGATTTCGGCTTTGAGTTCCTTGCCGAGCGGAAACACCCGCTTCAAATCCGTGCCCCGATCGGTGCCCGTCTCGACTGCGGGAATGAGCCCTACCGCCGTGTCCCATTCAAGGAAGATTCCATAGGGTTCGATGCGGCTGACCTTCCCGGTCACGATTTGACCCCGCCGCGGTTTGGGAGGGCGCGGCGCTTGCGGTTCCGTCTCGACGACAGCCCCGTCATGGGGAGCTGCTGTCCGCTCTCCGACCGGCGTGCCGTCTACGACGAGGCGCAGTTTGATGCGCTTCTCGGCGGGTTCAATCGCTTCGACTTTGACCTCGACCGCATCGCCAACTTTTAAGACATCGCGCGGATGCGCAATCCGGCGAGCGCTCATGGCGCTGATGTGGACCAACCCGTCCACGCCGGGAAGCAATTCGACGAAAGCACCAAAGGGTTGAAGCCGAGCGACAGTACCGCTCACGACCGCTCCCACGGAGAGCGTTGCGGCCGCCTGTTCGAAGGGATCGGCTAAGAGCTTGCGCATTGAAAGCGCGATGCGCTCGCGCCGGCGAGCCTTGTCCGGGGAATTCGGCTCGGCCGGATCGATCCGAATGATTTCGACCTCGACAGTATCTCCAACCTTCACCACGTCGGAAGCGTGGCTCACCCGTTGGTGCGCAAGCTCAGAGACCGGGAGCAGCGCATCGATGCCACCCAAGTCGACGAAGGCCCCAAAGGATTGGACGTTGACGATGGTTCCCTTGAGGACTTTGCCGACGGCAAGCGTGCTCCGGAGTTCTGCCGCCTTGATTTTCAGTTCCGCCTCGAGGAGTACTCTGCGGGAGAGCACCACTTTGCGGTCAGACACTTCACGCACGGCGAATTGGAGGCGCTGACCTACCAGCGTATCGAGGTTCACTTGGTGAACGCCCACTTGGCTGGCGGGGCAAAAGGCTCGAACTTCACCGACGGCGACTTCCAAGCCTCCCTTGTTGACTGCGAGAACGAGGCCGTCGACGGGAATCTTCGCTTTCTTGGCCTCTGCCAAGAGCGTCATCGACACCGCACCGCGAGGCAGCTTTCGCGAGAGAATCACGCCATGCGCGCCGGTCTCGACAACGCTGGATTCGACTTCATCGCCAACGCCGAGCCGAAGGATTCCTTCCTCGTCCTTTAGCTCGTCCAAGGCGATCATCGCCTCGTGGCGGCCGACGAGCACGAATGCATGCTCCGCGCCGAGTTGAAAAATCTTTGCCCGAACGCGATCGCCGACTTTGGGATGTGACTTTCGCGACGGAATTCCTCCCGCCTTCACTTGCTCGTCGAACATCTCTTCAAACGAAGCGGATTCAGGAACTTCGTCGGAAACCGAAGGGCCGGCCGGCTCTGGAGTCGATGCCGGAAGCCCTGCTTCTTGCGAAGCTACGACAGTGGCAGGTTCGCCAGAAACCATCGCCTGTTCCGTGGGTTCTTCAACTCGTGCGGAGACCGGGCGAACCTCGGAGGCGGAAACAGGTGCCTCCGGGCGCTTCGTTTCCACGGCAGCGCCTGCGCGGCGCACAACGACGACCGTAGCGCGCGTCGTCTCGCGGATCACCGTAGGCGTGGTTCCAACACCCTTCGAGTCGTCCTGCTCGTCACTCACTGCGATTCACCCCTATTGGCACTGTCATCTCTCCTGTCGAGAGCGGCTGGGCTCCTAGCACAATCCCTCAAGATGCAAGGGCGTGGAGTTGATTAGCTACCACAAGATCCTATCGCCCTTGAACCAGCCGACTATAGCTTCTAGCGCGCGCTGATCCTCTTGGTTAAACGTACCCTTGTGAACGGAGTCGATATCGAGGACCGCTCTGAGCGCACCCAGTGCATCAAAAACGGGAACGACAATCTCTGACGCGGAGGCGCTGTCGCAGGCGATGTGCCCCGGGAAAGCTCCAACATCTGGAACCACTTGGGTGATTCCCGTTTTGGCAGCGGTTCCACAAACTCCCTTGCCAAAGGCGATTCGCGTGCAGCCGAGCGTACCCTGGTAGGGCCCTACGACAAGCACCCTTAGGTTCGTAGCGCGATAGAAGCCGGTCCAGAGATTGCCAAAGCCGTGGTGGAGGACGCAGCTCATCGTCGCCATCGCCGCAATCGGGTCGACCTCCCCTTCGAGGAGCGCGCCCAATTGGGCGCTCACCTGCCTATAGCCTTCTGGTTTCGGTAGGCTTCGAACGTCAAGCATCGCTTCCGACATGCGCTACTCCGTTCGCAATTTCACGGTCACCACTGCTATATTGTTGAGACAATCGTGCAGCGATGTGAAAGCTCGGCGATACTCACCACCATGTCCAGCCCATCGTTCGCCGTTGGAGACACCCTCATATATCCCAATCAGGGATTGTGCAGGATTACCGAGATAAAGAGCGAGGAGATTGCCGGCCAACACTTGCGCTTTGTGACTCTGATTATCTCGGAAACTGGCGCTCGGGTGAAAGTGCCAGAGCACAAGATGCTCAAGAATGGAATGCGCGCGGTGTCCGACCGAGCCAACGTCGACGAGGTGTTTCGATTCCTCATCTCCGATTCAGCCCGCGCTTCCCTCGATTGGAAAAAGCGTACCCGCGACAACACGGCCCGTCTCTCCGAGGGAGGTCTGTTGCGCCTCGCGGAAGTCATTAAGGGTCTGCAAGAATTGTCGGAATTGCGGCCGCTGCCTCCTAAAGAGCGTGGGCAATATGACGATGCGCGCCATCTTTTCGTCGGCGAACTCGCGGCAGCCTTGAAGATTCCTCATGCCAATGCGGAAGATGCACTCGACATCACACTCTTCCCCGTGGGCTCGGAACGACCGAAGCGTGGAATCGAAGAATTCCAGGACCTCCTAGAGGGCGTTGATGACGACTTGGGGGATTTGGATACTGCGGACGTGGATCTCCCCGACGAGAATGAAGCCGTAGACTCCGACGCGCAGGACAAGGGCGACGAAGGAGGAGGCGAAGAGGGTCCTCTGAGCGCACCAACCACCGTCGCCAAGTCCCCGCGAGCCACCGCAAAAAAGAGAGCTGCTCCGCGCGCCAAGAAGGCAAAGACTTCGGCTGCTGAGGCCAAGAAGGCACCAGCTACACGCAAGAAGCCTGCGACGCAGCCGAAGAAAAGGAGTCCTCCAAAAGCCGCTCCAACATCCAAATCTCGTGCGCGAACCAAAAAGTCGAAGTAACGAAACCAAGCCATGATTCGCATCGTTCCGCTCGATGAGTTCGACCCCAAGCTTCTGAGCGCCCTCGCGGGTTCTCTCTACGCCGCCTTTGGCGTCGGCGCGGAAGTGCTGCCGCAGCTAGGCGTTCCAGACAGTCTCCCAAGACCCTACAATCCGACGGACCTGGTCGCGGCGCTACCACCCGTCGATTCCTTTCCCGACGATCGCATCCTGTTTCTCACCAGCCGCGAACTTCAGCCCCGCGCGCTTCCTTCAGGGAGCGCGCCGACCTACGGTCTCTCGCATTACGATGGTCGGTTTTGTCTTCTGTCGATTGCGTCCCTCGGAGAAATCAAGGCAGACAACATTCGCCGGCTCACGCGATTTGCGATGCAAGAGATCGGGCACGCTTACGGCTTGCATCATTGCCTCGATCCGCGTTGCGCCATGTACGCGCATTGGACGAAAAGCTTCCCAACCGGCGATGCAATCTTTTGCACCTTTTGCCGCGAGAAGAGCGAGCAAAGGATTCGCCAGGTCAAGGCTTGACATCCCGTCTGAGCGCGTACGAAGGCGCAGGCATGGCGTTGGTGGCGCTTGCATGCCTTGTCTTTCAGTTTTGGATGCCGTCGACGCACGTTGCAGAGAGCGACTACCGGGCCGTTGCAAAGGTTCTCTCTGAAGAGTCGAAAGCCGGCGACGTCGTCCTCTTGCACCCATGGTGGACGGACAGGGCGCGGATGTATCTCCCGGACGGGTTACAGGTAGAAGGACACCTCACGTCCGACACTGCGGATTTCAAACGCAACGCGAGGATTTGGGTCGTGGCAGAACCCCACCTCCCGCGAGCGGCGATGTCGCGCTTCCTTGCGCAATTCTCCGAGCGACGGTCCGAAATCGGTGCTCCCCGAGACTTTGGAAATCTGGAGCTTCGGCTCTTCAACAATGGTCGCATGGTCCCGCTGACATTTTCCGCAGCGCGCCAACTCGCCGACGTCGCGGTCTCCCTGCGCTCTCCAGACGGCAACCGCACGCCTTGCCGTTGGGATGGCTCCTCCCATGTCTGCGACTTTGGTCAACGCGTCACCGTTGCCACCCATGAAGTGTTCTATGCGCCCTATCGGTGCCTGATGATGTCAGCGCCCGGGAACGGAACCTCGACAGAGGTTGAACTCAGCCCCGAAAGCGTGCGGGGCTCCCAACAGATGGTTCTCCAGTTTGGACTCCTTGGAGAGTCCGGGTTTCAAAGGGAAGACGTTTCAGATGCCATGTTCACCTTGAAAGTCGCCGAAAAGGAAGTGACGGAGACGCTCGTGGCAGGAGATCGAGCCATGCACACGCTCACGCTTCCCATCGCACCTGAAGGTGAACCGGTTCGCGCTCGACTTACCGTCGACAAACCTGGCGACCGCACTTTCTGCGTCGTGCTCGAAGGAGAAAGGAGCACCCAATGAGGCAGCAGCGCATCGATCGCCGCATCGCTCTTGGGCTCTTTGCGCTCGGCTTCGCGTTGCTGCTCGCAACGGAGGGTTCGGTCGGTTTTGTGCGCGACGAAAGCGTCTACTTCTACGCTGGCAGCGCCCATGCGCGATGGGTCGGAACGCTCTTTTCGGATCCCGTCCTGGCCGTTTCAGCGGCATCCATCGACAGAGACTTCGCGTTCAATCACGAACATCCAGCCTTGATGAAGACGCTGTTTGGAATCTCCCATGCGATTTTTCACGACACGCTTCACTGGATGCGTCCTGCGGCTGCATTTCGCCTCCCGGCATTCGTGCTTTCCGCCTTGACGTTGACCCTCATCTACGCGTTGGCGCGGCGACGCTGCGGGCGCATTGCTTCGGTCTTTGCAGCGCTCACCTGGCTCGCTGTTCCTCGTCAGTTTTTCCACGAGCATCTCGCGTGCTTCGACGCTCCGATGGCTTTCATGTGGTTGCTCGTCGTGTGGTGTTGGCTGAAGGCCCGTGATGCTCCACGGTATTGGCTCTACACGGGGCTCGCGTTTGGCGCCGCACTCGCCACGAAGCTCAACGCCTTCTTCATCCCTGTGGCGCTCGCGCCCTTTGGATTGTGGCGCGTTTTTCTTGCTAGCAAGGGGAAAGATGAAGCGCGAAGACTCGCGGGAGCCGCGCTGGGAGCGCCCCTTTTTGCGATGGCGTTGATCGGCGGAGTATTTTTAGTGCTCGGACAGGCTTCCTTCCTCAATGCCTTCGAACCATTGAGCGGCCTGTCCGCGATCCTGATTCTCGGCGTCGGTGCTACCTGCGTATTCAGCGCCAAGCTTGCCGCAGTCGACGCGACGACTTTTCGCGCCGTAGCTCCCCTGGTTGCAATGGCCGTACTCGGCCCGCTCGTGTTCTATGTGCACTGGCCCTGGTTGTGGTTCCATCCCATCGCGCGCGTGGGCGAATACGTTGGATTTCATCTCCACCACATCGACTACCCTTGGATGTACTTGGGGCAACTCCTCTTAGCACCGCCGTTTCCTCTCGCGTATGTGCTGGCTGTAACTGCGCTCACGGTCCCTACATCTCTCTTCGCTCTGATGGTGCTCGGTACTGGTTCTGAACTCCTCCGATTGATTCGCCGACGTGCGTCGGAAGCGGACGCAATCATCCTTGGAATGGCAGCGTTTTCCATTGCGCTCATCAGCCTACCATCGGTGCCGCATTTTGGTGGCGTGAAGCATTGGCTGCCTTCGATGCCATTCCTAGGAATCCTTGCGGCCTATGCGTTGGAACGAGGCGCTGTCGGCCTCGCTGCGCTGGTGCGTGGAGAAACCCGCCGGGCCCAAGGGCTACGAAGCGTGATTCCTTATGCGCTGACTTCCTTGGTGCTGCTGCCAGCAGCCATCGCGACTGCCAGATATTTCCCGTATGGGACGAGCTACTACTCGGAGCTTGCAGGAGGGCTCCCCGGAGCGGCGACGCTCGGCATGCAGCGCCAGTATTGGGCAAACAATGTCACTGGCGTTCTCCCTTGGATCAACGCGAACGCCCGACCAGGGGAGCGCGTCTATCTTCACGAAAACCACAGCGGCCAAGTCGCTGACTACATCGCCAACGGGATGGTTCGAAAAGACCTTCAGTTCGTAGGAAGCATTCGGGATGCGGACATCGTCGCCTACCAGTACCATCAGGAGTTCCGAGACGCGGAATTCCAAACATGGCAGCTCATCAATCCCAGGCCAGCTTTCGGACTCTACGTCGACGAAACACCTCAAGTCATCGTGTATCGCCGGCGCTCGTCAAGGGCCGCGCCGGCCGAGGGTTTGGCGATACCAGGCGGCGGTCTCGCCAAGTCCTCGCGGTAGGTCTGTCTCAGGGGTCCAACCGAGCGCGCTCTTTGCCAGCGCATTATTGAGTGCGCTTCGCTGTTGCTCTCCGGCGCGTGGCGCAGCGAATTGAGGAGGCATCTTCACGCCGATGGCCTCTGAGACGGCGCTATAGAGCGCGTTCACGCTCGTCTCTCGCGCGGTGCCGATATTGATGCCGCCGCAGTAGCTCGTAAAGGAAGCGGCCAGGTTGGCGCGAACGACGTCACCAACAAAGGTGAAGTCCCTGGTTTGCCTACCATCGCCGTAAATAGTGCAATCCGCGCCGCGCAGGAGCCTTTCGCAAAAAATCGCAACGACCCCCGCCTCTCCGGCGACGTTTTGGCGCGGGCCATAGATGTTTGCATAGCGAAGCGCCACGTGGTGGATTCCGTAGAGTGCGGTGAAACAGCGAAGGTAGAGTTCTGCTGCATATTTGCTGGCGCCGTAGAAGCTTGCCGGCGCTGGGGGTGCGTCCTCAGTTGCGGGAACCGGCGCTGCATCACCGTACATCGACCCTCCGGAGGCCGCGTAGACGACGCGCTTCAGTGCGCCGCCCAACCGTCCCGCTTCGACCAAGTTGATGACGCCACAGATGTTGATATCCGCGTCGAGTCGAGGCTCGCGTACCGAGCGGCGCACGTCGATTTGCGCGGCGTGAAGGTTCACCATTTCGGGCGCAAACGCTCGCACTTGCCGGGCCGCTTCGTCGCCGCGCGCATCCACATGGAGGAATCGAATTTGGGGGGCCACGTTTTGGGGGTCGCCGGTGGAGAGGTCATCGACGACGAGGACCTCGTGGCCTCGTGCAAGGTACGCATCCGCTACTTGAGAGCCAATGAAACCAGCGCCGCCGCTGACAACAATTCGCATCTGTCACTCCCTCGTTTAAAAAAGCGGGCGGACACGCCGCGCTGGCTGCACGCTAGCGCAAGTTGCGCTTCGCCTACGTTTTCCCAACCGTTTCTCCGATGGGCGCAGACGGTTGCGAACGTCTCCTTCGGTGGCGCCGAGCGCCCACCGTCGCGATGAACGCTAATTGACGCTCCACCATTGCATCGAAGGCGTGCAGAATTCCTTGGAAGCGGCCGTCTGGGCCTTCGAGCGCATCGAGCGCAAAGGCCACCGCCTCGATCGTCGACAAGCCGTGCGCAAACGGTTCCTTTCGAATCCGATAGGTTCCGGGGCGAGGTGGAACGACCCGCACCTTCGGCAACGCCCCCAGCGCGGGGCTTCGCGCTGCCAGTTTCTTGGCGGTGGACCAGGTTCCATCGACGACCACCAAATTCCGAGGAAGAATCTCGATGGCGCGCACATCCACCGCATCGTCCGCTGGATACAGCAAGACTGTGTCCGGTTGCGCGCAGTGCCGCAAGAGTGCGTCGTGCTCTTCCGCCGCAACGCCCACATACATTTCGGAATTCGGGAGCGATCGATGCGCCATCCTGCAAGTACTGACTCCTACCCGAGCCTCGTTGGGGTGCTGAAGAAACAGCACATGAATCTGACTGGAGACTGGCCGCAAGTCCTCGCACCAACAGACCCGGCGCGGGCGACGGCAGGACCAGCACATCTCCCGTTCGCTCATTGGTTCCATCTCGCATCGGCTGTTGCACGGAGAAGAATCCGCCCGCAAGCCTTTCGGGTAAGGTCACGCCGATTCATCATCAAGGAGGTTTTTCTGGTCCCTCTCACTCCCAAGCGTCACCAACCCAATTCGTTTGTCGAGGCCAATCCATCGGCATTCTCTGAATTCATGCGGAGGGATTGGGCTCCGCGCGCCAAAGCTTTGGTGACCCGACATCCCTGGCACGTGCGGTTTCAAGCGCGCCGCAGGGCGCTCTCGCGGCAGTTCCCTGGCTTCACGCTCGTCATTCCAAGTGGCGGCTTGACGACGCGCTCCAATGACACGCAATTTCGCTTTCGTCCTGGGTCGAACTTTTTTTGGCTCACCGGGTGCCCCGAACCGGACGCGGTTCTGGTGATGGTTCCTCAACGGGTCGGTCCACACGCGACGCATCTCTTTGTGCATCCCCTCCAAGGCAAGGAAACCGACGCCTTCTACGCCGACAAAGAGCATGGAGAGCTGTGGGTCGGTACGAGTCTCGGTGTCGATGGAAACGCCGCGCGCGCGGGCGTCACGAAAGGCCATGCGCTCGCGGAGCTCAATTCTTTTCTTCGCGACGCTGGGCGGCATGTGGAGGCACTTCGGGGGCTCTCTCCCGTGGTCGACGCCCTGCCTCGGGGAAAAGCTTCACCGCTCCCACTTGAAATTGCGCTCGCTGAACTTCGGATTCCCAAGGACAAGCTTGAAGTAGGTGAAATTGAGCGCGCCATCGCCATCAGCAAGCGATGCTTCGAAGATGTCATCCGCACACTCGGCCCTGGAACGAGCGAGCGCGAAGTAGAGGTAGCATTCGATGCCCGGGCGCGGCGGGAAGCCCTTGGAAATGGGTTCATCACCATTGCTGCGAGCGGCAAAAATGGATGCATCGTCCACTACGAGCATAGCGCCAAAATAGCGAATCCCGGTTCGTTGATGCTCGTCGACGCGGGCGTCGAAATGGATTCTCTCTACACTTCGGACCTCACCCGCGTGTTTCCAGTCGATGGAACCTTCACGCTGGCGCAGCGCCGTGTGACCGCCATCGTGCACCGCGCCAAAGAAGCGGCGATTGATTCGATCCGACCGGGACGCGCCTTCTCGACGTCACGCGACGTGGCCTACAGGGAACTCGCCAAAGGACTGGTGGACTTGGGTGTTCTTCGGGTGGGAGTTGAAGAGGCGCTGGCCCCTAGCAAGCAATTTCACAAGCGCTACACGCTTCACGGCATCAGCCACATGCTCGGCGTCGACGTTCACGACTGTGCCCAGGCGCGCGCCGAGAAGTATCTCAAAGGGAAGTACCGATCCGGGATGGTGTTCACGGTGGAGCCTGGCCTCTACTTCCAGCCCGACGACCTCACCGTCCCCAAAGATTTTCGCGGCATCGGGGTTCGCCTCGAAGATGACGTTCTGGTTACCGGGTCAGGGTGCCGCAACTTGTCGCGATCGATTCCCAGTGAGCCGGCCGAGGTCGAGGCATGGATTCGCGCAGTTCAAGGCCCACCCTCCAAGCGCGCCCGCAAGGAGTTGCGCTGAAGCGCTACTGCGACTTCGGCGCACAGAGCTTGGCAAGCTCACCCTTTGCTTCCAGTTCCGTCAAGATGTCGCTCCCTCCGACAAACTTCCCGCCGATGTACACCTGAGGAATCGTGGGCCAGCTCGAATACTCTTTGATGCCCTCGCGCACCTGGGGGTCAGCGAGTACGTCCACCGCATACAAGGCACCGTAGGGTGCTAGGAGATCGACGACGCGCGCCGAGAATCCGCAGCGCGGGAAGTCCGGGCTGCCCTTCATGTAGACCACCAGAGGGTGGGAGTTGATTTCGCTTTCGAAGCGCGCCTTCAACGATTCAGAAATCATGGCTCACGACTCCATCCATTCGCTCAAGAGGAACGTCTTCAGTGCGAGGGCGTGAAGTTCACCGCTCGACAATTTGTCTGCCAATGCTGCGTACACGAGTCGATGCTGTTGCACGAGGCTCTTCCCCTCAAATGCGGTGCTCGCGATTCTTGCGAAGAGGTGATCCGGACGACCCTCTTCCGCCCGGACCTGAATCCGAGCGTCTGGAAATGCTGTTTTCAATCGCTCGGCGACAGATTCCGGGGAGACCATTCGCGCTTCCCTAGTATGCAGCCTCAAAGAACGCGAGGCTCCGCTTCCACATGCTAATTCATCCCGCCAGAAGGGACGAGCCTCCACGGGTCAATCCCCATTTGGGTGAGGATCGCTTGCCACATCCGGGTTGGCGATTCTCCAAACACGAACTCCGCACTAGCCTCGGTGACGAGCCAACTCCCTTCCTTGAGCTCCTTCTCGAGTTGCCCTGGTCCCCAGCCGGAACAACCAAGGCAAAAGAGTAGCCGCGCCTCGTTGTTCAAGAACAATGGTTCAACCGACGTGTTGGCGACGGTGAGAAAGAGACCCGGAAGAATCTCGTGGCTGTCAGGGGTCTCCGGTGCATCGTGAAGGATAAATCCACGGAACGGTTCCACGGGCCCGCCTACGTGAACCCGTTCACCCTCGTGGCCAACGGACAACGGAAGCTCTTGCGCTTTGGCAAGCTCGCCAAAGGTGAGCTTGGACTGGCGGTTGAGCACCAGTCCCAATGAACCTTTCGGGGAATGCTCCAGGACAAGCACAACCGCTTGTTCGAAATCCGGGTCTTGGAGCCGGGGCACCGCGACCAAAAAGCCTGGGGCTACACCTTTCACCGCCCTAGTATATCCGCGCTGCGTCCAATGTTGGTAGGTAGCCGCGCATGCGTGCATTGCTCAATCGTCGTGCCGGCGGCCCGGAGGTCTTGGAAGTCGTGGCGCAGCCGGATCCGACTCCAGGGTCTGGTGCAGTTGTCATTCGCGTGCGTAGGGCTGGTCTCAATTTTGCGGACATTTCGGGGAGGGTCGGGCTTTACCCCGATGCGCCGCCGTTTCCGTTCATCGCAGGCTATGAAGTTGCCGGGGAGGTAGCGGCGTTGGGAGACGGGGTCAGCGGTTTTTCCGTTGGCGACCGGGTCCTGGCGCTCACCCGATTCGGCGGCCAGGCGACGATGGCAGCCGCCGATGCCTGGAGGGTTCGCAAGCTCCCTGACTCGGTGAGCTACGACGCCGCCGCAGCGGTGCCTGTGAACTATCTCACCGCATTTCATATGCTCTTTGAGGTAGCTCCTCTCAAACCTGGGATGTCGGTTCTCGTGCATATGGCCGCAGGTGGGGTCGGCCTGGCGGTCATTGACCTCGTCTCCAGAATTGAGGGGACGGTACTCTTTGGAACCGCTTCCGCATCCAAGCACGCGTTCTTGCGAGAACACGGTTTACACCACCCCATTGACTACCGGACTTTGGATTACTCGCAGGAGCTGCGCCGACTCACAGGCGGCGTGGGTGTTCACCGCGTGCTCGACCCGCTCGGCGGAAAAGATTGGGAGAAGGGATACCGTCTCCTTCGCCCCGGCGGCATTCTCATTTGCTACGGGTGGGCCAATATGATCAAGGGTAGCCGACGCAATCCGTTTCGACTCGCAGGCGAGTACTTCTCCGCACCTCGCTTCTCCCCGATGGGCTTGATGGATGCCAACCGCGGAGTCTTGGGTGTGAACATTGGTCATCTCTGGGGCGAGCGCACTCTCTTGAACAGACACCTCGACACCTTGGTTGGGCGCCTTGGGGATGGAACCATACGACCCCACATCGACAAGGTGTTTCCGCTGAATGAGGCTGCCGAGGCCCACCGCTGGGTCCAGGGACGAAACAACGTCGGCAAAGTCCTCTTCGACTGCGACGCTTAGGGCTGCCCTAGGAGGGCTGCGCTACCGTATCACTCGCACTGCGCCTTCTTTTTCCCGCGACTTACGTTGTTGTACCAAACGCCGAACAAAGGCTCATTTTTCGGGAAAAAGGGGGGGCCATAGACCTCCGTGAGGGCCGTCAACGGTGCCGCTCACCCGGAAGGCGGAGGTAGTTCACTCGACGGCCTCGCACGGGTCGCGACGGGCTATCTGGGACGCCATGAGCCGCCAATCTAGTGAGGGTAGGTTCCGATTGAGCGTTCCGTTGACGGTTCCAGGGGGCGAATGCTAGGTGGCTTTTTGGCCGGAGAAACTTGGAAATACTTATGAGCAAACGAATCAATCGAAGTCCTAAAATCTTGTTGTTTGCATTCTCGATGATGTGCGGCCTTTGGTTCGCTGCCTGCGGTTCAGCTTCTGGCACTGACGGTGGGACTGATGCTGGCGCCGACGCTGGTGTGCGTGACGCTGGGACTGATGCTGGCGCCGACGCCGGTCGCTAGCAACAGCAGCATTTAAGCGATCTCTCCGGGTGCAAACTCGCATCTGGTACTCCCTTCGCCTTCAATGAGCCGCGTCGCAGTGCTGGGCGCCTCAAGTTTCCCTCTGCAGACGAGCCTGCAGAGGGAAACGTCCCGAATGAAGTGGCGAAGCGGCGGCGAAGAAGGCCGAGTGACTGACGCCCTCGTAATTGAGCCGCTAAACTGATTTTGCCCTTCAGTGATCGCCTCGACTTCTGTTCTTGGGCAAAATAAGTCCGTGGAATGCATTTTCCAAGTGCTTCCACATCGACCTGAACGCAGATTGGACGGCATCTCGCAGGGACAGGTTCTTCACGTCGATGTCCTTCGGGTGCTGCCGGACGTAACGAACGATGAATTACGTCTCGTGTTCGAGCGAATGCCTGACTTCGCAATCCTTGCGGTGTGCGTTCCTCGCCCAGCGTCTCGAATGCTTCTGCCGAACGTCGGCAAAGTCCCCTTCGACTGCGACGCCTAGGGCTTCCCTAGGAGGGCTGTGCTTGGGGGGGTATCGGCAACTCTGTCAGCAAGGGCTTGCTCAGCGAAAGCGCTTCGCGCAATACCTCATCGACGAAATCCACTGGGACGAACCGAAGTGACCCGCGAATTCGTTTGGGAATCTCCTTTAAGTCTTTGAGATTTTCCCGAGGAAGAATGACCGTACGAATGCCCAGGCGATGCGCGGCGAGGCACTTTTCTTTAAGCCCCCCTACGGCGGTGACGCGCCCGCGAAGGGTAATTTCACCGGTCATTGCCACATCGTGGCGGACTGGGACTTGGGTGACAGCGGAGACGAGTGCCGCGGCCATCGTTACTCCCGCCGATGGTCCATCTTTGGAATCGGGACCAGGAAAGTGGATGTGGACGTCGTGCACTTCAAAATAATTTGTATCGATGCCAAGCAGTGCCGCTCGTGACCGCACCCAAGTGACAGCGGCCTGCGCAGATTCCTTCATCACATCCTTGAGCATTCCTGTGACGATGAGCTTCCCTTTCCCAGCGACGGTTATCGCTTCCGTGTGAAGCACTTCCCCGCCGTGAGATGTCCACGCTAGGCCGTTCACCAAGCCAATGCGGTCCTCCGTCTCGCGAAGGTCGCGGGGAACTTTCGGCACCCCCAAGAAGTGCTGGATTTCCTTTTGGGTCACCAGAATGGGGCTGGCATCCTCTCGGGGGTTGGCGACGACGTCGCGGGCAACTTTCCGAAACACTTTCGCAAGCTCGCGCTCAAGTCCGCGAACCCCAGATTCGCGGGTGTACCGTCGAATCATTTTGCGCAAAGCAGGGGCGGTGACAGCCACTGGAACTGCACCGAGCCCGTTTGCTTCCCGTTGTTTGGGAACCAAATACTTTCGCGCAATCGCAATCTTCTCATCTTCCGTATAGCCAGCAATCTGAATGACTTCGAGGCGATCGGCGAGGGCGCTGGGAACGTATTGCATGGAATTCGCGGTGCAGAGAAACACCACTTTGGAGAGGTCGAATTCGAGGTCCAGGTAGTGGTCGGTAAAGGTTCCGTTTTGCTCTGGGTCCAACACTTCGAGCAACGCCGAGGCCGGGTCTCCGCGAATATCCGAAGAGAGCTTGTCGATTTCGTCTAGGAGAATCACGGGGTTTGACGACTCGGCGCGTTTCAACGACTGAATGACTTTCCCAGGCATCGCGCCAATGTAGGTGCGCCGGTGGCCGCGAATTTCCGCTTCGTCCCGTACGCCGCCAAGGGCCACCCGAACAAATTTCCTGCTCAAGGCCCGAGCTATCGAGCGCCCGAGGGAGGTCTTTCCGACTCCAGGGGGCCCCAGAAAACAAAGAATCGGGCCCTTGACCTTGCCCGCCAGTTGTTGCACCGCCAGGTATTCGAGCACCCGCTCTTTGACTTTGGTGAGTCCGTAGTGATCTTCGTTCAGCGTGGCTTCCGCAGCATTCAGATCCCGGCTGTCCGAAGTCTCAACACCCCATGGCAGGGAGAGCACCCAATCGATGTAGTTGCGAACGACCGTTGCCTCTGCGCTCAAGGGACTCATCAGCTTGAGTTTGCGGATCTCTTTCTTGATTTTTGCGTGCGCTTCTTCGGAGACTTTGGTCGCCTCAAGGCGTTCTTCGAGTTAGGCCACTTCGCTGCGACCCTCGTCCCGGTCTCCCAATTCACGCTGAATCGCCTGCATTTGCTCATTGAGGAGATGTTCCCGTTGGGTCCGCTCCATCTGCTTTTTGACGCGCGTCTTTATCCGTCGCTGCTCCTTGAGAATTTCGACTTCCGACTGCAAGAGCGAAAGGATTTTGGTGAGCCGCTCGCTCGGAGACACCACTTCCAAGACTGCTTGCTTCTCGGATGTCGACTTCCATTGAATATGGGTTGCAACGGTATCGGATAGTCTCCCCGGAGCATCGATGGTTGCGACCTGTTGGGGTATCTCCGGCGGAACGTGCTTGTTCAAATCGACGTAGGCCTTGAAGATCGCCTGTACCGAACGCACCAGAGCCGTTGCTTCGACCCCCGCTTCGACCGGTTCTTCGATACTCGCAGTAGTGCAAGCAAGAAAGCGGTCTTCCGAAACAAAGTCGCCTAACTGCACGCGCCCTAGTCCCTCCACCAGCACCTTCATCGTTCCGTCGGGTAGAGGTATGAGTTGGACGATCTGTCCCAGGGTTCCTACGCGATAGAGGTCTTCGGGACGCGGATCGTTCACCCGCGCCCGCATTTGCGCCACGAACAGAACGACGCCCTTGTCTCCTTCGGCAGATGCAGTCTTTCCAGCGGCGGTCAGCGCCAGGATCGACTTCTCTCTTCCGACGTAGAGCACCCGAACTTCGTGCGGGAAGAGCACGATGTCCCGAAGCGGAAGGAGCGGATATTTCGCTTTGAAATCACTGGCCATGGCTATGCTTTTAGCGCAACACGCTCGGAGCACCCAATTTCGAGACTAGAGCTTCTGCGCGGCGCTGCCCGCTGCCTTTGCCGTTGGCCGGTCGTCGCTTGCGTAGAGCACCACCGGTGCCCCGCGCTTCTGAATCGCGTCCTCGTTGATGAGGACTTCTCTTACCGTTTTTTTAGAGGGAATCTCGAACATCAAGTCGAGCATCACTCCTTCGATAATGGCGCGCAGCCCCCGCGCTCCAGTGTGGCGGCGCACCGCTTCCGCAGCGATGGCCTTGAGCGCACCGTCGGTAAATTTCAGTTGCACGCCATCGAAATCGAAAAGCTTCTTGTACTGCTTGGTCAAAGCGTTTCGCGGGCGGACCAAAATATCGGTAAGCGCTGCCTCATCGAGTTCTTCAAGTGCCGTGACGATGGGAAGGCGCCCGATGAACTCGGGAATCATCCCAAACTTCAACAGGTCCTCTGATTCAACGCGGCCGAGTAACTCAGACATGGAGCGCTCTGTCTTCCGCTTGGCCTTCGATCCAAAACCGAGCGACCGGCCACCCAACCGACGGTCCACGAGTTGTTCGATTCCACCGAAGGCGCCGCCGCAAATGAAGAGGATATTGCTGGTGTCTATTTGTAGGAACTCTTGCTGAGGATGCTTGCGTCCCCCTTTGGGCGGAATATTGGCAATCGTTCCTTCGATAATCTTCAGGAGCGCTTGCTGCACGCCCTCTCCACTCACGTCGCGCGTGATGCTCGGATTTTCTGACTTGCGCGAAATCTTGTCGATCTCATCGATGTAGACGATGCCTCGCTGCGCGCGCTCGATGTCCTGGTCCGCAGCTTGAAGCAGGTTGACGATGATGTTTTCGACATCTTCGCCGACGTAGCCTGCCTCAGTAAGGCAGGTCGCATCCGCAATCGTGAACGGAACGTTAAGGATCCGCGCAAGCGTTTGCGCCAGCAATGTCTTGCCGCACCCGGTTGGCCCCAGCAGCAGAATGTTCGATTTTTGCAACTCCACATCGTCGACGACCACTTTTTGGCCGATGCGCTTGTAGTGATTGTGCACCGCAACCGCGAGGACCTTCTTGGCGCGATCTTGGCCCACGACATACTCGTCGAGAATAGACTTAATTTCGCTCGGCCTTGGAACGCGAAACTTATTGTCCTTTTTGTCTTCGCGATCGACTTCTTCGGCAATGATGTCGTTGCAGAGGCCGATGCACTCGTCGCAAATATAGACGGTCGGCCCGGCGACGAGTTTCTTCACTTCTTTCTGCGATTTCCCGCAGAAAGAACAACTCAACCTTTGGTTCGTGCCATCGCGACCGGACACGTTCTTTCCAGCCATGGTTTTTCAGTTACTCCTGGGCTGCGAATCCCACAATGCGCGACCTGTCATCGCTGCTCGGGAAGCTGGACCGGCAACTGTTTACGGACGAAGACGTCGTCGATTATTCCGTACTCTTTTGCTTCCATGGCACTCATGAAGTTATCGCGATCGCAGTCTTTCTCGATGCGGTCGATGCCATGCCCAGTCGCCTTCGCGAGGATTTCGTAGATAATTTTTTCAAGCCGCGTCATTTCCGCGACTTGAATCTTGAGGTCCCGCGCCTGCCCGCGTGCACCGCCCAAGGGTTGGTGGATCATGATGCGCGCATTTGGCAATGCAAAGCGCTTGCCTTTGACGCCTGCTGCGAGAAGCACCGCCCCCATCGACGCAGCTTGACCGATGCAAATCGTCGATACCTCCGGCTTCACGTATTGAATCGTGTCGTAGATCGCGAGCCCCGCAGTGACCGAACCGCCTGGCGAGTTGATGTAGAGCGTGATGTCCTTATCCGCATCCTCGGACTCTAAGAAGAGGAGCTGGGCGGTGATACCGTTGGCTACATCATCGTCGACTTCGGTACCGAGCATGATGATGCGATCGCGCAGCAGGCGCGCATACAAGTCCCACACGCGCTCACCACGGTGCGTCGTCTCAACGATTGTCGGCGGCCAATAGGGCATGAAGTCCTCTTAACACTCCAATCTAGCGCAGGCTTCTGACCTTCGCTCGCTCCCGTACGAACTTCAGCGCTCGATCGCGCCGAATGCTCGTTCGCAAGCCCTCGATCTGCGGCCCTTCAAGGCGAGCACGCCATTGCTCGAAACGCTGCCCACTTCCTTCAGCAAGGGACTTGAGTTCCGCATCGAGGTCCTTGTCGGACACCGTGATGATCTCCGCGTCTGCGATGGCCTCGAGGATAATCTCACGCTTCGCTTGGAGCGTCGCCGAAGGCTCCATTTCTTGCGCAAGTTTCTTCCAATCGAACTTCAAGTCGTTGACTGCGATCCCTGCCTGCGCCATCGATTCCAGTGTTCGGCGGAGCTGAAGCTCTTGGTGGTGGGCGACGAGTGCACGCGGAACTTCAAACGGGTTCGCTGCGACGAGTTGCTCTTGGAGCGCCTGATCGTCCTTGCGTTTGGCAGCGCTCTCTTTTTCATGCTGGAGCCGGGTTCGGACTTTCGCCTGGAGATCGGCGAGCGAATCGGCACCGATCGATGTGGCAAAGGCATCGTCGGCGATTGGAATCTTTTCCGCAAACAATTCGCGCGGGGTGGCCAGGACGTGGGCCATCACCTCCGACCCATCGCTTCCCACAGGTTCCAATGGGACCCCGCTGACGGTAGATGCCTCGCCGACCTTCGCGCCGACCAGTCCCGCTATGTTGCCGCTGGCAAGCGATCCTTCGGAGGCGATGATACTGCGCGCTGGTCCAGAATAGACGTCGGAGCGTTCGCCGGAAATAGTCACTTCCAGATCCGCAGTGAGGAGGTCGCCAGCGAGGACCTCGGTGCGGTCGGTAATTCGCTCCCGCGTTGCTCGCTCCTTGCAAAGACTCGCGATGCGCTCGGCAACATCAGCATCGCTCACTGTCGTGTCTTGGGCCTCAATTTCAAGACCGAGATAATTCTTGGGCTTAATTTTTGGCCGAACTTCGACGGTGGCGCTGTAGCGAAATGGCTTGGTGGGATCGAGCTTCGGAGGATCGACTTGGGGGCGCCCCAGCGCTTCGATCTCGTGTTCCGTGAGCGCCTCCATGAGCGACCGATTGATCAACCGCTGGGCGGCATCGCTTTCGACGTCAGCGCGGTAATGCTGTTCCAGAATGCGGCGAGGGATTTTCCCCGCGCGAAATCCGGCAACCTTGACGCGCTTTCCCAGGGCCGCGTAGGCGCGACCCAACTCCTGTTCGACGCGTTCCACTTCGACTTCGACGTCGATGCGACGTTCTACTGAGGTGAGTTCGTGGACTTCGACCTTCATGGATGAGAAGCATCTCCTTTGCAGTGACGCGCTCGTATAACAGGTCCAGCAGCGTCAGCCATTCCAAGCGTATGCAGGAAGAAATCGATCGCCAGGGCGCGCTGCGGCGATGGATTTGCTAGTCGCTAGGCAACCCGCCGGTCCCGAGGCAACTGAGGAACGCTATGGTCTCCGAGATTTTCGACGCTTCCCGCTGGCAATCGCTCGACGCCTTCCCGTTCAGGGACATCACGTTCCATCGGGCCCGCGAACAGGGGACCGTGCGCATCGCCTTCAACCGCCCTGAAGTGAGAAATGCCTTTCGTCCTCGCACCGTGGACGAATTGTCCAAAGCGCTTGAAGCGGCCCGCTTCATGACCGACGTCGGCGTGATTCTTCTCACCGGAAACGGCCCTTCGCCGAAGGACGGAGGATGGGCCTTTTGCTCAGGCGGGGACCAACGCAGCCGCTGCAGAGACGGATACCATTATTCGCTCGACGACAAGGACCTCGATCCGGGAGGTCTTGGTCGCCTTCACATTCTCGAGGTGCAGCGTCAGATTCGCTTCATGCCAAAGGTGGTTGTCGCGGTGGTGCCCGGGTGGGCGGTAGGGGGAGGGCACTCGCTGCACGTCGTCTGTGATCTGACCATTGCTTCCAGAGAGCACGCCATCTTCAAGCAGACAGACGCGGACGTGGCTTCCTTTGACGCAGGTTACGGTTCTGCGCTCCTAGCGCGACAGGTCGGCCAGAAGCGCGCTCGGGAAGTCTTCTTTCTCGGAGCGAATCACTCCGCCGAGGCCGCCATGGCAATGGGTATGGTCAACGCGGTAGTCCCCCATGCAGATCTCGAAAATGTCGCACTCGCCTGGGCCGGAGAAATCAACGCCAAGTCACCGACGAGCATCAAGATGCTCAAGTACGCGATGAACCTACCGGATGACGGCCTGGTCGGCCAACAGCTCTTCGCGGGCGAGGCGACCCGGCTGGCTTACGGAACAGAAGAGGCTGCAGAAGGGCGCAATGCGTTTGTCGAAAAGCGCAAGCGCACCTTCAAGACCCCTTGGTCCTACTGACACTTGGGAATGAAGTGACCCGCGTATTGCAGAGTGCCCAGGGAGGGATTCGAACCCTCACGCCTTTCGGCGCCACCCCCTCAAGATGGTGTGTCTACCAGTTCCACCACCTGGGCGAACATCGCCGCGCCGATTAGCACGGCGCTGCGATGGGAAAATGCAAATTGTGCTGGCGCGGCAGCGGATGCGGGATCAGAGAGCGTTCAGGCTTGGCGTCCATGGCCATTAGTGATCCGCTGGAACCTCTGGGGGCGGTACGGCGCCATCTAAACCATCGACCGCCGTAGTGTTGGCGGCAGCGCCATTGTTGTCCGGCATCTCCTTGGACCGGCTCGCGGCTACAGTCGCCGCGACGGACGACCGCATGCCTACAAAGGAGAGGCCAAGCGAAGTGAGGAAGAAAGCAACGGCGCATACGGCAGTTACTTTCGACAAAAACGTAACTGCTCCGCGGCCGCCAAATGCTGTGGTTGCAGCTCCTCCGCCGAGCGCTGACCCCATCCCTGCGTCCTTCCCTGGTTGGAGAAGGATCACGAAGATCATAAAGATGCAGACGACGATGTGGAGAATGGAGAAGAATAGTACCATCGGGAAGCCTCCCTAATCACAGCGCTCCACCATTGACAACGCTCCCAGCTAGCCGTCAAGCTCTTCGATATCCAAACTTGCAAGGCTTCTCTCTAGCTCCTCTTCGGAAACCGCTTCTTCCGCTGGGGCGGCGCGAGCCGGAGGGGCAAACCCGCTCGGCTGCTTCACGGAGGTCAGGAGCTGCGGCTCTACGCGGGGTCGCAGACTTGGAGCGGTTGGTGCGTGCCCCGGAAGGGCGGAGATTCCACTGCGCGCTTTGGCACGTGCGATTTCAAACTCCGCAATCTTGAGGAGCTTCGCCTTTTCTTGGAGCGCTTCTTGGAGCTGGCGAATCTCCTGTGCCTTCAATTGATCGCGCCGCTCGACATCGACGCGGTGCTTCGCATGAAGCTCCTGGAGGTCTTTGGACTGTTTGGCTTCGAGCGCTTGCTGCATTCGTCCCGTGCGTTGCTCTGCCTCAGCGGCGCGTACCTGTGCCAGGCGGAGGGACTCTTCAAGCTCCTCGCTGGGGACGGCGGCACGCGCCGTTTCCAACGCTTCCTCGAGCGTGGCGATCGCATTGTCGCGTTGGGTAACCATGTCTTGCGCACTGCGAAGCAATTGCGACATCTCCTCGCGCTCACTCCCAGCACTCTCGCGCTCGGAAACAATCTGGGCTTCCGCTTTCATTGCGCGTTGCATGGCTTCAGCGACCGCCGACTTCGCTTTGATGCGCTCCGAGGAGATCGTGCTGTTGGCTTCGTTGATCAGTTCGTTCGCCCGCTCCACGGATTTTTCGAGTTGGCTCCGCGCCGCGTCCCGATCCGAAATCACCGCTTTATGGATTTCCGCGGTCTGCAGCGCTTGGTCGAGGGCGGCTGCGTGCTTGGCGGTCAATTCTTCGAGCGCAGCATTGCCTACGCTGAGTTCGACGGTCCGAGCGTCGGCTGCGGTCAGCAACTCGGAAACGCGATCTTGAAGAGCGTGCACCTTCTCCTGTTCTTTGGCAGCCGCATTGGCATGCAAATCTGACTCTTGTCGCGCCTCCGCGAGTTGCGCCCTCAGACTGGAAGCTTCCTTTGCACTTGCCTCCGCGGCGCGATCCCGATCGGCCTCCTGATTGGCCCACTTCACTTTCGCTTGTTCGAAGGCTTTCTCGAGCTCGGACCTCGCCCCGGTGGCGCTCGATAAATCCGCCTTGGTCTTGGCGAGTTCTCCCTGAAGTGTCTCTTGTGCATGGGTGCTGATGAGCTTTGCCGATTCAAATTCCGCGGTCAGTCGTTCGCGGCCCTCGCGGGCGGACTGTTGCGCTTGGGCGTGCGCGGCGTTCGCTTCCGCGAGTTGGGCGCGGGTTTTTTCCAACGCATCGGTCTCTTGTGCGAGCTGGGCACGCGTATCCGTGAGCGCGGAGCGCACCGCTTCAAGTTCACCGAGAGCTTGCGAATGCTCCGACACCTTTGCTTGGTGTTGCGCCTGAAGGGCGGCGTGGGCTTCCTGGGAGTCGCTGAGATTTGTTGAGACTTTCGCGAGCTTCTCCTCGCGCTCCTGGACTGACGTTCGCAGGCCTTCAATGGTAGACGCACCCTGCTGAAGTCGCTGGGTTAGATCCGATTGGTTCGCATTCGCAGCGGCCAGCTCCTCCCGCACTTGTGCAAGTTGCTGACTATGGGCTTGGGCACTCGCTTCTGAAGAGGCGACGGCTTCTTGCAGTTGCCGGCGCAATTCGTCTTGCTTATCGGCGGCGCCAGCCTTTGTCGTTTCGAGATCGCCTTCGAGCTCGCCGATGCGCTCCATCTTTTTCTGAAGAGATGTTTGAAGTTCAGCTTCTTGGCGATCCTTTTGACCTACGACGTCACCGAGCTCTCGTTCAATCGCCGCGTACTTTGCTGCCTGCTCTTCGCGTTGTGCGCGGGAACTGGCATCGAGTGCTGCCTTGGCTGCGCGCTCCTCGGCAAGGTCTTTGGAGAGTTGGGCGACTTCTCGGGTGAGTTCAGCAATCTTTCGAGAATCCCGTTCGTTGGTGCTCGCCAGCTCCGAGGCGAGACGCTTCCCATCCGCTTCGAAGGTCCGGGAGCGCTCCTCGGTCAAAGCCAATGTTGCTTCGAATGACTTGATGCGGGCGCTTCCCTCTTCTTTCGACTTGCGAAGCTCGTCGGTCAGGGAAGCAACCTGACTCGTGTACTCCGTGTATTTCGTGTCCCGGTCTGACAGCGCCTCGTTATAGGTGGCGAGAAGCGTGTCGTACTCCCCTCGCAGCGCTTCGAGTTGGGAGTCCCGATGCGCGACCAACTCCCGTGCTTTGTTCTCACGGAGTTCCAGCTCAGCGGTCGAGCTTTGGTGCGCCTTTTGAAAGGTGTCGAACTCCGCACGGAGCTGCACCAAGTCGCTTTTCCGCGTGCCCAGCTCTTCTTCGGTCCGGCCGAGTTGCACCCGGAGCGCACTGACTTCTTTTTCCTTGGCAGAAACGACTTCGATGACTTCCTTTTCGCCAATGAATCTCTGGAGGAGGAGATCCTCGACCTGCTTCCCGTGCTCGCGCTCCTTACTGGTTACCTGGTCTTTGGCTTCTCGAAGGCGCCGATTCAGGTCCTCCTGCATCATCTTCAGACCCTGAATCTGGACGTCCTTCTCGCTCAGCCGGTCTTCCGAGGACAGCAGTTCTCGCTCGCGTACAGACCACACCTCCGAAATCCTTGCGATTTGCACTTCGCGCAGCTTCAGCTCTTCGCGCAAGAATTGGAGACGCCCTTCCGGGGTATCGAGTTGCTTGCGATCCGGTCGCCTGGCGTGCTTCGCGGCAGCGAGAAGCTCTTCCTTCCGGCCTGCGATGGATTCAAAAGTATCCTCGATGAATTGTTTGTCGACCTCCGTCAACGCGCTTCGTCGCCCGCGTCGCGGAAGCTTGGGAGGCGCTACAGCGGGGTCTTGGGAGACTTCATCCTCGGGCGTTGGCTCCGCTGGGTCGGGGGAAGTCTCGCTGAGCGCCAGTCCCAGCGCTGAATCGAGCGTATGAACGTCGGATTCCGGTTCCTCCGAGTCTCTCTGCGGCGCGAGCAGCTCCGCGAGGCGCGTCAGCTCCGACATTTCAAACGGCAGCGCGAGGTAAGCGTTGGCCGCTTGTGGGCTCCGGGAGTGCTCTTCAAGAGCCTCGATTCCCACGTCAGAGGAAACCAGAATGATTGGGAGATCTTGGCGCTCCTTTGCCTTGCGTAGCCGACCACAGAGCACGAAACCGCTTTGATCGGGAAGCTCTGCCCGAATGACCACCAAGTGGGGGCGGCGGCGTTCGATTTCGCGCAGAGCTTCGCTCGCCGAAGTCGCCAGGCTCGCATGAAAGCCCGCATCTCGAAGAATCGAAGCCATGCTCAATCCAAACTCGGATTGTCCTTCGGCGATGAGTACGCGTCGCTCCATACGGCGTCGAGGCTCTCCTGCGCCCTCAGGAATACTGGACGGCGCTCCTATGAGGTCAATTGAACTTCACATCAGCATGCGTTGCAAATTCGTCAGACGTACCCTTGCGAACTGAGATTGGCGTCCCGGCTACTGCGCGGGTGCGCCCGAACATAGACTTCTTTGAGGTGTTCCTTGGTGACGTGCGTATAGATCTGCGTCGTTGCGAGATCGGCGTGACCGAGCATAGCTTGCACCGCACGGAGATCAGCCCCGCCTTCCAGAAGATGGGTGGCAAAACTATGGCGCAGTTTGTGCGGGGACAACTTCTTTGTGATTCCCGCTGCAACCGCGTACCTGCGCAGCAATTTCCAGAATCCCATTCTGGTCATCGCTTTTCCTCGCGGCGTGACGAACAAAGACCGGGTGATGCGATCCTTCAGCATCGCTGCGCGAGGGGACGCGAGCCATCGGCGAATTGCATCGATGGCGCGCCTGCCGACCGGAACAAGGCGCTCCTTGCGACCCTTTCCCAGCACCACGATGTAGCCAGCGTCGAGATTCACGTCTTCAAGCTTGAGCAGGAGCAGCTCACTGACCCGTAAGCCCGTCGCGTAGAGCAGTTCAAGCATCGCGAGGTCGCGCGCGCCGGCAATCGAATCTTTCTTAGGCGCCGCGAGAAGACGCTCGATCTCCTCCACCGAGAGAAACATCGGCAGCCGCTTCAAGTGCCTTGGCGATGCAATTCCAACTGTCGGATCGGTTTCCGCGTGGCCTTCATCGCGCAGAAATCGATGGAACACGCGAAGCGCAGAAAGATGCCTCGCGCGACTTCGCGCTGAGACCGCGGATTTCCCTTGAGACAAGTCCTCGAGGTGGGCGCGAATATCTTCAGGAGATGCGAATGCCACGTCGCGGCCCCGAGCTTGCAACATATCGAGGTACAAGCGCACATCGCGTCCATAGGCGTCGATTGTTCGCGGTGACAGATTGCGTTCGGCGCTCAAGTAGCCAATGAACAAGTCGGCGGCGCCATCGTTGGATGCGTTCTGAATCAAAACCGCTCGAGTTCAAACTCCGACTCATTTCCTGGCTTCTGAGGCGGAGCGGCAGGCGGAGCATGAGGGGAAACCGCTCGAACACGAGGCTCCGGCCGCGCTGGTGGCGCGGGGTCGTTTACACCGCGCTCTTCAAATTGCTCCCAACGCGAGTCGGTCCCCGAAGAAACCCCTTGGATACGAAGCGCAAAGTCATCGGGATTGCTCGCGTTTCGAACTGCCTCGGCGTGGTTGATGAGCCCCGACGACAGCAGTCCCATGAGCGATTGATCGAACGTCTGCATCCCGTAGCTCACATTTCCTTCGGCTATCGCTTCGGTGATCTCGCGGGTACGGTCCTTGTTCTCAATGAGTTCTCGAATGCGCGCTGTCGTCCGCAGAACTTCGACAGCCGGAACCCGCCCTGTGCCATCCGCCTTTGAGACCAAGCGCTGCGACACGATCGCGCGCAGCACCGAGGAGAGTTGGAGGCGAATCTGTTGCTGGTGGTTGGCGTCGAACATCGAAACGATGCGGTTGACGGTCTCGGCTGCATCGGTCGTGTGGAGCGTGGACATCACAAGGTGACCTGTCGATGCCGCGATAAGCGCAGTTTCAATGGTTTCCACATCGCGCATTTCGCCGACGAGAATGATGTCCGGATCCTGACGCAAGGCACTCTTGAGCGCTTGATGGAATGAAGGTGTGTCGGTTCCGACTTCGCGCTGGCTCACGATGGAAGACTTGTCGCGCACGAGAAACTCGATCGGGTCTTCGATGGTAATGATGTTGTTGGTCTCGCGCGTGTTGATGTAGTCGATCATCGCCGCCAACGTCGTCGACTTCCCCGAACCTGTCGCCCCGGTCACCAGGATGAGTCCGCGCTCTTCAAGGGCTAGCGACTCGATGACCGGCGGAAGGGACAGCTCCCGAATGGTGAGAATCTTGACGGGGATCGCGCGGATGACCGCTGCGATTGTCGCACGCTGGTGGAACAAATTGACTCGAAACCTCCCCAGTCCAGGGATTCCGTAGCCAAAATCGATTTCCCCGATGCGCTCGAACCTTTCCTTTTGACCGGTGGTCAAAATACCCAGCAGCATCGCGGCGGTCTCATCGCTGGTGAGCCGCTTGATTTCCTTTAACGGGAAAAGCTTGTTGTGGACGCGAATGACCGGAGGCACCCCGGCCTTGAGGTGAACGTCGCTCGCGCCCTTCTCAAGGGCAAGCTGGAGGACTTCGGTCAGCTCCATTGCGTCACAATCCTAACACACGCATTCCCCCGCCGCAGGGCATCCCGGTGGGAAGGCTATGCGAGTGACTAGCGCTTCGAATACTGGAAGCGCTTGCGAGCACCTGGCTGCCCGGATTTCTTCCTCTCCACAGTGCGCGCATCGCGGGTGAGGAAGCCAGCGCGCTTGAGCGGAGTTCGGAACTCCGGATTGAGTTGCGTAAGCGCCCGAGACAGGCCGTGGCGAATCGCACCGGCTTGACCAGACAGGCCGCCACCGCGAACGTTGACCGTCATGTCCACTTTTCCAAGCTGTTCCAATACTTGGAGCGGCTGATTGATGATCATGATGGAGGTCTCGCGCCCAAAGTACTCGTCTACCGGGCGGCCGTTAACCACCACCGTGCCATCTCCGGGTTTGATCCACACACGGGCCGTTGATTCCTTACGACGGCCGGTTGCGTAGAATCCGTCTGTGGCCGATGGTTCCATGAATTCCCTTCCTTAAAAAAGGCGTCTCAGCCCTTTGTCGGCGCCGCGCGCAACGCGGGCTTTTGGGCTTTGTGCGGATGAACGGAGCCAGCGTAGACGCGCAACTTGGTCATCATCTGTCGCCCCAAGGCGCTCCGCGGCATCATGCGGCGAACAGCCGCTTCGATGATTTCGTCGGGATGGCGTTGTTGCAGTGCCTTGTAGGTCACGGACTTGAGTGATCCGGGAAAGCCCGCCAGCCCCTGCCGATAGTAGATCTTGTTGGTAGCTTTCGTCCCGGTAACGCGAACCTTCTCGGCGTTGATGACCACGACGTGATCACCGGTATCAAGCGAGGGCGTGTACATCGGCTTGTGTTTGCCCTTCAAAAGGGTGGCTATTTCCGTGGCGACGCGACCCAGGATCCGGTCGGAGACGTCGATAAGGTGCCAGTGGTGAACGACTTCCTTCGCCTTCGCGCTGTAGGTTCGTTGGTGCGGCATTGCTACTTTCTTAGGCCCTCAAATAGGGGCGCCCCGTAGGAAGAGGGGTGCGGTTACCCTCGCTCGATGGCGGTGTCAAGCCGACGTGTTGGCGCCTTGCGCTTCTGGAACGGTCCTGTTCCTTCAACTGCTGATCACTCCAAGCCGCGGGAGGCCAGTTCCGCGTCTCCCTCTCCGCGGAGGTGGCCGACTTCATGAAAAAGCGTCGTGACTATTTGTTCATTGAGTTCCGCGCGACTTCGGACCGAGCGCCCCAAGTTGCGTCGAAAGAGGACGATGGTCCGGCAGGTGCCGTGGGGATTCGCGGGAGCCGGGCAGGCTTCTCCGAGCGGGGGTCCACGAAAAAGCCCAAGAATGCCTGGAGACAATGGCGGATCAACGGCGTGAAGGTCATTGGCGTTGGGAAGGTCTTCAACGGCGATTTGGACCTGGCGCAAGTCTCTTCGCATCTCTGAGGGGAGCTCCGCTTGGGCGCGTTGCACCTGGGCTTTGAATTCTTGAGGCTCCAGGAGGACGCCGGAAGTGAATTCGCTCGGTTTGAGGCTCCGCGCCTTTGCGAACGCCATTTCTGCGCCTCCGCGCTCGCCCTTTCGTTCGAGGATCTGGCCGAGATAGTTTTGCGCGTATGCAGCGTCGCGCGGGACGTGCGACAACTCGCGAAAAGCTGCTTCCGCTCGCTCGAACTCGCAAAGCTCAAACAAAGCGACCGCTCGCTCGTAGCGTGCGTCTTCCTGCTTCGGAGCCCGTGCGAGAACCCACTCGGCGCGCTCAAGCGCGCGATCCGATTGTCCCAAGTCGTTGTGCGCTCGCGCCGCGAGCGCCGCAAAGGTAAGGGCCATTTCTCGATCTTCCTGAACCACGGCGCGCCCCAACCCTTGCTCGGCATAGGTCAACCCAAGAGCGAGCGCTTCGTGGTCCTCGCCACTCCCCACGATATAGTAACGCGCCGCTGCGGCGAGCGGATCGAGCGCATCCGAAGTCGACGAAAGGGCGCGCGCGTACGCAAGCCGCGCTTGTTCCCTTCGGCCGAGAGAGGCCAATGCCTCTGCGCGCGCTAATTGGGCCAAAGCATCGCTGGGATCGAGTGCTGCGGCCTTTGAAGCGCAGGCGAGTGCACGAGCGAGGTTCCCTCGCTCCATGTATCGTCGCGCCGCTTCGAGAGGCAGTTCGCCCTCTTCGCGGCAAGTGGGAAGAATGGCATCAGGTCGATGGGCTCCTGCCGGCGGGTCGGCTTCCGGCTCCGCAGTTACCCGCGCACAGTCGCAGCCAGCGTCTTGAGCGCCGGTGATTTGCGGAGTCTTGGGGCAACCCAGAAAACTCAGTGCGCCCAGGAAGCAAACGACTAAGCGCTCTTCTTTGCCTTCTCGTAAACGACGTGGGGCGATTCCTTTCTGAGAATCGTTCCCTCGGTAATCTCGCATTCTTTCACTCCGTCGCGGAATGGAAGCTCGTACATGACTTCGAGCATTGCGTCTTCCATGATTGCTCGGAGTCCACGCGCTCCCGCATTACGGCGTAGCGCTTCGCGTGCAATGGCTCGAAGCGCATCGCGGCTGAAGGTGAGCTTCACCTGTTCGAGCTCGAAGAGCTTTTGGTATTGCTTTGTGAGCGCGTTGCGCGGTTTTGTGAGAATCGTCAGCAAGTCTTCTTCGCGCAAATCGCTGAGCGTCGCGATCATCGGCAGGCGACCGATAAATTCGGGAATCATTCCGTACTTCAACAAGTCGTCCGGCTCGATGCGTTCGAGGAACTCGCCGAGGCTGCGTTGCGTCTTCGACTCAACCTTCGCGCCAAACCCGAGTCCAGACTCCCCCACGCGCCGGCGGATCACTGCATCGATTCCGTTGAATGCGCCTCCGCAAATGAAGAGGATGTTGCTCGTATCGACCTGGATAAACTCCTGCTGGTTGTACTTCTTTCCGCCCCGGGGGGTCACGCTCGCTCGGGTTCCTTCGATGATTTTGAGGAGCGCCTGTTGAACGCCTTCGCCTCCCACGTCGCGCGTCGCGGAAGGGGCATCACCAGCCTTCCGTGAAATCTTGTCGATTTCATCGATGTAGACAATCCCCCGGGCTGCCTTTTCGACGTCGTAGTCGGCGTTGTGGAGGAGGTTCTGGATGATATTTTCGACGTCCTCTCCGACGTAGCCCGCTTCCGTGAGACTTGTGGCGTCGGCTATGGTGAAGGGAACGTTGAGGAAGCGTGCAAGCGACTGCGCGAGCAAAGTCTTTCCAGACCCGGTGGGGCCAACGAGCAATACGTTGGACTTCGAAATCTCTACGTCCTCGTGGTTGCCTGCCTTCGCCCCAACGCGCGGCCCCTTGGACTTCCGATTGTGGGTCCGCTTGTAGTGGTTGTAGACCGCCACCGCGAGGACCCGTTTTGCCTGGTCTTGGCCGATGACATATCCATCGAGGAACGCTTTGATTTCTTCAGGAGTAGGAAGCGAAAGCTCTGGCCGAACATCCTCTTTCTCGGCGTCTTCCGCCATGACGTCGTTGCAGAGATGAATGCACTCGTCGCAGATGTAGACTGTTGGCCCGGCAATGAGCTTCCGCACGTCGAGCTGCGACTTTCCACAGAACGAACAGGCGAGGTTGACGTGCTGTTCACCTTTTTTCAAGGTCGCTGACTCCTACGGCGTTCGGCTCTCGTTGCATACTTTCACTTCTACTCTCCAGGGCGCACTGCTTCACGCTTTCTGATGTTCAAGGCCGAGGTTGTCCATGGTGGTTCCTTCTAGTGGCGCGCACCCACATTAAACGACAAGCTAATAGTCGCTCCAGATTGCCCCGCAGCAAATGGAAATTTTTGAAGCTCGCGGATGAGACACGCATTGAGCGCCGCGTCTTCTTTAAAGTCCCGATTGTCCACCCAGAGCTTGTCGACCTTGCCGGTGGCTGCCACGACGAAGGAAATTGGAATCTTCGTAGGCTGCGTGCTCGATGTTACGGCGGCACGAATGCAAGGGATCAGCTTGGGCTTGTTGGCGGTGACGACCGCGCTAATTCCGGCGGTATCGACCTGAGCGACTTGGAGCCCGTCGGGCTCTGTTGCCTGTGCGGAGCCGGCGCGACGCGCTGTCGCTGACCGCTTTTGCGCTTTGTCGCTGAAGCGACCAGGGTAGGCGATGAGGACCTCATCGGACTTTTTCGCCTTCACGATCTCTGGCGCGTCCACGGTGATCTCCAGCGCTCCCAAGAGGGCTTGCTCGGACTCGGTGTGGGTCTTGGCGCGCGTCGCGAGGTAGGTAATGCCAGCTGCTACTAGGAGAAGGACGACTCCACTGACGATTCCCGCGCGCAGGTTTGCGCGCCGCTTGGCCTTTTCTTGGAGCTCAAGCTCCCGGTCGTGGGAGAATTGGACCCTGCCCTCAGCGGCAGCGTCTTGAATCCCCTGCAGGGGTACTTGCGAAATCGGGAACCATTCGGGATCTCCCAGCTGTCGAAGCTGAAGGGAATTGTCGGGGTCAATGGAAGAAGCTTCGCCTCCAGGTGCTCCCGTTGGATGAATCTCTCCGGTCCGTAGCTTCGCCAGGAGTTCTTCCAGCGAGTAGGGACCGAGGATGAGGTTCCCTTGACGAACCGTCCATGTGGCACCGCGGACGATTTTCATAGATGAATCCCAATAGGATAGCCGCGGTCTGGTGTTGGTACCAAGGAGGATCGTTCTCTGGTTATCAACGGCAAGGCGAGCGCCCAACGGTTGCCCTCGCAATTGCCTGTGGCCTGCGCTCCATAGGGATTGCGGCGAACCCGGTTGCCGCCGGGCGGACGGATCGGGGAGTCCATGCGAGGATGCAAGTCCTAAGCATGCGAATTCCGCGCGATTATTCACTGGATTCCATCGCATCCGGCCTCTCTCAGGGGCCAGCGCTTGGAGTCGTCTCTGCACGCTTCGCTCCGGGTAAGTTCAACGCAGCCTGGACGGCGACCGGAAAATCGTACCGGTATCGACTAGGTCTCGAAATACCTCCCGCCTGGCTTCCCTTTGCTTGGCGTACTCCTCTAGACCCAGGCGTGACCGCTGAAGCTCTTTCCCTCTTCCAGGGAACTCACGACTTTTTCAATTTTCACGGTCCAACCTCCTCGCGCCGACTCCGAACCGTGTTGCACCTCACTTTGCTTGCATGCGCTTCTGGATTCTATGAGGTGCATTGTTGCGGAAATGGATTCGGGCGCCATCAAGTCCGAATGATGATCGGGGCGTCTGTCGCCGCAGGCTTGGGACTCACCACGCTCGATGCGATTCGCAGGGGGCTCGCCGGGAGGGAGGTTCAGAACAACCGGCGTTTCTGCGCTCCTCCAGAAGGGCTTGCCCTATGGGAAGTCCAGTATCCGGAAGAAAGTGACCCCTTTGCCGCCGACCGTGCCGCCGCTGTCGTGGGGCTTCCCAAGGCGCCTCCTTTCATCACTATCGAAGGAGGCTAGGATTTCGCCAGAACCTCATTCAATCGACCTGTTCGAAACGGTTCGAGGTCGACTGCCACAAAAGTGTAGCCGGCCGAACGCACCGCTTCATCTGCGGCGCGGCGAAGCTTGGGATCCATGAGGCGTTGGTATTCGGACGCTGCCACCTCGATGCGAGCGACCTCTCCGTGGTGGCGGACGCGGAACGAACGAAACCCTAGCTCTCGCATCGCTCTCTCTGCGCGCATTACCATGTTGAGGCGTTGCGCGGTCACCTGGGTTCCATAGGGGAGCCGCGAAGCCAGGCACGCCATTTGGGGTTTGTTCCAGGTTGGAAGACTCAGGCGATAGGACCAAGCGCGTATCTCGTCCTTTGTGAATCTTGCCTCCGCGAGCGGTGAGGCTACCGCGCGTTCGCGTGCTGCCGCCCGCCCGGGCCGGTGTCCTGCCTCCTCATCGGCGTTGAGTCCGTCCAACACGACATGAAGCCCAAGGCGCTCCCGGTGCTCGCTGGTCAGCCGATGAAGCTCCGTCTTGCAAAAGTAGCAGCGATCGGAGGCGTTCTTTACATAGCGTGGATCGCTAAGCTCCAAAGATGGCACGACGATATGGGTGACTCCCAGTCCGCGGGCAAAGGCTTGCGCTTGCGCGATCTCTTCTGAGGGAACCGCCGAGGAAACCGCGGTCATTGCTACCGCATCCATCCCAAGTTCCTCGTGCGCGATTTTGAGCACGAGTGTCGAATCGACCCCGCCAGAAAAGGCGACGAGCGCTGATCGATAGGACCGCATTCGCTCACGCATGGCGGCGAAGCGCTCCGCCGATGTGAGGCAGTGCTTTTCGATTTCCGTGGCCGATAGCCCGTCGGTCGGTTGCCGAGGTGGTTCGAGCGAAATCAGAGACGCCATAGGCACTTGAGAAACTATTTCCGCTTCTTCTGGTGCTTCTTTGGGAGAACTCCCCTTTTCTTTGGAGCCACCTTCTTTTTGGGGACTAGCTTCTTCTTGGCGGCCACCTTCTTCTTGGAGGCCACCTTTTTCTTGGGAGCTATCTCCTTCTTGGGGGTTGCCTTGGCGGCCTTTGGTTTTTTCGAGACGGCGGCTTTTGCTCGAGTCTTCGCCTTCTCTGCGCGCGCTTGGGCTTGGGGGGCAACCTTTGAAGTCTTGTTGTTCCCGCTCGCTCGGCCCCGCGCCCCGGTGATGATTTTGAGCTCTTCCGGCGTCACCCAGCCCAAGTCGAGGAGCGCCTGAAACACTTTGCGCCCCCCTTCTTCCAACGTCTCGGCATCAGTGCGCACGTGAACTTCTGGATTGTTCGGAGGCTCGTAGGGCGAGGTAATTCCCGGGAAGTGGGGAATCTCGCTCGCCAAAGCCTGCTTGTATTTTCCAGTGGTGTCGCGCTTGATCAGCGCTTCCACCGGGGAATCGAGGAAGACTTCCAATACGCGCGGGATGCGTCGGTGGATTTCTTCGCGTTGGCTCTTGTAGGGGCTCGTCGAAGCGATGAGCGAACAGATTCCGTTGCGACCCATAACTTCGGCGAGCCAGCCGAGGCGATCAGAAATGGCTTGCCATTCCTCGCTCGAACCAGCATCCATTTCCGGCCAAAAGGTGGTCGCTAAGATGTCTTCGTCGAGTACCTCTACGCTTCGCGCGACCTGCTGAAGGCGAGCGGAGATGTAGTTGGCGGTGGACGATTTCCCGGCACCCAACATGCCCGTAAACCAGATTGTAAATCCTTGATTTTGCCCCATTGCGCGAGACCTACTCCGGCTGCAAGTGAGTTCGTGATCATAGCCGCGTTGGAAGGGAATGAGAAGGGTAAAGCACCGATCCCACTCCTTCGGGCGCTAGCTCGAGAAGAATTCGCTGGGCTGATAGGGCGATGAGAGCCCCGCGCATCTCCTGCGATTCCGCTGAAGGCTTGGGCTCATCTGCCAATGCCTCCCTAAGGGACGCAAACGCGTTTTCGTCACCCACGGGGGACCGATACGCAATGCCCCTTGGCATCGCAACGACGAGCGCCGCAAAGCGCTTCCCCATGGATTGCGCAGGGAGCGCATCACCTTCGCAAACATGCACGAAGGCCTCGCTCGAGGGCACCAACGGACAGCCAGCCGCAGTGAGGTAGGCTTCGGCGGCGCTGAGCGCGGGGGAGCTACCGTGAATGCAGATGCCGCGTTGCAGAAGGCGCTCTTGGCCTCCCTCGCCGACCTCCTCCAAGAGGATTTGCCGAGAGAATTTCTCGGCTTGGCGCGTATTCATCGACAGCTTCTCCTAGGAAAATCTCGCAAGTCCACTCCCCGCTAGACTTTCATGGGTCGCGCAATCCCTTCGCCGGCGCACCGCAATATTTCGCAAGCGCAGCGAGCGGCCATCAAACGTCGTAAGCGTTGCGACACCAACCGCTGAGAGCGGCCTCGCCGCGAGGTCTGCTTGAAGCGCACCAATGAACCCGGCGACGGTGCCCAAAATCCCCGAATCTCCGCAACTCAATCCTTGGAGCGGCGGTGCTTCAAAAAGGCATCGGAGGCACGGTCCGCCGCGTTCAATCCGCATCGCCAATCCCTCTAGTCTGACGGCGGCACCGTAGATGAGCGGGGTGTCCGTGACCAGCGCCGCATCAGAGAGAAGGAACTTGGCTTCCGGGTTGTCGGTTCCATCGATGGCAACGTCATGGGCATCGAGGAATGCATGCACATTGC
>JBGSMZ010000122.1:0-6646 GCA_041739845.1 Myxococcaceae bacterium
GCGCATGCTGGCCTGGAGCTAGCGCGGCGCGCAACCCGGTCTCTAAAGGGCAACGTGAACTGGGTCTGCGAACAAGGGACTCACGTGGGAATAATCATTGAGCCTGACGACTTGGAGGGTTTGGAGACTTGTTCCGGCAAGGTAGTTGAGCGTCGCGGGCGCCTGCCGGAATGACCAAACACGCTCGGTGGAAAGTCCGAGCACCTGGCAAAGGATTGCGCGATTCACCGCGTCGTGCGCTGCAATGAGGACGCAGTCGTCAGCGCCGAGTCCATGCGTCGCGTCTTCAAATCCCGCCCAAGATCGATGGAACACGGATCCCAGCGTCTCCGCTTTGGGTCCGGCTGGGTCGTCTCGCCCTGGATTCGTCCGGTAGCGTTCAAGAATTTCAGGATCGGTGCGCCACGCATCATCCGCAAACTTCCCTTCCCAATCGCCGTGGCTGATTTCAATCAAGCGATCGTCAGTCGCGACTGGCAGTTGATGAACGCGCGCGACGATCTCCGCAGTTTCGTGCGCCCGAATCAAAGGCGAGGCAACGACTCTCGTCAGAGGGAGGTCGCGCAATCGTTGCGAGAGTTCGAAGGCTTGTCGCTTCCCTTCCGGAGAAAGAGGTACATCCGTTCGTCCTTGAAAGCGACCCAGCGCGTTCCATGCTGTTTCCCCATGGCGGACCAAAAGAATGTTCATTGCACTTTCCTTCTGAGGCTGCGCACACGAAGATAGGGCGGCAATGAAAACCTCGATCAAACGACATTCATCCTTTGGCACAATTCCAGCGGACGTAGTGATCCTTCCGGTATTCGAAGCCGCCTGGAAGCAACGCAGCAAGAACGCTCTCTTGCAAAAGATCGAAGAGCAATGCGACCACTGTCTTGAAACTGCGTCCGAAGAGGGCTTTCAAGGAAAGCGCGACCAAATCGCGCTGCTCCCCACGCATGGCGCCCTCCACTGCAAGCGTCTGGCGCTCGTTGGGCTCGGCGACGAAGCGACCTTTGTTCCTGAAACGCTTCGCCTCGCCGTTGGCGCGCTGGTCAGGAGCATTGGCAAGCTCAAGGCAAGTCGCTTTGCAATCCAGCTGCCGCATGCCGCATCCGAAGATGCATGGCTCATACGGTCGGCCTTGGAAGGCTTGCTGCTCGGCGCCTATCGGTTTGAGAAATGGAAGTCGCGCGCCAAAGGCACAGGTGGGCGCGTCCTTCCAAAGGAAGCAACGATCTTTCTCGCCGGCGAGGCACGCCCTGAGGCAGCGCACGAACAAGCGGCTACGCTCGCCATCGCCGTCGCCGATGCGACGAACTTCGCGCGCGACCTCGTGAATGAACCGCCAGGAACAATGACCCCAACGATCCTTGCGAGGCGTGCTCAGCAAATGGCACGACAAGCAAAGCTTCCGGTCGAACTCTTGGGGCCCAAGCAGATCCAGGACCTCAGGATGGGACTCTTCCTCGGAGTGACCAAAGGTTCTGTCGAGGAACCGCGTCTCGTCCGCATCACCTACCGACCAACTGGAGCGGCAGACCGTCGAAAGCCTCCCCTGTGCTTGGTGGGCAAGGCCATCACTTTTGACTCGGGAGGCCTCTCGATCAAGCCATCTGACGGTATGCTCGACATGAAGGCGGACATGGCCGGTTCCGCAGCGGTATTGGGCGCGATGAAGGTTGTGGCGGATCTCAAACCCCCCTTTCCGGTTGTTGGCTATTTGGGGTCTTGCGAAAACATGCCCTCTGGCAACTCCTACCGGCTCGGCGACGTGCTGGTGTCGCGCCTGGGGAAAACCGTCGAAATCACCAACACCGATGCGGAAGGACGCTTGGTGCTGGGAGATGTCCTCAGCTGGGCGAATGAGTCAAAACCGTTTGCCATCATCGACCTTGCCACGCTCACCGGAGCCTGCGTCGTCGCGCTTGGAAACGACATATTTGGCGCCTTCGGTGACAGCGACCCGCTCATGTACGATGTTCTCGAAGCGGCTCGAATCTCAGGGGAAGAAGCCTGGCGATTGCCGCTGAGTCCCCTCTTCAAGTCCGTCCTCAAGAGCGAAGTGGCAGATCTCAAGAATGCGGGCGAGCGCTGGGGCGGTGCATCCAGCGCGGCGCTTTTCCTCAAGGAGTTCGTCGGAGCCACCCCCTGGGTCCACCTGGATATCGCGGGTCCAGCGTTCGTTCACAAAGAACGCGGCTACCTCACCAAGGGTGCTACCGGCGCGGGCGTTCGCACGCTCGTGGAACTCGTTCGGCGGCTATCTCGAGCCTAGCTTCGCGCGCGTCGGCTCGCAAACTCGAGCGAGAAGTCGACCGCCGGTGCGGAGTGCGTCAGCGCCCCGAGGGAGATGCCGTCTGCCCCGAGCTTCTGAAGAAGCGGAATGCGATCCAGAGTAACCCCACCTGATACTTCCGATTCAACTCCTGCACCGCGGCATCTGGACAATGCCTTTGCAAGGATCGCGTCGTCCATGTTGTCCAGGAGGACAGATTCCGCTCCGGCGGCGATGGCGCGGTCGAGCTGCGACAGGTTCGTCACTTCGATCTCCACCTTCGTAAGCCGGGGGCGGTTGCGTTTCGCGCGGGCCAGGGCCACTTCGAGATTGCCCCCCAAGGCCGCCAAGTGGTTGTCCTTGATCAGGATGCCGTCAAAGAGTCCGACGCGATGATTGGAGCCACCGCCGTCACGAACTGCGGCTTTTGAGAGACCGCGCATTCCAGGAGCTGTCTTGCGGGTGTCCAGGATCTTCGTAGGGTGGGCGGGAGGTTTGGCGAGCTTCGCTACCGCGGCGGCGGTTACGGTGGCGATGCCTGAGGTCCGCTGGATGAAGTTCAACGCCGTCCTCTCGCCAACCAGAAGTGAGGCGAGCGAGCCTGAGAGCTGAGCGACCACGGTTCCCGCAGGAACCCGTTGCCCGTCTTGGATTTTGGCGACGACAGCAATGCGCGGATCGACCGTCGCAAAGATCCGTCCGAAAGCTCCAATGCCCGAAACCACGATAGGAGCCTTTGCCACCAGCGTTGCCCTCCCGAGCACAGAGGGAGCAATGAGCGCGCGCGTCGTCACGTCGCCGCCGGACCCCAAATCTTCTTCGAGACTCAAGGCGATCAACCGGTCGAGGAGGGGGTCGATAGGAAGTGACCACTGCCATGGATTTGCCTTCATTCCGGGACTTCCGAAATATTTTGAAGGTTGGCGCTGATCTTCTTCATTCGGCCGGCCAACTCCGCTACCCGCTCTCTGTCTCGGTCCACGATCTCGCTAGGAGCGCGAGCGACAAAGCTCGCGTTAGATAGTTTGCGATCCAGGCTCCCCCATTCGGCTCGCGACCGATCCAATTCGCGCTGAAGGCGGTTTCGCTCCTCGGATAGGTCGACGATTCCGGAGAGCGGGACAAAGAGCTCTGCCCCCCTCAATACCTGGGACGCAGCGAGGCGAGGCTTGGATTCGGGGGCGATTGCTCGAAACTCCCCCAATCCGGCCAGTCTGGTGATGACTGCCGTCTGCTGCGTGAGTGCGGAGCGCATCGCCGGATCCTCGGCATGCACGACAGCAAAAATCCGTTCCGCTGGATGGATGCCTGATTCGCTTCGAATGACCCGAATCGCGCTGACCACTTCAAGGACAGGGGCAACCTGCGCTTCTGAGGCGGCATCCACATTCATCGCCAGAAAAATTGGATACGCGCTCGTCGCCAGTGTTTCCTCTGCTTTGGAAATCGGAAGCCGTTGCCATATTTCCTCGGTAATAAAGGGAATGAACGGATGCAGGAGGCGCAGCGTTCTATCGAGGCACTGAACGAGCGTCGATTGTGCCGCACGGCGCGCGTCTGCGTCCTCTCCTTGGAGTGCGGACTTGGCAACCTCAATGTACCAATCGCAGAAGTCTCCCCAGGTGAATTGGTACGCAGCAGACGTTGCCGCACTAAAGTCGAAGCCTTCGAGACTTTGGTTGACTGCTTCCACTGTCCGTTCGAGGCGCGAGGTAATCCACGCATCAAAGATCCCGCCTCGAACCGGTTCTCCGGTGGGTTTCCAGTCATGCAGGTTCATCATTGCAAAGCGCGCCGCGTTCCAAAGCTTGTTGCAAAACGCCCGAGATCCGGCGACGCGGTCGATGGAGAGTCGGATTTCGCGACCCTGTTGCGTCGACTGCGCCAGCGTAAGCCGAAGCGCATCTGCTCCCATGGGGGGAAGCCCCTCTGGGTAGCGGTTGCGGATCGCAGGCGGAAGCGCTTTTGCCGGTGCCCCTCCGATAATATCCAAAGGGTCGATGACATTCCCTTTGGTCTTGGACATCTTCTCCCCTTTTTCGTCGCGCACCATGGCGTGCAAGTAGACGATTGGAAATGGCGGCTTCCCCATGAAGTGGATGCCCATCATGACCATTCGCGCAACCCAATAGAAGATGATGTCATGGCCGGTTTCCAGCAAGGCATTGGGATAGAAGCGCTTGAGGTCTTCTGTTTCCGATGGCCAACCGAGAGCGGAAAATGGCCAAAGCGCTGAGCTGAACCAAGTGTCGAGGACGTCCGTGTCTTGGATCCACTTGCCCTGCGAAGGCGCCTCGCGAGCCACCACGAAGGTAGACGCTGTCCAGTCCACCTGGCCTTGAGAATCGACCGGGTACCAGGCTGGAATCTGGTGACCCCACCAAAGTTGCCGACTGATGCACCAGTCGTGGATGTTGTTCATCCAGGCGTAAAAGGTATTCGTCCAGCCTTCGGGGACGAACCTGATATCGCCCCGATGAACCGCGGCAAGCGCCGCTTCGGCGAGCGGGGCGACGCGAACGTACCACTGCCAAGAGAGCCTTGGCTCTACGGGGCTTTTGGACCGCTGACTGACGGCAAGCGGAATCCTGTAGGGCTTAGCCTCCACCAAAAATCCTTGCGCTTCGAGATCCGAAAGCACCTTCTCGCGCGCTTCGAAGCGGTCGAGCCCAGCATAGGGGCCACCATTTTCATTCACCACCGCTCGCTCGGTGAAAATGTTGATCATCGGGAGCCCGTGCCGCTGACCCGTTGCATAGTCTCGGTGATCGTGCGCTGGGGTTACCTTCACTACCCCAGTTCCAAAAGTGGGATCGACAAGCTCCGCGTCGCCAATAATGGGGATTTCTCGCTCGAGGAGCGGCAACAGCGCTGTTTTGCCGATCAGGTGTCGATAGCGCGAGTCCTCCGGGTGGACCGCGATCGCTGAATCGCCGAGCATCGTTTCAGGTCTGGTGGTGGCGACAGTGAGCCGCTCCGCAGAACCGACCACTGGATAGGCGATGCTCCAGAGCGTTCCATCGCGTTCTTCGTTTTCGACTTCCAAATCAGACAAAGCGGTCAAGAGTTCCGGATCCCAGTGAATGAGCCGCTGGGCGCGGTAGATGAGTCCCTCTTCGTAGAGGCGGACGAAGACTTCTCGAACCGCGAGCGAGAGTCCAGAATCGAGCGTGAACCGCTCTCGGCTCCAATCGAGCGATGCGCCAAGTCGTCGGTGTTGCTCGCCGATCTTGGCTCCATAGTTCGCCTTCCACTTCCACACGCGTTCGGTGAAGGCTTCCCTTCCGAGATCTTGACGCGATTTTCCATCCGTGGCCAAGAGTTCGCGTTCAACGACCATTTGCGTCGCAATCCCAGCGTGGTCCATTCCGGGGACCCAGAGCGCTTCAAAACCAAGCATCCGCTTCCAGCGGATAAGCACATCCTGAATCGTCGCCGTGAGCGCATGTCCGAGGTGGAGGCTGCCTGTGACGTTCGGTGGAGGCAGGACCAAGCAGTAAGGTTCTCGTGCGGAATTCGGGTTGGCGGTGAAGCACCCTCGCTCTTCCCAAATACGCGACCAATGCGCCTCTACAGACGCTGGCTCGTAGCTCTTTGCGAGCTCGGCGGCTGCAAGCGAGCCCATTTTGACGTCGGTCATAGAGCGCGGTCTAAGGCTTGTCGCCGCGTTTGTGCGCAGCGATCAGCTCGTCGAGGCGTTCACGAATCATCGCTTCCGCGAGTTGGGGCACGACCTCCCAAACAATTTTCTCGATGACTTCTTTCGAGGCATGAGCAATGGCCTCTCGAAGGTTTGCTTCCCCTTGATCGCCACGATTCGCTGTTGCGACATGCGGTGGAGATTGAATCGCAGCAGGGCGCGCAGCGACTGGCGCGACGATCGGCGGGTGCACCACGCCCAGGGCTCTCGGTGGCCGGATTGCCGCAGGTACGGTGGCGGTCGAACGTGCTGGTGGCAGCATCGAACTCAGCGAACGTGGCACCGTCGTCTGGTTCGCGAAAGGCTGGACCGAATCGGAGGAGTAGGGTCGAACCCGACCCATAGCGCTTGATGCCGTAGCGCTGGCGAGGGGCTCGAGCGCTCGCGTTGGCGCTGGTGTCGCGCCAATGGATGGCGCCGCCAAGCCGGCTGCATTCCGAAGGATTTCGAGGAAGCTGGCGCTCTCAAATGGCTTCGCGATGTATCCATCGGCGCCGACCTGAGCGGCCCGTTCAGCGTTGTAGGGCTCGTAACTGCCGGTGAGCAAGAATACTTTTGCCGCGTGCGTCGCGGGTTCCCGCTTGATGGCTTCGCAAACGTCGTAGCCACTTCGGCCGGGCATCGCGCAGTCTGCAAGCACCACGTCAGGGGGCGCTTCCAGTGCCTTACGAATCGCGTAGATTCCGTTG
>JBGSMZ010000127.1:0-3560 GCA_041739845.1 Myxococcaceae bacterium
TTCGCTTCCTGCACAAGCAATCTCCACTTCCCGATGCGACGCGATGTCCGCCGGCCAGGTAACTCCGGGGCCACTTCCGACCAGACGTGCCCCTGGGATTATCGCCGCCACTGCGCGCCCAAGGGCGCCTGCACCAACGACGGTCACCGACTTGGAGAGGCTCACGCGCATGAGCCTCTAGCATGCAGCTTTCGCTTCGGCTAACTCGCCGACGCCATGGCAGCCTCCCTCGCCGCGTTCCGCAGGCCGTACGTGGGGCGGTTCATTGCCGGTCGCTTCGTTTCCGTGTTGGCATCTTCGAGCGTTGCGGTCTCGGTGGGTTGGCAAATCTACGAACTCACACACTCGCCGCTCGCTCTCGGCCTGACCGGGTTGGCCACCGTCGTTCCCGTCGTCGGACTGGCGCTCCCCGCCGGGATCGCCGCGGACCGGTATCCGCGGCGACTGATCGCCATGGGATCGCACCTCACGATGGCCACCGCAGCACTTTGCTTGTTCCTTCTCGCGTTTCACAAGGGGCCTGTCTGGGCGTATTACGCCGCCCTTTTTCTAAACGGCCTGGGCGTCGCCTTCCGAGGCGCCTCCGTATCGGCCATGCTCCCCCAATTGGTCCCCATCGAAGAACTGACAAACATCAACGCTTGGAATTCGAGCGTGTTCGAGTTGGCGACGGTCATTGGACCTGCCCTCAGCGGGCTTCTCATCGCGTTGGTGACATCGAGCTGGCTTGCCTTTGCGACTGCATGCGCGGCGAACTTGGTGTTCGTAGGAATTCTCGCTTCCATGCCGCGCAGACCGGCGGCCATGACCGGCAAGGTGACGGGGGTATCCGATTTCTTGGGTGGATTGCGCTTCGTCTTTCAATCGAAGGCACTCCTGGGTGCGCTCTCCGTCGACCTCTTTGCGGTGCTGCTGGGGGGCGCTACGAGCTTGCTTCCGATTTTCGCAAGCGACATCTTGAAAGTTGGGCCGGCCGGCCTTGGTTGGTTGCGCGCGGCTTCCGCTTTCGGAGCCGCGACGATGGGGATCCTCCAGACGCGCATTGCGCCTTGGAAACGCCCCGGTCGCGCAATGCTCATCGCTGTCGCTGGCTTTGGAGTGGCGATCGCTGGCTTTGGCCTTTCCCGTTCGATGCCGCTTTCGATGGCGATGCTGTTCATCAGTGGCATGTGCGACAATGTCTCGGTCGTCGTCCGCGCCACGCTGGCGCAATCATTGACTCCAGACAAAATGCTTGGCCGGGTGTCGGCGATCAATTTTGTCTTTATTGGCCTCTCGAACGAACTCGGCACCCTCGAATCGGGACTGGCAGCGCAACTCATGGGGACGGTCCCCGCCGTCGTCGTCGGAGGCATTGGAACATTGTTCGTAGCTGCATGGGTGCGGGCACAGTTTTCAGAGCTCGTCGCTCTGCCACCGCTCGCTTCGTTGCGCCCGCTTCCAGCGACAGACGAGCCTCACGTCTAGCTGCTGCCGATGCGGAGCGAGAGAACGCGGTGGAGACCGTCGGGATTATCCGCATGCACCCAGTGGCCAGCTTCGAGGTAGTCCACGGTGAACCGATCTGGGTTGGCTTGGGCCGCGCGCGCGGCGCGCTCCTTGTCGAGAGGCCCGTAGGCTGGGCTCTTCGTCCCGACGACCAAGTGCACGCTTCCGGAAAACGATTGGATTGCCGGCCACACGTCGGTACGCAAGTGGCTTTCGAAAAGGCTGTGGATACGCGCTTCATCTAAACGCCAGGCCATCGCACCGTCGCGCGGCTCGAGATTCATGGCGAGCCACTGCGCAAACATCCCTCCCGCACCAGGGAGTCCGGATGCGAGCACCAGGTCCGTAAACGATTCCCGCGTCGGCCATGGGCCGGGGTTTTCATCGAGCCACTGGAGCACCGAGGAGACTTGCTCCGTCGCACCCGGGGGCGACGCATTTCCTGGAGCCGAATCGAGGGTCATCGCGTGCGTCGCGTTCAGAGCGTTGGCCGCCGCGAGAGCCACTTTTCCGCCCAGCGAGTGCCCGATGACAGCGACCACCGAAGGGGTCATCCCCGCGCAGGTTTGGGCAACATCTTCCGCAGCCTGAGCGATAGTATCCGGGCGATTGTCTGACTCTAGAGAGCGCCCATGCGCACGCAGGTCGATGAGCGCCGCGCGCCAGTGCGGAAACTGCGCGACGAAGCGCCGCGCTACACCCCTTAAGTTTCCCCCGCTCCCAAGTATCCCGTGAAGGAAAACGGCGGTGCGTTGAGGCACTGCTTGCGGTGCCGCAAGGAACTCGGTTGCGAGTTGCATCAGGCGCTACCCTCGATGCGGCGCGAGCGATCTCGCGCCGCATGCAGACGCCTTCCTAGGACCCGCAGGAGCGAAACCCCGCGGGGAGGCCACACGAGATGTCCCTTCCTTCGGTACTTCCTCGTCCATTGGGTGGTCGCTAGAGCCAGTCGACGCTTCCTGAGGCGACGTCATAAATCGCGCCGACGACCTTCAATTTTCCTTGCGCAACCAACTCGGCGATGACCGGACTTCGCTCCGTAATGTTGGCGATCGTTTCGACGACGTTTGCGCGCGTGACTGCATGCACAAATGCATGGTTCTTCGAGGAATGCGGCTGGGGAATCGATTGCGAAGCCGCAACCGCAGGCCGCAGGTTCTCGAGGAGCCCGGTCAAGTTGCCTAGTTGGACGTTGTCGCACGCGCCTTTGATGGCTCCGCAGCCAGTGTGGCCCAAAACGACGATGACTTTTGCTCCCGCAACTTTCGTCGCGTATTCCATGCTCCCTAGCATGTCGGTGTTCTCGAAGTTCCCCGCCACGCGCCCGACAAAAAGGTCGCCGATGGATTGATCGAACACCAACTCAACGGGAACGCGAGAATCAATGCATGCCAATACAAAAGCTTCAGGATGCTGTGCTTCGGCCGTTGCCTTCGCTTGGGCCAAGTAGTCGCGCGGAATCCGTTTGTCCGTGATGAACCGCTGATTCCCAGCTTTGAGATCTGCGATAACCCTTTCCGGGGTGAGCGCTGCCTGTTTTTCGGAAGTCAGGATGTCTCTGGACCTTACCGCAGACACCTGATTGGCACATCCCATTTGGGACGCTGCGGCTCCAGCAATGACAAGTAATGCAAGGGCGTTCGCGAGGGTTCGTCCGCGGGTGACCACTCCTTGAAATGTACCTGACGTGCGGAAGCTGGTCACGATGACTCCAATATTTTCGAGGTTATTCTGCAAATAATAAACCCTTGAGCGTGTAATTGATTCCCGGACGATCCAAATTATGCGCCTCTTAAGTCTTTGCGTTCTAGACTACGGGTTCGACGAACATGCAGTCTCCGTAGCTAAAAAAACGGTAGCGACTCTCTACCGCGTGTCGGTACGCGCCCAGGAGGCGATCGGTGCCACCGAACGCACATACCAAGAGGAGCAACGTCGACTTCGGAAGGTGAAAATTGGTCAACAAAGCGTTCACGGCTCGGAACTGAAACCCAGGAACGATGAAGAGGTCCGTATCGATTGTTCCCTCGAAAGCCTCGCAATCCTCGCCTTGCGCTGCGCGCGCAGCCATC
>JBGSMZ010000148.1:0-2684 GCA_041739845.1 Myxococcaceae bacterium
TTTCTCCCAAATAGCTGCCAAACACGGACAGATATGTGATGTCATAGGCCATGTCGGGATCCGCATTTATCGCCGTCGAGGGAACCAAAATTTCCATGGCCATCCACCAGCGGGTAGCGCATCGAAAAATCTTGGGCGAGGCGGACCAGCGCATCATAGATCGCCTGCTCCCCATGGGGGTGAAACTGTCCCATCACTGCTCCGACGACGTTCGCGCACTTCCGGAATTTCGCGTCGGAGCTGACACCTTCGTTCCACATGCCAAAGAGCACCCGCCGTTGGACCGGCTTCAGGCCATCGCGCACGTCCGGCAGCGCGCGCGCAGTAATGACTGAAAGTGCATAGTTGAGGTAGCGTCGCCTCGCTTCCGCAGCGAGCGACACTGGGCGCTCCCCGCCAGCTCCACTTCCGGCTGTTGGAGGCCCCGAAGCACCAGCACCGCCGGTGGTCTTGCGACCGCGCACCTGACCATTTCGATCTTCAAACAAGTTGCGTTGCTTCGACATGCGATGCCTCTCCCGAGAGGGTTGCCGGCGCCAGGCACGGCGATTCCGCAATCCCAGGCGCGATGACGAGAAAGACTCTAGCAGCCGCGATCCCTTCGGCAACAATTCGCGTCGCCGACTCTCGCCAACTCTTTGGTGGTGCGTTTTTCACTTTTTGCCTGCATCAATTCTGCTAACAGTTCGTTTGCAAGCTGAGGCGGGAGGACGTTGGCAGTCGTTACGCCCTGACTAGGGGCCAGCGACCAACCGCGACGAGCCCCACAAACACGAAGCAATCCATGCGGACATTCGTACGCGGCATGGGAAGACGACATGAGCACAACGACCAACGCAGACGATCCTGGCGATACCCAAGAGTCCATTCCCCCGTCCCCCGAGGAGAGCGAGGACGAGGGCGCTGATGGAGGCGAAGCGGATTCGGAGGAAGGAGCCGCAGATTCGAACGCCACCTCTTCTCCGGGGATCGCGGCTGGCGCCGGGCGTCGACGGCGGCGGCGACGTCGCCGCAAAGGGAGTCCGGTGTTCTTTGCCGACGACGGTCAAGCCTTTCGGAAGGTCATTCAACCCGATGGCAATATCGTCAACGTGTTCCTAGCGCCGGCTGAACTGGAAGCCCTCAAACAACGACAGGCCCAGCAGCAAGCGCAGGCAGTGCAGCAGCAACAGCAGCGCGCTGCCGCAGCGACTGGGGCCACCGTTCAGGTGGCAACAAATCAAGTGGAAGGCGTCTTGGATCTCGATGTCAAAGGCCAAAACGCCGCTTTGCGCAGTCTCAAATACAGCTTGTTGGCGCGCCCGGATGACCCGGAAATTCCTAAGAACCTCGTCCAGCGGCTTCGCCTGCGCGCAGGCCAATACCTTATTGCTCGCGCCCAAATGAAGGGGCTCCGGGGCACCGTGGTGAGCGTCGAATCGGCGGACGGCTCCCCCATCGAGGAGGTGACGCGGCTCCCCCACTTTTCCGACTTGACCTCTGTGGATCCAGTGGAGCGCATTCGCCTGGAACACTCACCGAAGGAATACGTCACTCGGGTTCTCGATCTGGTTGCCCCTATCGGGAAGGGGCAACGCGCAGTGATCGTCGCCCCGCCTAAGACTGGCAAGACGATAATCCTTCAGCGCATCGCGCAGGCTATCGCGAAGACCGATCCAAAAATTCACGTGATCGTTCTCTTGATCGATGAACGTCCGGAAGAAGTTACGGACATGCGGCGCAACATCCAAGGCGAGGTGTTGGCCTCCTCCAGCGATTCGCAAGCGAGCAACCACCTTCGCGTTGCGGAGCTTGCCATCGAGCGGGCCAAGCGACTCGTGGAAGCTGGCCGCGACGTGGTCGTTCTCCTCGATTCGATTACCCGACTGGCGCGCGCCTATAACAAAGAGGGTGACTCCTCCGGCCGCACGCTCTCAGGCGGCGTCGACTCTCGCGCGCTCGAGAAGCCAAAACGTTTGTTTGGGGCTGCGCGCGCAACGGAGGAAGCCGGCACGCTGACGATCGTGGCGACAGCGCTCATCGATACTGGAAGCCGCATGGATGAGGTGATCTTCGAGGAGTTCAAAGGTACAGGAAACTCCGAGGTAACGCTCGATCGCCTCCTCGCGGAAAAGAGGATTTGGCCGGCGATCAACATCGCCCAGACCGGAACGCGAAAAGAGGAAAAGCTTCTCACGCTCAAAGAGTACGAGAAGGTGAAGAAACTTCGCGGAATCCTCTTTCAGGCAAAGCCCGTGGAGGCCATGGACGCGCTGCTCAAGCGACTCGCCCGGAGTGACTCCAATGACGAATTCCTCGACGAGTTGTAGCGTGCGCAAGGGGCATCAAAAGGAGGTCGAAGTCCTGAAGACTGCGGCAACGCCGAAGTGAGCCGGACCGTTGAGCGTGAAGTTTGCAGATCCCTCGATCTGAAACCCAATGGCGACGCCACTGGCGACCTGGAAATCTGTGCCGATCCCCAGGGTCGGACCCAGGTACCCACGAGCTGCGACCCTCCGCGCCTCGTAGAGTCCCCCGAGCTGGACGTAGACGAATGGGCGCACCCACTCTTCAAGGAAGAGGTAGCGCGCCCCGAGCGCACCCCCAGTTGAAAAGAAATCTTCGCCAAGGGAGTGCACCAACAGGATGGGGAGGCGGACGACGAGTTCAAAGCCGCGATCGAGATACATGCTGGCTTCGAATGC
>JBGSMZ010000151.1:0-7116 GCA_041739845.1 Myxococcaceae bacterium
ATCGGTCCATCGATCCTGATTAGTGGAAAGCTTTCGGGCGACGAGGACCTCACCGTTCGAGGGCGTGTGGAAGGGGAAGTGACGCTGTCGCGGACGCTGATCGTAGAACCGTCTGGAATCGTGAAGGCAAATGTCAATGTCCGCAATGCCATCGTCGCTGGTGTCGTCGTGGGAAATATTGGTGCATCGGAGTCAGTAGAATTGACGAAAGAGGGGCGCATGGTGGGTGACATCCGCTCTCCCCGCGTCATCATCGTCGACGGTGCGAGCTTTCGCGGCCAGGTGGATATGGGAAATTCTGAGCCACGAGCCGCAGCGGAGCGGCCAGCGATCCGAAAGACTGTCGTGGCCAGCACCAGCGCTAGCGTCGCCAGGCCCTCCTTTGCCAAGCCGCTTCCTCCTCCGGCTCCAAAGATCGAGATTCAGAGCGCCCGGAAGAGCGGCGCCCCTCCGAAGCCGGTCGTGATGGGAAGCGGCGCGAAGAAGAAAGTGTTGCGCAAGAAGTGACATGTGTGACGGAGAGCTGAATACGGGTGATCCCGAAAGCGGTGGCCTTCCGGCGGACGGGACGGATTCGATAACACCCGTTGGCCAGCCTGATGCCGGCCAGGACCAAGGCGAAGCGGCAGAGGCTGGCGCGCCAATTTCTGCTGAGTCCCTGAGTCAAGGTGATGCGGACCAACCGCTCCTGGAAGGTGCTTCGCAGCCCCAGGACCAAGGCCTCGATACGCCGCCAGAGGACGCCTCGCCTCCATCGGTGGTGCTGGTCGCTCAGGAAGTTTCTACGGTACCGCTGGCGGCGCTCGAAACCGATGCGACATTCCAACTGCGAACGCTGCAGGCCCCCGATGACATCGCGGCCTTGGCCACGGACATTGCACGGCTGGGACAGCTCTTTCCAATCGACGTACGACCGTCCGGACCTGATCGGTACCAGGTCATTTCCGGGTTTCGCCGCGTCGCTTCGCTGAACCTCTTGCAGCGCGAGACCGTCGTGGCCCGTATCCATAGGGATATGTCTGCCCCTGATGCGGCGCTCTTGGCGTTGGCGGCGACGCTCAATGCACGCAGCATATCTTCCGAAGAATTGGAGCAATTTCGGGAGCGCGCCGAGGCCGTCGGCATCTTGACGCTTGCCGTTCGAGAGATGATCGAGCGTTGGGTGAGCGGCTCACAGGCGTTGGGTCCTGAGCAATTCGAAGAGGAAGTGGACGGTGATGAACTCGCCACCGATGTCACGCTGCGTCTGGGCCAAATCAATCAAGATCTCTCGCTCCTCGCCGATGTTTTCAAGGAACTCTCCTCCGAGAGGCGAAGCGGGCTTTTGGAACAACTGCGCTACTCGGCGCAATTGGTAGCGTTCCTTGAGGAAAGTTCGTGACTCCCGCGGTCAATGTCGATCGGGACCGCATGTTGCAGCTCTTGCGCGTGCAGTCTTTTGAACGGAAGGAAGTCTTGCTCGCGAGCGGGAGAACTTCGGATTTCTACGTGGACTGCAAGAGGACGGTACTCACTGCAGAAGGTCACTGGCTCGCGGGCCGAATTCTGCGGCACGAAATCGGGAAGCGAGATCCTGAGTGCAAGGGCGTTGGGGGACTCACGCTGGGGGCGGATCCGCTGGCGAGCGCGGTGAGCCTCATTTCCTACCTTTCCGGACCAGCGCTGCATGCTTTCCTGGTGAGAAAGGAAGCGAAGGGGCACGGAACCAACCAATGGATCGAGGGACTGGAAGCCTTCCACCCCGGGGATCGCGTCGCCATTGTCGAAGATGTGGTGACCACAGGCGGGTCGGCGTTATTCGCCGTGGAGCGAGCGCGGGAAGCTGGACTTGTTCCCACCGGTGTGTTTGCGCTCGTCGATCGTCAGGAAGGCGGGGCCGAGGCTATTACTTCTCATGGCCTTCCTACCTACGCGGCTTTTTCAAGGGCTGACTTCTTAGAATGAAATCTGTCTTTGCCGTGGCAGCGTTGCTGACCGTAGCTTGCGCGACAAGTCCAATCCCGCGCGTTTCAGCAGAACCTCCGCCGGGCCTCCCGGACGCCCGAGCTGAAACCGAATACCAGCGCGAACTGGCCGCAGCGACGGCGACCTACGCTCTCTATGACGGACTCGATACGCGCGCGTTCTTTCGTAGCGTCCTTCAGTCCGATCACTTCATTGGAGTGCGCATGCAGCGCTTCGCCCTGTTTCGAGGGATGGACGCCGCGCAGGTTCAGACCCTTGCTTCCGAGGAGCAGGCGCGCCTGGCGGGCAAGACCGAAGCTTTTCTTGGCGTGTATGCCTCGGATCGGCACTTTGAGGACTTTGCGCGGCCGGACAGCATCTGGCGCGTCGTCCTCCGCGTTCAAGGACACGAATATTCGACGACGGTCATCGAGAGGTTGGGAAGTGCGACCGTCGGCATGCGGGCGATCTATTCATGGATGGATCCTTTCTGGGTCGGCTACCGTCTTGAGTTCCCCAAAGTCGCTATGCCACCGGGTACTTCAGCGGAGATTGAATTGGCGTCTCCTCTAGGGAGAGCAACGCTTCGGTTTGTGGTGAAGTAAATTGGCGCACGCTGGGGCGATGCATTTGGCGGAGGCTAGCGGACGAACGTGGCCCGCTCGGCTATGGCCCGCGTGCTTATTCTTTTTGCTCTTCATTGCCGGAATCGCCATGCTGAAGTCGGCGACCAACGCGCTCGTTCTTTCGCGCTTTCAGGCGGCCGCGCTCCCTTGGCTCTACATGGCGAGCGCGCTGATCGCCGGATTTCTCGCAGTCGTCGTGCGCTCCGGGAAGCGGCGTTTGACTCCTGGGAGGCTAGCGATTTTTGGGGCCTTCGTCGCCTTGGCCGCAACGGTGGCAATCCCGAGGCTGTCCCCGAGCTTGGCGCTGGGCTTCTACCTTCTCGTTGAATTGGTTTCCACCCAGGTGGTCCTATTGTTTTGGGGCGCCGTCGGTGACGCTTTTGACGCCCGCGAATCGAAGCGGGCGTTCACATGGATCAATGGGCTTGGAATGGGAGGCGCGGTGCTCGGTGGCATCGTGGCCACGCTGCTGGTCAAGAGGAGTGGGACAGAATCCCTCGCGCTCGGCGGCGCAATGTGTCTGCTCGGAGCTGCCCTCGTTTGGCCTTTGCATCGGAGCGATGCGGAGCCGGAGCCGAGGAAGAAGTTTCCGCGCCAATGGGCGAAGGTTCTCGATAGCTCTTACGCGCGCTTTCTTGGTCTGAGCGTGTTTGGCTATGCCTTGGTCCAGAGCCTCGTCGACTTTGTCTTTCGGCAACGCGCGGCATCGCACCTTTCAGAGACGGCGATGGCGTCGCTGTTCGCGTTGCATCAAGTGGGAACCGGAATTCTCTGCGTTGCGTTTCAACTCCTGATTGCAGAGCGTCTCCTGCGGAGATTGGGCCTGCAGGCGTTCCTCTTGGGCGTTCCGGTGCTCCTGGGCGGGGCGGCGATCGGTGCCGCCATCGTGCCATCGATCTGGACGACTTTTGGGCTCAAGGTCCTCGAAAGCGCCGTGAGTTGGTCTTTTATGCCCGTAGCCATGCAGCTCCTCTACGCGCCGCTGGCGGATAGCTTGCGCGACAGTATTCGCCGCATCAGCGACGGCCTTTTGAAAAAAGTTGGCAATGCGTTCGGAGGTCTGTTGTTGGTCGTCGTCGCCTCTCGCGCATTGATGCAGTGCTGGTCATCGTCGCGATCGCAGCACTATGCGTGGTCGAAGGTTCGCTGATGGCGCGTTTGAAGGCGCTCTATCTCGAAGCGGTCCACGAGCGGGTGGCGGGAGTGCGATCGGATACAGATCTTAACTTGGGAAGCCATCTCCTCCTCCAAGCGCTGCGGTCCGCGAGCGCAGACCGAGCACTGAAAGCGGCGAATATTCTCGACCAATCCAACGCAATCGAGGCGGTGCACGTCAAGGCGATGTTGGTGCATTCCAGCCAAGAAGTGCTCGCGCGCGGCGTAGAGCTTGCGCAAGCCTACAGCATCGCGACAGTTGGTCCGGAACTTGAGCAGCTCATCGCGCACAGCGGTCGCCAGCTTGGTGCGGAAGCGGTCTGGGCCCTGGTTTCACTGAATTCCAAGCGCGCGGAAGCCGTGTTGCCGCCTCTCCTCGAGAGTCGGAACGTCGCGATGATGGTGGCGGCGGCGGGTGCCCTCGCTTCGATCGTCCCTGGAGAGGAACTCCCCAATCGTGTTCTCATCAGGCTCTTGCAGCGCGGTGCGGCAGCGCCTCCGTTCGTACGCCGCGAGCTCGCGCGGATGCTCGGAAGACTCGGGGCCTCCACGCGCGTCGACAGTGGCCTTGCGAGTGCGCGCCTACAGGCTTTGCAGGACTACCTCGAAGACGCGGACGCTTCGGTTCGACGCCTTGCGATCGAAGCCACCGGAAAGGGGGAATACGTTGACCTCGCTCCGCGTCTCTTGCGACTTCTGGGTTGGCGCGACGATCGGCAGGAAGCGCGCAACGCGCTCGCGACACTCGGCGATGTCGCTGTTCCTCTGCTGGCGCACGCGCTTGGAGATTCAAGTCGAACCCTTGGCTTGCGTATCCAGCTGCCGCGAATTCTGCGCATGGTCGGTACGCAGCACGCCCTCGACGCGCTGCTCGATGCGCCAACAAGCGACCAGCCTGCATTGGAATTCCGAACCGCGACGGCCGTCGCGCGACTTCATGAAATGAACCCCGAGCTCACTGTTCGTTCCCAACGCGTAGATGCCTGGTTCATGCGCTGCGGGGCGCGCTGGCAGTCGATGCTGCCTGCGCGCCTCGATATTCGCAGCGCCCTCGGAGATGATGCGCTGCTTTCACGCCTGATGGGGGATCGGCTCGATCAAGCGGTTTCCATGAGTTTTTCGCTCCTTGGGATGAAGAGTGACCCGCGCGTTCTTCGGCGCGCATTCGCCCATGCGACTGGGGGCGATCGCCGACGGCGCGCATGGGCCCTTGAACTCCTCGACAACATTCTCCCAGAAGATGTGCGCTTTGCAATCGCGGGGCTTGTGGAGCCGCCGCACTACTTGCGGGGCCCGGGGAACCCAGACAATCTGAAGAAGCACGTCCTTGCATTGTGTGAGACGGAGGATCTCCTCCTGCGCGCTTGCAGTCGCCGAGTCGCTCGCTTGCGCACATGGTGGCCGGTAGAAATAAGGGAAGATGATATGAATGATCAAACACTTCAGCGGCTGTTCGCATTGGAGAGCGTGGAAGTGTTCGCGCAGTGTGACATCGACGACCTCGCCGCCGTTGCAGCGGTCGCTCGAGAGTGCTTCTTTCGTTCCGGTGAGCGGATCTATGCTGAAGGAGATCCTGGAGACGCGCTCTATGTCGTGGTTGAGGGCTCCGTCGAGGCGCGCCTCAACGGAGAGACCATCATCGTCACCTACGCGCGCGAGAGCTTTGGCGAAACTTCCCTGTTCGATGGTGCGCCGCGCGTGCACGACATGATTGCGCGGAGTGATACCCGCGCGCTTTCGATCGATCGACGGGACTTCCTTGACTTGGTGAGTGAGCGTCCGGATCTGCTGGCTGGGATGTTTCGCTTCATGAGTCGCCAACTGAAGTCGACCGTTGTAGAACTTGCAGAGACGCGTCGCGCAGTAACTGGCGAGACGCCCCAGGCAACCCGCCCAGGTTTTCCGCGATGATCCAAGTTCTCGCTTTGGTCGCTCATCCGGAGAAGTCTCGGTCCGAACGCCTCGCAAGGGAAATTGCGGCGCGCTACCCGACCCTCGAGGTCCTCGTCGAGGAGCGCCTCGGAAGCGGGCACGGACTTCAAGCGGTCGGCGACGATGAATTGGGAGCAAGAGCGGACGCAGTGCTGGCGCTGGGGGGAGATGGCACGCTGATTTACGCGGCGCGACTCTTGAAGGATCGCTCAGTGCCTTTGTTGGGCATCAACTTGGGATCTTTAGGCTTCATGACCGAGACGCCGATTTCCGATGCATTCGCCGCGATCGACTCGCTCCTTGCCGGAACTGCCTTGATCGACTCTCGCATGAAGCTCCACTGCCGCCTTGTCCGAGACGAGACGGTGCTTTTCGAACGAGAAGTCCTGAATGACGTTGTCATCAACAAGGGGGTGTTGGCGAGAATGGCTGCCCACGAAGTCTGGCTCAACGACGCATTCGTCGCTACCTATCAAGCGGATGGAATGATCTTCTCTACGCCCTCAGGCTCGACGGCCTACTCGATGTCCGCAGGTGGTCCCATCGTTCACCCCGCCGTCGATTGTGTGATCGTAACGCCGATTTGTCCCCATGCGCTCACCCAACGCCCGGTGGTGGTGCCGAGCGACCAATTAATTCGCATTCGGCTGGTGCGCGAAGCTGCCGACGTATTCCTCTCCGTCGACGGGCAATCGAGCTTCGCACTTGTGGGAGGGGACCAAGTCGAAGTGCGCAAGGCGAGCCATCGGGTACAATTGGTTCGCAACCCTCGGATGGATTACTTCAGCGTGCTTCGTCAGAAGCTCCGCTGGGGAGAGCGAGGGAGCGAGAAGGATTCATCCGCAACCTCCTAGCCAAGTGACTTGCAAAGACACCGGTGCAGGATGGCACATTGACACGGTCGCTACTTTCCCTTACGGCCCACGCCCATTGGCGGCCCTGTCGTCTAGAGGCCTAGGACGAAGCCCTCTCACGGCTTAAACCCGGGTTCGAATCCCGGCAGGGTCACAAATCCCGGTCCGTCTCCAGGTACGGAGGCTCCGAGCTAACCCCTCTGGGCCTTTGTTCTTTCTGCTTCACGTGGTGGCTCTTTCGATTCGGTCGTGCGCTGACTTCGTAAGACCCAAGCCCGCCGTCGCCCCGATGCGCATCTTTGCTTGCCGCAGGCGACGCGCATGCGGAGGATGGCTGCGAAAGCTCCGCCATGCCAGGCCCAGTTCACCGGTTTCTTCAGACTGACCACCAGCGCCTCGAGGACCTGCTGCGGGGCTCGCACCCTCCCGGTCCCGACGCCGACCCATGCGCTTGCCGCGGCGAACGAAATGCTTTCTGCGACGACAGGAAAAGCATTGCGCTAGGAGGAGATCTCCAGCACCGCTCCATCGTAGGCGGGCGCTCGGACGAGCGCTTCACAGAAGTAGGCCAGCAGCAGCCCCTGGGTGGCCGCAATGACCGCGAT
>JBGSMZ010000158.1:0-19310 GCA_041739845.1 Myxococcaceae bacterium
CGTACCTTGACGGCGCGCCTCCCGGGGAGCCGCCGCCGATGCTGCCAGGGTTGATCGCGCGCATCGAAGCAGGCCAAGAGCCAAAATAATACTGTCCCAAGGTGCGCAGCATCGTGCGGATAGAGCCACACGTCTCTGGACAAGGGAGCCTACACAGGGTTCATGCATGAGATGCCTTCATCGTCATACGTTCGCGAACTTGCGGTCGCACGCGCGCTAGCGCTTGAGGCCGGCGCCGTCATCATGGCGGTGTACGCAACAGCTTTCGAGGTCGTCGTGAAAGAGGCGGGGAAGGGACCGGTGACCGAGGCAGACCGGCGCGCCAATGACTTGATCGTCTCTGGCCTCATCGCCGCATTCCCCGGCGATAGCATTATCGCCGAAGAGTCGGGGAGGCGCGATGAGACGACCTCGAACCGTTGTTGGTTTGTGGATCCCCTCGATGGAACGAGCGAGTTCGCTGCGCGCAATGGAATGTTTGCGATTCACATTGGCCTTGCCGTCGAGGGGGTCGCAAGCATGGGCATCGTCTACGCTCCGGTGACGAAGAAACTGTACGCAGGAGTAAGCACCGAAAGCACGACGCTTGAAGCGCCCGGCGAGGCTTCCCGCGTGCTCAAAGCTCCCCACGTCGCTGACCTTCGAGCGCTGCGCCTCGTGGTATCCCGCGCGCACCAGTCTCCGCGCACCCGTGAATTCGCCCAGCGCCTCGGGGTCGTCTCCGTCACCGAGCAGGGTTCGGTTGGACTCAAGGCGGGGCTTATCGCCGAGGGTGCTGCTTACCTCTATTTTCATCCGTCGCCGAAAGCGTCGCGCTGGGATACTTGCGCACCAGAGGCCATTCTCCGTGGTGCGGGCGCGGAACTCACCGACATGCACCGTACGCCGTACCGCTACGACGGTAGCGAGCTTGAAAATCGACGCGGCTTGCTCGCCGGACGCCCGGAAGTCCTCGACGCGATAGCGCCCCTCTTGAGTGAGATTCGTTCGCGCTCCTGAGTGGCCGTCGTTGATTCCAGGTCTCGCGGTCATTACCTAAAGTGTCTATGCGCGGATTGTCTGGTGACCTCAAGACGATGCCGCTTCCCGAGCTGATGGATTTTCTGAGCCGTCATCAAGCTTCCGGGAAGCTCACGCTCGAAGATCGCCGGATTCGAAAGCAGGTACTCCTCGAACAGGCATACGTCGTCAATGCGGCGTCAAACTTGCCGCGCGAATTCTTGGGGCAATTTCTCATCAATCTCGGACACATCACCGAGGAACAGTTTGATCTCGCGTTCAAGAAGCAGCAGGAAGAACGACGTTTCCTGGGGCAAATACTCGTCGCCCGGGGGCTCGTCCCGATCAAGGTCATGCAGTCGGTCCTCGCGCTCAAGGCACGCGAGACACTCCTCGAAGCCTGTACTTGGGCGGGCGGAACGTTTACCTTTGATCCGGACGCAACGCTTCCTAAAGAAGATGGACTCCAAGTTCGGGTAGCACTAGCGGACATCGAAAACGAGGTAGCCTTTCGCAAGAAAGCTTGGGAGCAAATTCTCGTTGCCTTCCCGCGCGGCGACCTCACTCTCGAACTCGATCGCAGTCACCTCGTCAGTCCTCCGCGTCCGGGAAGTTTGGACGAGAAGATGTTCGCGCTGATCGAGAGCGGGCAGACGCTCGAAGAGGTGGCGCTGCACCTCCATGCGACCCGCTTCTTTCTCTTCAATCGTCTCTACGCGTACTACCAAGTGGGCGCTCTTTCCGTGCAGCGAACCCCAGCGAGTGATGGGGCGACCGCACCGTCTTTGTCCCGTCCCTCCCAATTCATCAGACAGGCCCAAGCGGCTCGCGCCGAAGGACGCTTTGGCGATGCATTTGCCGCAGCCTGGCTCGCACAGGAGGCCGCTCCTTCCACGGGTACTGCCAAACTTCTCGAAGAGCTCGAGGCGGAGTGGGGACCACGCCTGGTCGACCATTTCCTCAAGGCGCCTTTGGTATTGATGCGAACGACGGCAAAGGCTCCCCTTCGGGACGTAGGGCGATGCGCCGCAGGACGGTACCTGCTTTCGCGCGTCGATGGAAAGCGAAGCGTGGCCCAAATCGTCCGCATCGCCCCGCTGCGCGACTTTGAAACGCTGGCGTTTCTCTCGCAATTCATCGCGCAAGGTTTGCTCACGCAAATGGATTGATGCATTTGCCGATCACCCATAATAGTTGACCTCGATGGGTTTCATGCGCGACATCGTAACCATTTGGCGCGCTGAGCTCGGGCGCCTCTCAAAGAATGGGAGGATCATCGCGGCAAGTTTGCTCTGGGTGTTCGCGGTCGCAATTCTTTCCAGAGTCCTTCACCGGCTCGTCGAAGGTGGCGAGGTAGCCGTTGGACCGCTCTCCGATGAGCAAGCCCAGCAGTTTCTGAGTTCCTCTATCGGAGCCTTGCTGGAAGCGACGGGGTTCTCGCGCGCGACGATCGTCTCCATGTTTGTACACGGCGCTCCATTGAACTTCCCGTTTTTTTTCTCTGCCGTGATGTTCTTTCTCCCGTTGCTTTGTGCACTCATTGGTTTTGACCAAATTGCCGGCGAAATACCAACGCGCAGTCTCCGCTTCATCGTCGTTCGAACGTCCCGCGCTTCGCTGATCCTCGGCGCCTTTCTCGCTCGGTGGACTGTTGTTGTCGGGCTTGCATTCATCACCGTCGTTGGCATTCTTGTATCGCTGAAGAGCGGAGGGTTCCCTGTCGGTATCGGTTTCATCGCTCGCTGGGGGGTCGCTATGTTTGGGACCGCGGTCCTTGCGTCTGGTACTTGGTCCGCGCTGACCGCATTGTGCAGCACTGTCGCCTGGACAGGCCCTACAGCCTTGTTCTTGAACCTGTTTGCGCTGCTGGCGCTGCGCACCCTTCGAAGCATCGGTACTTCGGCCTTGCTCAATGGAGAGGCAGCGCTCGTGGAAGGTGCGCATGCATCTTTGTTTGCCTACTTCAGATACCTCACACCCTCCCAGTTCGAGCCCTACCTGATGAGCCCGAAGGCCATCGAGTTCATCACAGGATTAGCCGGCACCGTAGCGTTTGGCGTCGTCTTCATGCTCCTTGCAAATATTGCCTTTGCAAGGAGAGACCTTTGAGCCCGGCCATTGAAATTCAAGGGCTCAGCAAACGCTTCGGCGCTTTCCAAGCGCTCACTGACATTTCGCTGCTGGTCCCTTCGGGAACATGCTGCGGACTGATCGGCCCCAATGGGGCCGGGAAAACGACGCTTTTTGGTTTAATGTGCGGCTATTTGAAGCCGTCTGCAGGTTCCTTAAGAATCCTGGGAGCAAACCCGCAGATTCCGGGATCCCTGAAGCACGTTCTGAGTGTGCTTCCGCAAGACGCAGCTTTGCCGAGCGCATTCTCAGTCACTGGATTCCTTTGCTATATGGCGTCCTTGAGCAGCCTCCCCGACCCGAAGGAGGCTGCTCGCAAAGCGCTCGCTCAAGTCGGGCTTTCCGATGTGGGCGGCCGACGGTGCAATACCCTTTCCCACGGTATGGCAAAGCGAATCGCACTGGCGCAAACGATGTTGGGCGACCCACCCTTGGTACTTCTCGATGAGCCAACCGCTGGACTCGATCCGGCGAGCGCACAGGTCGTGCGCACGCTCATCCTCGAACTTCGATCGAAGCGCACTATCGTGGTTTCAAGCCACAACCTCCAAGAACTCGAAGATCTTTGTGACATGGCTGTGTTGATGGACAAAGGGCGGATCGTCGAGGCCAAGTTGATGTCCGACTTTACCGGTGCTTCCGCAGAATTCCGCGTGTCCATAGCCCGAGGTACCGTCCCCTTGGACCTCATTTCCGCACAACCCCAGTGTCGCGAAGCCAAACTGGAAGACGAAAGTACGCTCTACGTCCGCTTTGAGGGAGCCGCCGAGGACATTATCACCACCACCGCGAGCATCCTCGCCAGTCGCCAAGTGCAATTTACGGAAATTTGGACGGGTCGTCGACTTGATGATGCGGTCCTTGAGACACTTAGGCGAGGCCGGGCCTAGGTTCCGATTTTAACCCTGTGGAGAGACCATGCGGCCATTTTGCACTTGCTGCTTCGTGATGAAGCGCTGGGCCTGGATTGTAGTGATTTCGCTTGGAATTGGCGCGATCGGCTGCGGAGGCACCGTCGGTGGCAAAGACGGCGGCGATGCCGGAGATAGCGGCAGCGCTTCGTCGCTCGACGTGCACTCCTACACGCTTCGCGCGAGTTACGATTGGGATAGCGGTGTCCTTACTGCTTCTGAAGACATCACTCTCACTCTTCCTGCGGATGCCGGAAACTCGGTGAAACTTGACTCCCAGGTTGCCATTTCCAAAGTCACATCTGCCTCCGGCGCTCTCACCTACACGGTGGACGATGACGCTGGCACCATGACCATCGACCTCGCGCCAGCGATGAAGTCCGGAAGCCAAGTCACCTTCACCATTGACTACAAGACGGACCCGGCTGCGGTGAACCGCTCACGTCACCAAGACGATGACCCGGTTCTTACACGCATGGCATTTACGCACAACGAGCCAGAACTAGCGCGGGATTGGCTGGTGTCGAACGACCGCCCCGACGATCGCGCTACATTTGCCATTGAGCTCACGGTACCAGCCGGCGAAGACGTCATCTCCAACGGAAAAAGAGTGAGCGACGTCACCGACGGGGGGAGCCGTACGGTCGGGTATCGCATTGACAAGCCAATCCCCACCTACCTGATGGCCTTTGCATTCGGTCAACTCGTCCACGCTGACAGCAGCGGGGGAAGGGTGCCACTTTCGGTCTGGTACCGCAAAGGTCTGGCGGTCGACACGAATGCGGTGCTCGCCGAGATGGCTCGCCAGCAGGCCGTTTTCGAACCGCTGGTTGGACCCTATCCGTGGGACAGCTACGCGCTCGTGCTCGCGCAGGATTTTCTCGCCGGTGGTGAAGAGAACGTCGGAATTTCATTCGTTCAGGAATATGCGAGTGTTCCGTCACGTGCTCGTGGTTTGACTGCGCACGAATTTGCGCACCAGTGGTTTGGGGACTGGGTCACAGTCGCCACGTGGGACGACCTGTGGATAAAAGAAGGAATGGCGACGCTGATGGCAGCGGAGGCGTCGCGCTCGCTTCGCGATCAACAAGATGCGGGACGGCTCTTTGGCGGTGACCTGGTATTCGAAGCCACCGACGCGATCATCACCGCAGCCTCCAGCCAGAAGACAAGTATACCTACGGGCCTTACGAACGCTCTGCGTGGTTGCTGACCCAAATTCGCTCCGCCGTAGGGGAAACGACCTTTTGGACGACCCTCCGCAAGGTTTTAAGCGACTTCGCTCTCGGCTCGGTGACGACTGAGCAATTCCTGGCGGAGTTTGCGCCGAATCTTGACGCCGGGACCCTGAGTGCAATCCGAACAGCACTGGTCGCGAAGGGCGCCCCGACTATGGTTGCGCTCGCCACCGACGGCGGGATTTCCCTCACGCTCTCCGACACCTACCAGACGCTCATCGTCCCGGTGCAAGTCACCACCATTTCGGCCAGCGGAGAGGCAGTCGTTCGGGACATTCCCAAGGGAACCGCCACAACACTTTCCATCGCTCCAGGAGGTTACCTGGCCATCGATGAGCGCGACATCCATCCGGTCGGAGGCTGGTTGGACGTTCCCAATACGACGGGGATCAGGGATTTTTTCCAAGCCTTGGTTCCAGGAACCATGGCTGGAGGAGCAGACGATGCTTTTTTCTCGCGCTCCGCTTCGAATCAGGAAACTGCGTTGTACGCGTGGGGCGTTCCCTATGTCGCTACCGCAAGCACTTTGCAGCCAAGCCTCGACAAGCTAGATTCCTCGCTAGCCAAACGCGGGGTCCTCTCTTCGTCCTGTATGTTAGCTGCGACGGACGCCTCCTGGAACGCCGCCCTGGCGACCGCGCTGCTTTCACCGAGCGCGCAGGCAATCGATGCATCGGATTACGGGAGCTGCGGCGGAACTCTCATCGACCCCGCAAGAGCCGAACTCCAGCAGTTGATCGAAGGAGGCATTACCGGAAACAACTCGGAGAGGTTCCTCCACCTCATCAATTTTGACTATGGGGCTGCTCAAACGCTTTCGCTGCTCACCGCCGCACTCGCCAAGGCACCAACGCTTCTAATTCGAACGAGTATCATCCGTCGATTACGCAATCATGTCGTCACCCGTGGTGGGCGCTACAGCTCCATACCCGCAGGCGAGCTTGCGGCGTGGACAGCGTTCTTTCGAAGCCAGCTTCCCACGGTGACAACCATCTCGCGCCTCAGCCTTGTCTTCAGCGCAATCACGAACCTGAAAGATAAGGGTGCCTTGCCAGCGGTTGGAGCGCGCCTGCAAGTCATCAATCCTTCCTACAGCAGTTTTGCAAGCTTTATATGCGGTGCATGGCGGCTCGCAGGAAATGCCCAAAACGATGACTGGCGCGCGTTTGTAACCGCGCTGGGGTCTTCGGAATCCTTTTCCGCACCTGTGAAAGCGCTCGTCAACGACCCCACAAGCTGCAAATAGGACCACACTCCAGCCCCATTCCCTTAAGGATCTGTTTTAAGAATTCCCGGGCGCGTCCAAGGAAACCGCTAGCGGTTTTCTTGGGCTCGGCGATGCGCTATGCAGCCTGTCCATGAGCCCCATCGTAAAGCTTGAGAATGTGGTCAAGGAGTACCGCCTTGGCGATACGGTCGTACCCGCCCTTCGCGGCGTTTCGCTTGAGGTGAACAAGGGCGACTTTGTTTCTATCGCCGGGCCATCTGGCAGTGGCAAAACCACTTTGCTCAATCTGCTCGGATGCGTCGACACTGCGACGAGCGGCCTGGTCGAAGTGGCGGGCCAGGACACCGCGAAGCTCAAGGAGCGCAAGCTCACCGACCTGCGCCTTCGTACCATTGGCTTCATCTTTCAATCCTTCAACTTGGTCTCCGTGCTTACGGTCTTCCAAAACGTCGAACTCCCGCTTCTCCTTCTCAATCGAGATTCCACTGCGAAGCGCAAGCAGCTTGTCCTGAGCCTCCTTGAGCAGGTGGGTTTGGATACGCACGCAAAACATCGGCCCAATGAGCTCTCTGGGGGACAACGCCAGCGGGTAGCGATCGCTCGCGCACTTGTCACCGATCCTTCGATTGTCCTTGCCGATGAGCCGACGGCCAATCTCGACTCCGTCACCGGCAATTCCATTCTTGCATTGATGCGAGGACTCAACGAGTCGCGCGGAACCACCTTCATTTTCTCCACTCACGACCTCAAAGTGATGAGCCATGCAAGCGCGGTCATACGACTCGCCGATGGCCAAATCACGGGGCGCGAAGCTCCGGCGGTAGCGATCAATCACGCGATAGCGGAACTTCAGAGCGCAGTCTCTCAGGTTACGCCGTGACGGCTCGCTTCAAGCTGCTGCTTCAGCTGGCGCTGCGCAACTTGGTCGCCAGCCGCATGAACATAGCCATTGGTCTCTTGATACTTTCTGGCACGATGTTCTTTGTTGTTTTTGGGGCGCTCTTGCAAAGCATCAGCAAGTCGATGGCACGCTCAGTCGTTGGCTCTATCTCCGGCCACATCCAAGTCTACAATTCGACCTCCAAAGACAAAGTCGCCCTCTACGGAGATCTCACCGGAGGCGCCCCGGATCTCACGCCGATGACCAACTTTCCACAAGTCAAAGCGGCGCTCCTGGGCCTCCCTCAAATAGCAGCCGTCGTACCAATGGGCACTGACAACGCCGTCATTACCACAGGGAACATTGTCGATGTAACGCTCGAGAAGTTGCGCGACCTCGTTCGCGCCAAGACACAAACGAGCCTTCGAGAAGACCTGAATGCCCTTCCCAGCTCAGAACTCGACAAGCGCATAGGCATTCAAGTGGCGCATGTCCGCCAAATCATCAAGGTGCTTTCGACAACCGCGCTGCGCTCCAAGGAAATACTCAGCGACGATGCCATCGACAAAGATGCCGCTGCGGCCCTGGCGCGCGTTTCTGAAGACGCGTTCTGGAACGGATTTCAAGCGCATCCAAACGAAGCGCTCGAGTATCTTGAAAATCGGATCGCTCCCCAAGTCACGGACGCGCAGCTCCTCTACATCGGCTATCTGGGGACGGACCTCGATGCGTTCCGACGCGTGTTTGATCGAATGGAGATCGTCGATGGAACGGCGGTCCCCACAGGACACCGGGGCTTCCTGATTCCTAAGTTTCTCTACGAAGATCAGCTCAAGCTCAAGCAAGCGCGACGCCTCGACCTCATTCGCGACGCCCTCGCCGACGGGAAGCGAATCACCACCGACCCAGACCTGCGCCGTTGGGTCAAAGAGAACCGCGAGCAGACGAGTGACATCCTTCTTCAACTCGACGCCGTCGAGACGGAGCGCGTTGCCTCCGGCCTGCGCGCTCTTTTGCATTCCGAAGAGGCCGATCTCGGCGCGTTGCTCGACGCGTTTTTCAACACCAACGACGACAATTTCCGCGCCCGCTACCAGTACTTTTACGACAAGATGGCTCCCGTTCTGACGCTCTACCGAGTGCGTATCGGAGATATACTTACCATCAAGTCTTTTTCTAAATCCGGCTCTGCGCAAACGGTCAATGTCAAAGTGTACGGAACGTTTGCATTCAAGGGTATCGAAAAGTCACCGCTGGCTGGTGCAATGTCGATGATGGATTTGATGAGTTTTCGCGATTTGTATGGGTACATGACGACCGACAAGAAAGAGGAACTCGCGCGCATCAAAGAGGCTACCGGCGCCAAGCAAGTCACCCGTGCAAACGCCGAAAGCGAACTCTTCGGAGCGGACAACACGGGAGCCACCGCTACTGTGGATTCCAGAACTATCACGGCGGACCAGGAACTCGCTGGGCACAATCGACTTCAGCGCATCGACGACCTCCTCAACCGCACCTATACGGAAGAGGAGATTGAATCCGGCGTTGCTCTGAGCGCCGCCATCATCCTTCGAGACCCCACTCGCATTCAGTCAACGATTGGGCAGATTGACAAGCTGTCCATGGATCAAGGTTTGCATGTGGCTGCAATTACCTGGCAGACTGCTGCGGGTACGCTTGGGCAGTTGATCGTCTTTCTCCAGGGCATTGTCCTTTTTATCGCGCTCATCATCTTCTTGGTTGCTTTGGTAATCATCAACAATGCCATGATGATGGCTGCTATTCAACGAACCCAGGTTTTCGGTACCTTGCGCGCGATTGGCGCGCAAAAGAGAACCGTTTTGACAATGGTTCTCTTGGAGACCGTCGTCCTCGCGTCTTTTTTTGGAATCCTTGGCGTTGCCGCGGGCGCAGGAATCGTAGCCTTGATTCACCATTTTGGAATCCCCGCACCAAACGAGATGGCGTATTTCTTCTTTTCCGGCCCAAAGCTCTTGCCGGAGCTCACTGTCGGCAACGTCGTCGCAGCGCTTGGTCTGACGCTCCTCGTCGCCATATTCTCGACGATCGTCCCGGCGTTCATCGCAACGCGCGTCGCTCCGGTTCGCGCTATGCAAGCCGACGAGTAAACCTATGAACCTCTTAAGCCCAATCAACTGGCTCATCGCTGCACGCAATCTGTTGCAACATAGGCTGCGCTCAGCGCTCCTCGTCGCGATCATTGCGGCGGTCACCGCACTCATGGTGTTGCTCGCCGGCGTTTTTACTGCGATGGAAGGCACGCTTTTGCGGGCCGCCACGACATTGATGAGCGGAGATATCAACGTCGGAGGCTTCTACAAGACAAGCCTAAGCCAAAGTGCGCCGCTGGTGACGAACTATGAGAGGATTGTAGCACTCATCAAGGAAAAGATTCCTGAGGCCTCTTACATTGTGACGCGCGGACGTGGTTGGGCCAAAATCGTATCCGAAACCAATTCTGCGCAGCTCGGTATCAGCGGGATCGACATCGACCAGGAAGTTGGCTTTCGAAAGATTGTTCAGCTCCGCGCTGGGGCGCTCGACGCACTCAAGTCGAAGAGTGGCATCGTTCTTTTTGAAACGCAGGCAAAGAAGCTCGCAGTGAAGGTGGGTGACCGCGTCACGGTCCTTGCGCCAACACCTCGGGGAGTCAACAACACCCTCGACGTCACCGTAGTCGCGATTGCAGCCGACATGGGTCTGCTCTCGGCGTGGAACACTTTCGTCAGTGAGGACACTATTCGAAGGCTCTACCAACTCAATGACTCAAGCACCGGGGTCATCCAGCTCCATCTCAAAGACCGCACCCAGATTTCCCTAGTCGAGGACAAAGTACGGAACATGCTCGTCGCGAACGGCTATTTATTGATGGACCAGGACCCGCGCTCCTTTTTCATGAAGTTCGACACGGTGAATCGGCAGGCCTGGACGGGTCAAAAGCTCGACGTGACCAATTGGAAGGACGAAGTCTCCTTTGTAAACTGGGCGATTACGCTCATCGGTTTCGCATTTACGTTGGTGGTTCTGATCCTCGTGGTCCTCATCTCCGTCGGCATCTCCAACGTTATGGCCATTGCGATTCGCGAGAGGACTCGTGAAATCGGGACGCTTCGCGCTGTTGGAATGCAGCGGCGAACCGTTCTCTCGATGTTTCTGAGTGAGGGCTTTTTGCTTGGGGCGGTAGGAACGATCCTTGGCGTCCTCGCCGGTGTGACTATTGCCTATGCCATCACCGCTGCGCGAATCCCACTGCCCGAAGGGGCACAGTTGATTTTGATGAGCAGCAGACTCGAAGTGCTACCGACCCGAGGATGGATTCTTTTTGCGCTTCTTTTTGTCACTGGGACAATCACCCTTGTTTCGCTTGGACCAAGCCGTCGCGCCGCACGGTTGAAGCCGGTCACGGCAATGTCACACCTTGGATAGGGATTCACAAATGCATCGACCTTTACGCTTGTTAATCGTCACGCTCCTTGCACTCCATGGGACGGCTGCTGTCGCAATGTCATCAGAAGAGATGCTGTCCGTCCTCAAAGAAACGGACCTGCGGCAAAGCAATACCGGAGACTACAAGGCGCTCGCGTACATTGAGCAAAAGGAAAAAGAGAAGGCCGATATTGTGCGCGAACTGTTGGTCTATCGCCGCGATGTCGATGAGAAGTTCATGTTGCTTACAACGAAGCCAAAGAGCGAAGAAGGCAAGGGCTACCTGCGCCTCGACAAGAACCTCTGGAGCTATGACCCTGGGACTGGCAAGTGGGAGCGAACGACCGATCGGGAGCGCATCGGAGGAACCAATTCCCGCCGAAGCGACTTTGACCAATCTCGCCTGGCCGAAGAGTACACCCCCGTTTTTTGTGGTGACGAGAAGCTCGGTCGTTTTGAGACGTTTTGCCTTGATTTGCATGTGAAAAGCAGTGTCGACGTCGCTTACCCGCAAATTAAGCTTTGGTTTGACAAGTCAACCCATAACCTTCTCAAGCGGCAGGAGTTCGCGCTCTCCGGTCGCTTGATGCGCACCGCCTACTATCCGAAGTGGGAGAAGCTCTACTCGTCCTCGAAAAAGGCGGACGTCTGGTTTCCAAAGGAAATTCGCATCTTCGATGAAGTCGAAAGATCGAATTCCACCTTGGTGTTATTCAAGGCAGTCGATTTGAGCCCTTTGGAGGGCAACCTGTTTACGAAAGCGTGGCTGGAATCAAAGAGCCGATGAACTCCCGGGCACCCATCACGCGGCGCTCTTGCACGTCGAGCGCTGGCCCAGAGCGGAGGATTGTGTGCGCAGATTGCAAACGATGGGATTGTTGCTGATTGGAATCGGAGTTTGGTCTGCGGAAGCAAACGCACAAACTTCTCGTGAAGATGCGCTCTTTGGTGCTCCCGAGGCTGACGCGGGTCTCGAGCCAGTGCGCTCGGCTCCAGTCGACGCTCCTGAGCAGGCTAGCTCGCCGAGCGGGGGTTCGCTTCGTGACCAAAGAGCGCTGACCGGAACCTCGGAAAGATCCAAGTTTGATACTGGGGAAGTTAAATCTGACGCGCTCAAGGTTGGCGGAAGCCTCCTTCTCTATGGCCAAGGGTTCTGGCGCGAACGGCAACCATTTTCGCAAGCCGCATTCAGCGCTCCCTTTCTTTTTGACGCTTACTTGGATGGTCGCCCAAATGATCGCTTGCGCGGGTTCGTCGAAGCGCGTTTGCAATTCGACCCGACGCGGCTTTCGAACGCAGCATCAACCAACACCACGGCGGTCAACTCTGCAAATGTCGCTGGACTTACGCAAGCGACGACGGACAATCCCTCTGTCGCACTCGATCAACTTTGGGTGAGCTTTGACATTGCGCACCGCGTTTTCCTTACTGTTGGGCGGCAGAAGACACGGTGGGGGGTTTCACGCATCTGGTACCCCTCCGACTTTCTCAACAGCCGCCCGCGTGACGCCTTCAACCCCTTCGACACCCGATTGGGTGTGGACATGATAAAAGTGCAGATTCCCGTGGAGTCTTTGGGTTGGAATTTTTACGCCTATGGGCTCCTTGGCGCAGTGACCACCGGGAGCAACGGAATCACCTTTGGTCAACTCGGGGGCGCCATACGCGGCGAGTTTGTCCTCGGGCCAGCAGAACTTGGAGTGGGCGGCGTGTGGCAGCAAGGGCGTCGGCCTCGCTATGAAGTCGACATTTCCTCAGGATTAGGCCCGATCGATATCTATGGTGAGGTTGCATTTCGCGATGCGCGCGATTTTGTTCTCTTTCGATACCCTGACGGCATTGACGCCGACAACTTCCTCGAAAAGCTTTCCGGGGTGGAGCCTTACCGGCCCAATGGTATCTTCGTCCAGGTCTCGGGAGGAGCAAGCTGGCAATTCAACTATACCGACAAGAACGCAGCGATTCTCTTCGCGGAGTATTTCTATAACCCAGCTGGCTTCACCAGCCCGGTCGGATACCAGCTTCAGACCTTTGCCCCGTCGGTGCTCGGCGTATCGCTCGACCCGATCCAGTCGGTTTCGCTTTACGGTGGCCAGCACAATCTGGCGGTCGGACTCCTTGCAACGTCGGTACCGGGAGCCGATTGGATTTCGGTAAGCCTGAACAACATTGTCATCATCAGCGAGCCGTCAGCGATGACACGCATCGATGTGACATTTCGCGTGCTTTCCTACTTGAACGTCCAGCTCTTTGCCGCGGCCCTGTACGGAAACACTGGTGGACAGCTTCGCTTCACGCTGAGCGGAAAACAAATTCAAACGCTGTCTGCGCTCCAGGACCTCACGAGCCCTGGAACCGGTGCCGCGCTCATGACGACGCTCAAACCATTGCAGCTCCCACCCGTCGCGCTTGGCGGTGTACTGCTTCGCCTCTCGATTTGACCTTTTCATCGCCCGCTTTGGAGCATCGAACAGCCAGAGACTTCATTGGGCAGAGGGGGACTCGAACCCCCACTCCGCGAGGAACCAGATTCTAAGTCTGGCGCGGCTACCAGTTACGCCATCTGCCCCTAGGCATCCGCGTACGCTTGAAAGCGGAAGGAATCGAACCTTCAACCTATGGATTAAGAGTCCATTGCTCTGCCAATTGAGCTACGCTTCCCGAACTCGACGGGGATATAGGAACCGCCGTCGCCGGTGTCAACCGTCCCCAGTCGGTGCTTCAGCGAGGAGCCTGACCGATGGCGCCGAGCGAAGCAAGAGCCAAAGACCTACGGGGATGAGGACCAGCGCCACGTACTGCGCCGGTGTGAGCCCGAAGTAGCGCGCGTCCACAAAGGGCAAGTCGTCAGCGCGCAAGAAGTCGAGAGCGAACCGGCTCGGGGTGTAGAGGACGATCAACAAGCCCATCAATCGTCCTTCAGGGGGCCGCCGGCGGGCAGCGAGAAAGAGGATCGCTGTGATTCCGAAGAGGACCAGCGCCTCATAGATCCCAAGGTCGTGACGAGGGCCGCCCAAGGAGCTCGGAAAGTTTACCGCGAGCAGAAAGTGGCTTGGGCGTCCAATATGATCGTGCACCAGGGCGCAGCCGACGCGCCCCAGTGCCCACGCGGGAGCTCCCCCGAGAGCAATGGCGTCGAGGTATGGCATCACGCGCACGTTTTGACTGCGCAGGTGCCACACGATTCCTGCCATCGCTCCCAACACGCCGCCCATGGACGATAGCCCGTCCCAGATATGCAGGAGCGCGCTCACGCCTTCGCGGTGCAATACTTCAGGGTGGTAGAGCAGCACGTGCATGGCATGGGCGCCGAGGAGACCCAAACCAGCCGCTTTCGCAAGAACGCCCACCAGGGGCCAACTGTTGCCCGGCCAGTAGTCGCGCGCCGCACGACGCGCAATGGCGGCACCCACCCCAACTCCCGTCGCCGCGAGGATTCCAAAAGCGTTGAGTTCGAGGCCACCGCCGATTCGAAGGATTGGAGGCTCTAGATAGGGAAGCATGAAGCCTAGCCTGCCATCCGTGAAGCGCGACGCCCACCGCGATGCCTACCCAATGATTGTTTGAGGTAGTACCCGGTATAGCTGCGCGAAACTCCCGCCAGGTCTTCCGGGGTGCCTACGCCGAGTACTTCGCCGCCCTTGGCGCCGCCCTCAGGACCCAGGTCGATGACCCAATCGGCGCACTTAATGACATCCAAGTTGTGCTCAATCACGACCACCGTGTTCCCTGCGTCGACCAAGCGATTCAATACTGCGAGGAGTTTTCGCACGTCTTCGAAGTGAAGGCCCGTCGTTGGTTCGTCTAAAATGTAGAGCGTTTTACCGCTCGCCACCTTGGCAAGTTCGCGGGAGAGCCTGATGCGCTGCGCCTCCCCGCCGGACAACGTCGGCGACGGCTGACCTAAGTGCAGGTAGCCCAAACCAACATCATCAAGCGTTTGAAGTACCCGCATCACATCGCGATGCACCGCGAAGTGTGCCTTCGCTTCGGAAACCGACATTTCAAGCATCTCGGCGACGTTCTTCCCTTTGTAGCGAATGCGAAGCGTTGATTCGTTGAATCGCTTGGATCCACACACTTCGCAGGGGACAAATACGTCGGCGAGGAAGTGCATCTCCACCTTCTTGACGCCATCCCCTTCACAGGCCTCGCAGAGCCCACCCTTTACATTGAAACTGAAGCGTCCTGGCGTATAGCCGTACGTTCGCGCCTCTTGGGTTTGCGAAAGCACTTCGCGTATGGCATCGAACACTTTCGTGTAGGTCGCTGGGTTGGAACGGGGTGTTCGTCCAATCGGACGTTGATCGATGTCGATAACTTTGTCGATCAAATCTAATCCAAGGATTGCATCGTGGCGCCCCGGCGCTTGACGCGCACCGTGGAAGTGTCGCGCGAGCGCCGGATACAGAATGTCGTTGATGAGCGTCGACTTTCCAGCGCCGGACACACCGCTCACTGCGATGAACAACCCCAACGGGAGTTCTACGTCAATACCCTTAAGGTTGTTTTCCCGTGCACCCTTGATGACGACCTTTGCAGTGCTGGGCGCTCGCCGCACATCCGGAATTTCAATGACCCGTCGTCCGGAGAGGTAGGCCCCAGTAAGACTCTTCCCATTCGCCATGACTTCCTTGGGGGTTCCGGAAGCGACCACAGTGCCTCCAAGTTCTCCCGCACCGGGTCCAAAATCGACAAGCCAGTCGGAAGCTTCCATCGTTTCTTCGTCGTGCTCGACGACCAACACCGAGTTTCCCAAATCCCGCAGCTTTTTAAGGGTCTCCAAGAGGCGTCCGTTGTCGCGTTGGTGGAGACCGATCGACGGTTCGTCAAAAATGTAAATGACGCCGGTCAGTTCACTCCCCATCTGGGAGGCCAAGCGAATCCGTTGCGTTTCTCCGCCAGACAGCGTGGCTGCACCGCGATCGAGGGAAAGGTAGTCAAGCCCGACGTTCGCAAGGAAGGAAAGACGACTCGTAATTTCTTTAAGCAATTCTTCCGCAATCGTCGCTTCGGACTTGGTGAGCGGAAGCGTCCGGAAAAACGTGAGCACATCGGCAATGCTCAACTGAGACACTTCGACGATCGTCTTTCCATGAACACGGACTGCACGAGACGCTGGTTTGAGCCGTTCGCCGCCACAACTGGGGCATGGCTTCGTGGAAAGAAACTTCATGTAGTACTGTTTTGCCATCTCAGAGCCAGTGGACTGGAAACTTTTCCACAGCTTGTTGACCAGGCCTTCCCAAGCAACCTTGTACTTGACCTGCCCCCACTTCATGTTCACCGACTTTCCCTCGGCACCGTAAAGGATGATGTCGACTTGCTTCTTGGGAAGCTTTTCCCATGGCGTTTCGAGGTCGAGCTGGAAAGCTGTAGCAATCGAATCGACGAGGTCTGAAGTATAGCCCTCGCCACGGGCGACCCCGGATGCCCATACTTCGACCGCGCCATCGCGAATCGACTTGCTGCGATCGGGGACGATGAGATCCGGATCCATTTCCGCCCGCGTTCCCAAACCACTGCAATCCACACACATGCCGACGGGATTATTAAAAGAGAACGAGGCTGGTGTAAGTTCTGAGAACGAAAGTCCGCAGTCATGGCAAGCATTGAGCTCGCTCATGGTTCGGTCCGAAGACGTTGCGCCATGCTCGTCGGAGACGATGAGAACGCCCTTGCCTTCGCGAAGCGCCTGTTCAACGGAATCAGTGAGCCGTGAACGAATATCTCCCTTGAGAACGAGCCGATCCACGACCAGTGCGATGTCGTGCTTGCTCTTCTTATCGAGCACGATGTCTTCGTCGAGCCCGCGAATCCGTCCGTCGATGCGCGCCCGAGAAAAGCCGCGCTTGCGTGCATCATCGATGATGTTCTTGTGTTCGCCCTTCCGGTTGACGATGATGGGAGCCAAAAGAACAATTTTGGCACCATTTGGGGCTTTGCCCAATTCGTCGACGATTTGCTGCGCCGATTGTTTGCCAACGCGCTTCTTGCAACTCGTGCAGTGTTGAATGCCAATATTTGCAAACAGCACCCGAAGATAGTCGTGGACCTCGGTCACCGTACCAACCGTCGAGCGCGGGTTATTGCTCGCGGCTTTTTGTTCGATGGAAATCGTCGGAGAAAGACCGCGAATGGTTTCGTATTTGGGTTTTTCCATTTGACCCAAGAATTGCCGCGCATAAGCAGAAAGCGATTCGACGTACCGACGCTGCCCTTCCGCGTAGAGAGTGTCGAATGCGAGGGAACTCTTTCCGGAGCCAGAGACGCCTGTAAAGACGACGAGCTCTTTCTTCGGAATATCGAGAGAGACGCCGCGGAGATTGTGCTCACGGGCGCCGCGCACGGAGATGTAGTCTGGTTCGGCCATTGGTGACCAAGTACGGAAAAAGGGTGGAATCAGGAGAGGAAGTGGAAACGACTATGATGCCCGAGCGTCCCAACAGGTTCAATACGTTTGGCCGAGCAACTGCGCGCGCTGCCGGACTCACGGCGATTGGCCTGGCGACCGCTTGCCTTGCGCAAGCGCCTCCGCTCAAAGAGGCGCGCGAGGATTCCCTCACGGAAAGCACGAACGACGCAGAGCAAGTGCCCCGTTTCCGTGGCCAGGGGCGCGTTTTACCTGAGGCTGCTCCCAGGTCTAAAGTTTCCGTGGCTTGGAATGCCATCGATGCCCAGGCGCGCTTCCTCGCAGGGATGACCGGTGGCCCCACGGGAATTTACGCCGAACTCGAGCGCCTCCCGAGTTGGCGCGCACACGCTCTGGCGATGGACCGCGCGTGGGTTGCCTTCGAGAAGGACCGACTCGTGCCAATGCGTGCTTGGGAAGAAGTCGAGCTCGCCAACGCCATCGATTCCACGCGCCCGCTGATTTACTTTTTTGGCGGCCCTGACGCGATTACCGCTGACGTTCTCTACCCCGATGCGCCAGTGCTTGTGCTCGGCGGCCTTGAGCGCGCTGGCGTGTTGTCTTCGGACCTGCGGACTCTTTCACCCCAAAAGATTGAAGCTGCGCTCTCCAGTGTTCGCTTTTCTATTGGAAGCATTCTTCGAGATAGCTTCTTCATTACGAGTCGAATGAGCGTCGATCTCCTTCGATCACCGCTGCGCGGAGTCATTCCAGTTCTCTTGGTCATGCTCGCGCGCAACGGCGAACACATCGTCGCTGCATCCCCACTGACCTTTGGTCCGGCAGGTGAGGAAAACACTGTTGCAGCGCTTCCCGGAGCGCCGACCACTGCGGGCGGTTGGAAAATCATCCTCCAACGCAACCAAGACCAGCTGCGACGCGAACTCTACTATGTGCGCCTCGACCTTTCGAATGAGGTCGCTCAGGGGTCGAGCGGATACTTCGCCTTTCTTTCGCAGCTCGCTCCCGCCAATTGCCTGCTCAAGGCCGCCTCCTACATTTTGTCAGACAACCATTTTGACTACCCGCGCGACTTCCTCCTAAAAACTTGCACGACGATTCTTCAGGATGACAGCGGAATTCCCTACCGGTTATTTCCTTCGAACCTCTGGCACTTTGCGTACTTTGGACGCCTCTCGGCTCCTACGGGACCGTTTGCGAACCGTCTTCAGGCGGACATGGCAGAAGCCTGGAGCCAGAATATTTCGCGCCCACTTCCCTTTCGGATTGGCTACCGGCACAGCGGGAAGGAGTCCTTTCTCCTCCTGGCGCATCGGCGATAGCGGATCTTCACGGTGTGCAGATCCGCTGGCCGGTTGTACACTTCCTCGGTGCGGAGCGACCCGTTTGCGCATATCGCGGTAGGTATTGACATCTCAACGGGTTCTCGGCTTGCGCTCGAGAGGGCGCTCACGCTCCCGATGAGCGCCAAAGCAACGGTCACGCTCCTGCGAGCCATTCCTGAGGGAATAGGGGGAGATCTCAATCGGCATGCGCGAGAGTTCGCCAAGAACATGCTCGCAAAAGATGCACAAAATGCCAGAGCGCTCCTCGATCGAAGCGCCGCCGGAAAGAAAGTAACGCTCGCGACCCAAATTACCGAAGGGGATTCGGCACTCACGCTCGTAGCCTTCGCCGCCGAAAACAACGTCGAACTCATTGTCATCGGGCGAACCGGACACCGTTCCATAAGCGGGTCCTCCATGATTGGCATGACGGCGCAAAAAATCCTTCGCCGCTCCGCTGTTCCGGTGCTCGTCGTTCGCGCCCAATCGACAGTCGAGTGGAAGCACCTCGTCGCTGCCGTCGACGTTTCCCTCGATTCCACCGCCGCGTTGACCGCCGCCGCGCGAATCGCACCGAAAGCCAAAATCACCGCCTTTGCGGCGGCCTCGGTGCCGTACGAAGAGTTTGTGGAGCTGCCGCGAGAGACGATGGAGCTTCTGCGCGACCAGTACCTCGACAAGGCAGAAGAGCAGCTTGCGGCACTCGTCGCCAAGAGCGGCATCAGTGCAGAGGCCGTCGCACGGAATGGAGACCCGCGCGCCCTCGTTCTCGAACAAGC